>NZ_JAIXST010000121.1 GCF_027484545.1 Runella sp. | reverse complement strand
TTCCCGAAACAACTTCGCATCGGCCCAAAATGTACCGAAAGGAATGATGGAAGCAAGCAACGCCAGCGCCGTTTTTTTGAAGGGCCAATTGTATTCAATTTTGCTTTGAACAACGGCCAATACGTACAGAATAAACAGCAAGCCGTGAGCCATTCCAAATATTTTATTGGGTTGCGGCATGTTGGCGTAGTATTTCAGGGGCATTGTCACGAACAATATCACCAGAAAGGAAACCCCTTCCACAAAGGCAAGAATGCGTAAACGACCGATTTGGGTTTTGAGTAATTCAACCATTGTAATGCTGTTGTATAGTAAAGTCTACCTCAATTAAAATGCAAAGAAAACCATTTTAGACCTTACCAAGCGACTGTTGCCTCAAATAAATCTACGGTGGCCCAAACAATATTTGGGTCACTTCCCGTGCTGATTTCGCTTTACGTACCTCCCGAAAAATAGCCTGCCATTCGTGGAAATTCAGATAGACAACATTTTTGGACTCCACAGGCTTGGTTAAGCCATACACTGGTTTTTCGGTTTCTTCCTGAAACGTGCCAAACAAACGATCCCAAATGATGAACGTAGTCCCAAAGTTTTTGTCAAGGTAGGCTTCATTTTTGCCATGGTGCACGCGGTGATGGGAAGGTGTTACAAAAATAGACTCAAACCAGCGCGGCAACTTGGGGATGACCTCGGTATGTATCCAAAATTGGTACAGCAAATCAATCTGATAGCAGGTAAACGTAACGACCGGATGAATCCCGGACAGCCAAACGGGTAAAAAGAAAATGATTTTGATGTGCTGCGTCCATGAATTTCGGAAAGAAGTGGCCAAATTCAAGTGCTCAGATGAATGGTGTGTTACGTGGGTTGCCTACCAAATGCGTTGTTTATGAGCAATGTAATGCGCAAAATAATTACAAATATCGATGCCCAAATAAGCAAGAATCCACGTCCACCAAGCTGTAGGCAAATGCCAGGGAACGGCTTCGTAACAAAACAAACTCAAACCGACGATGGAAGCTTTAAAAAAGCCATTGATAATCAAACTTCCTATACCAATTCCAACCGAAGCCTTTAGGTCATCGTGGTCGTAGTGATGATGCGGGTCGTGGCGTACTACCCAATATTCAAGGGCAATACAGATAAAAATCAAAGGGGTAGCGTATAGCAATAGCGGCTGTAGGTCTTGTTCAAACTGCGTGGGAGTCATGGGAATTACGAATGTTGGAATGACGAATTGGGGGCGCCCACAGTTCACCGCTGCGCGGAGCCGCCTGTGCGATGACGAATTGGGAGCAAATGAACTTAATGAATTAAGATGCGCTCGTAAACGGCTTTTTCTTGGGCATAATCGAAGCCAAACAATTCGATGTAATGTACTTTGGGGATGAGCCCATTGGAGGCTAATTGCACAAAAACCTTCTGTAAGGCGGCTTTTTCGCCGTTTATTTGGGTAAAGGCCATAAGCTTCCCTTCGTGATTCTCCACAAAAATCGGTCGTTTCTTAAAGGCGTTCAGATTGATCTCTACATCATTGGCGGCAGTTCCCAAATCTCGGTGTTTGTACCCATAAGCCAGTTGCCACTGCAAAGCCGAAAGATCTTCGCGTTGACCCCGTTCAGCGTACCGTATCCAATATACGTTGAGGGGTGTTTCGGGGTTCAATTTTTTGTCGGAACGAAGATTGGCTTCGTACATGACCGTGTTCGCATCGTTGCTTCGCTGAATGTAAAATAAGCGGTTGGGCGTATGCGGCGGTTCGGGAAAATGGGTTCGATGGGGAGTGTCATTGGTGCGGAAGGCACACAGGAGTCCCGTGAGCAAAAGTAAGCTTACAATTTTCATAGCTGTATAGAAGGCGGATTGTTGATGCCTTTGCTTTAAAGACAACCGATAGAAAGTGTCCCCCTACTTCCAATAGAAAATTTAATTACCTGACACTTTTTGTGAAATTATTTTATTGAACCATATAAGGCAGATAAGTAAATATAAGGCTTTGAATTTCACATATTAAACTTATATCAACGAATCAATAGTGTTGGTGATTTTTACCACGGCTGCAAAATGCGTTTAGGCAGGAGCTGGAAAAAGAAAATAAGTACAGATAATGAGAATTCTGTAAAATTGTCTATTTTGTGAATCCTACGAATTAATTCCTCATTTTTAACCCTTCTTTCTATGAAAAACTAACCGATTTCTCGTTTATTGCACTATTACCTCTTAACTATCATCAAGCCAATACCTTATGAAATTAATTATTGACAATCTTTCTAAAACGTACTCGAATGGAGTACATGCTCTAAAAGGCGTATCGTTGACCATCAATCAAGGCATGTTTGGACTGCTTGGACCTAATGGCGCAGGGAAATCATCGCTCATGCGGACCATCGCTACGCTTCAGGAAGCCGATAACGGCAGCGTGACTCTGGGCGATTTAGACGTGCTTCGTCAGAAAGAAGAAGTACGCAAATTGCTGGGTTATTTACCCCAGGAATTCGGGGTATATCCACGAGTAACGGCCGAAACCATGCTCGACCACATTGCAAGTTTGAAGGGCATCCAAAATGCCAAACAACGTAAAGAAATTGTGGAAGGGCTGTTGCAAAAAGTGAACCTGTTTCAAGTCAGGAAAAAGAATTTAGGGACTTTTTCGGGCGGAATGAAACAACGTTTTGGCATCGCGCAAGCATTATTGGGCAATCCCAAACTCATCATTGTGGATGAACCGACCGCCGGGCTCGACCCTGCTGAGCGGAATCGTTTTCATAACCTTCTTTCTGAAATCGGTGAAAATACGATTGTAATTCTTTCCACTCACATTGTGGAAGATGTCACTAATTTGTGTTCCGACATGGCCATTATTTGCCTCGGTGAAGTGGTTGCGCAGGGAAATCCGAACGATTTGGTGAAAGAAATCAGCGGTAAGGTGTGGAAAAAAATGATTGAGAAGGCGGAATTGGAACATTATCGGACGAATTATGAGGTTATTTCTACGTCTTTGAAAATGGGTAAAACACAAATCAGGGTTATTTCGGACGAACCGCTCAGCAGTTTTGAACTTGCCACTGCTGATTTGGAAGACGTCTATTTCTCCGAAATAACAAAACGGGTGGGATTGGCGGTGTAGTTTTTGCTAGATACTACTTATTGCCTGTTTATCAATAATTGTAAGATACTCAACCCCCTTAATTCCTACAACCATGTTCAAAGAAATATTCCTTTTTGAATTAAAATATCGCTTCAAGCGCCCAGCGACCTACCTGTACTTTGCATTGCTGTTTTTGTTCATGTTTCTGAACATCATTTACGGCAGCGGTCCGGCTTCCGAAAAAGCCAATCTTAATTCGCCCTACGCCATCTCTCAGATGCTGATTATTATCTCCATTTTTGCCAGCCTGATAAGTTCGGCCATCATGGGTGTACCCATCTACCGTGATGTGGAATTTGGTACCAAAGACTACTTTTTCAGTTTTCCCATTACCGAAAAAGGCTACTTATTAGGGCGTTTTTTGGGGTCATTTGTCACACTTTTGTTTGTATGTTTTGGTATGGTGGTTGGCATCCTGGCCGGGGGTTTTTTAGGGCCGCTGCTGGGACTTGCCGAAAATGCCAACCGTTTTGCTCCCGTCAATTTGTGGCATCATTTGCAGCCTTATTTGCTGTTTGTTGTGCCAAATATGCTCTTTACCGGCTGTCTGTTTTTTAGTTTGGTAGCCCTTACCCGTAAGGTATTTATTATCTATTCGGGAGGGATTTTGTTGCTGATCGCTTATCTGCTTTCTACAGTATTGACCCGTGATTTAGAGAACAAAAACCTCGTGGATTTAATTGACCCTTTTGGGCTGACAACATTCAACAATGCCACTAAATACTGGACTCCTTTTGAACAAAACACGCTTACGGCTTCGCTGACGGGCAACTTGCTGTATAATCGCCTGATATGGATGGGGTTGGGACTTTTGGTCTTTTTTGCGGTACTATATCGGTTTAGTTTTCAGGAGTTTCTTTCCTTAAAGCTTGGGAAAAAACAAAAAGACGAAGAGCGTCCAACCACCCGTATATCACTGGCGGATTTACCCGTTGCCGACAAAATTTATTCGGGTAGTATTTTTATGCGTCAAATGTTCAGTCAGGCGTGGTTGGAATTTATACAGATCATTCGTGATCCGTACTTTATTGCCATCATGGTTGGGGCGTTGTTTTTCCTGTTTACGGATGGTTGGTTCGGTTTTCCCACCTTCGGCACGCCCTCATTGCCCTTGACCTACTACATGATTGAGGTCAAAGACTTCAATTATGGTCTTTTTGTCTACATTATCTTGATTTTCTATACCGGAGAAGTGGTTCATCGAGATAAGTCGGTGAAATACAATCTTATCTCTGATTCGTTGCCTGTCCCCAACTGGATGGTGTACGGCTCCAAGTTTTTGGCCATTGTGCTGGTTGGATTTGTGTTGGCTAATTTGGTGATTTTGAGCGGGGTAACGAATCAGATTGTCAAAGGGTATTTCAACTTTGAGTTTGGTAAATACTTCACCGATCTCTACCTGATTGAATTTCCTGAATACGTTGAATTGGCGATGTTGGCCTTTTTTATGCACATTTTGGTAAACCAAAAATTTCTGGGTCATATTCTCACCATTGGCCTTTGGTTTATGTTGGGCAGTATCCAAAGTTTTGCTGAAATCAATTACAATCTCTTCTTTTTTAGCTATTTCCCCAACTACCGGATTTCTGACATGAATGGATTTGGTCATTTTGCCAAACCGCTTTTCTGGTTCCATTTCAACTGGCTGGCGTTGGGTGCCTTGCTTTTGGTGGTAGGTAATTTGTTTTGGAACCGAGGTTCTGAAGATGCTTTCAAAGCCCGTTGGCAATTGATGAAACAGCGTCTCAGCGGCAAATCGTATGCGTGGCTCACGCTTTTTACGGTGTTGTGGCTGGGTGCAAGTTCGTATATTTATTACAACGTAAGTATATTGAACAACTACGTGGGCATTGAAGAAGGGCGAGAACTGGGGGCCAATTACGAAAAGAAATATAAAAAATATGAACGTATTCCTCAGCCCAAGGTGATTGACGTAAAGGTGAACATTGACCTTTTCCCAAGTGAACGGGCTTGCGATGCCAAAGGGGTATTTACGTTGGTGAACAAAAGCCAAAAACCAATTGATTCTCTGCACCTTAACATGGGGAGTCCCATTGCTCATACCGACATCAAAAAATTGACAATCAACGATGTCGCTCCAAAGCTTGTGTTGGATGATAAAGACCTGAAATACCAAATCTATCGTCTTCCCAAAACGCTTCAGCCCGGCGACACCGTAAAAATGGAAATTGTTTTGCGGGCCGAGAATCGAGGTTTTGAGAATAGTGGTTTAAGCCGTGAAATCGTCGAAAACGGTACCTTTTTTGACCTTCAAATTTTTCCTTCCATGGGCTATGGGGGCGATAAAATTGACTCGGATAAGTATCGCAAAAAGTATGGACTTCCTGAAAAGAAATATACGTTGCCCACCCAATCCGATGCTTTTGGATTGAGTACCCTGCTTTTTAACGACGATGCTGATTTGGTTACCTTTGAAGGCACAGTTAGTACCGAACCCGATCAAATTGCCATCATGCCCGGCTACCTTCAAAAAGAATGGACTGACAAAGGCCGACGCTATTTCCACTATAAACAGGAAGGGCTGATGGACTTGTTTTTTAACGTTTGCTCGGCTCGTTATGTGGTGAAGAAAGACAGTTGGAAATCGCCCGATGGCAAGGAAATTAAAATTGCCATCTACCATCATCCCGGACATGATCAGAATCTAAACCATTTTATGAAAGGAGTAAAAGATGCCTTGGCGTACAATCACGTCAATTATCGGCCCTATCAGTACAGTGAAATGCGAATTATTGAGTTTCCGAGGTATGCGGGCTTTGCGCAGTCGTTTCCCAACACGGTGCCTTATACAGAGAGTTTTGGTTGGGTGGCCGACTTCTCTGACCCAAATGATACCGACTATGCCTACTACGTGACTGCCCATGAGGTAGCTCACCAATGGTGGGGACATCAGATCTGTCCGAGTTATACACGCGGTGCCAATCAGATTTCAGAATCGATGGCAGAATATTCCTCGCTGATGGTGTTGAAGAAGGAATACGGTGAAGATGCGATGCAAAATCGCCTTAAATATTGCCTGGATGCTTACCTGCGCGGACGGTCCAATGAGAGTAAGTTTGAAGAAACACTTCTCGAAAACGACAGTCGTTCTTATGTGTGGTACGACAAAGGCTCCTTGGTACTCTACGCTTTGCAGGACCTGATTGGCGAAAAGAACATGAATAAAGCCCTGAGTGACTTTGCCAACGAAAATGCGTTTCTGGAAAAACCGCCGTATCCGACTTCGGGCAAGTGGTTTGCTGCTTTGCGGAAAGTAGTGCCGGATTCATTGCAGTATTTTGCCGAAGACAGTTTTGAAAAAATAGCTTTGTATGAAAACCGCATTACCAAAGCGGAGGCTACCAAAGGCAAAGCCGGCGAATACAAGGTGAAGTTGACTGTGCAAAGCAAAAAACTCTACTACGATAAGCAGGGTAAAGAGATAAGTACCGGCAAAGGACGTGATTATATTGACATCGGTATTTTTGCCGAAGAAGGTAAAAACACGAAAGGCATGAAGAAAAAAGTGCCGCTGTATCTCAAAAAGCACTGGCTTACTCCCGGCGAGCATACGCTTGAATTTACGGTAAAAGGGGAGCCGAAAAAAGCGGGGATTGATCCTTACAACAAATTGATTGACCGAATTTCGGACGATAATGTGATGCCCGTAGAAATGTAGAAGCCAAAAAGACAATGACAAGGTCGGGGTAGTTTTGAACTGCTCCGACCTTGGTTTTTAATAGAATAGATGTAGTTTTTCTCAATGCCTATCGGTTTAGAGTCAAATCACAAATCCCATACAAACGATTGTCCTTGTCGTAGTGTAACCTGACGACCGGATACTTCTGTTTTTTTGCCCACTCCTGCCAATACGTATCTTTCATAGCGGGGGCATCTTCAAAGACCATTTGGATGTTGAGGTTTTTATACCCCGTTGCCGTACAGTTTATATGAATGTGTTGAGGAATAAACCGTCCGTTGAACTTGTTAGGATAACTTGCGGGCCGAACCGTTTGGAAGGAATAATTGCCTAACTCGTCCGTCGTTAAAAAGCCGAAAAGTCGTGGATCGGCTTCATTCATTTTTTTCAGCGCAGAGTCTGTGGGGGCATAGTAACCTTTGTTGTCTGCGTGAAAAATGTACAATCCGGCACGAGAAATAGGTTTTTGATGAACATCCAATAGCCTGCCTTTGATGGTGATTTTTGACCCTTTTTCTTTGCGTGTACAAAGAGTTACGGAGGACGATTTTGCCTGTTTTTCAAGGAGAGTTCGGATGCCGCTTCGCTCTTGCGGAGTTAATTGCAGGTAGTGTTCGGTTACCAAAAAATGCAGCGAATCATATACGGGATATGTAGGATGATTTGTCAATTGTGTACTTAAAGCCTTGATTTTCATATCCCATTGCTGGGAATAGGCGACAAAAGACAGACACATTGCTCCAAATAAAAGGTAGGTCAATTGTCGTGTATTCATTAGCTATGGGTTGAAATAGGTAATTTAACTGTAAACGTCGTCCCTTCGCCCTCTGTCGTTTCCACTTCTACTATTCCGCCATGCCCTTTGGTAACAATATCATACGCCAAACTCAGACCCAAACCCGTTCCTTCGCCCGTGGGTTTAGTGGTGAAAAAGGGCTGAAAGATTTTGGCCTGTACTTCTTTTGACATACCTGTGCCGTTGTCTTTGACTTGAATGACGATTTGGTTATCAAGGGTTTGAGAACGGACGATAACTTTTGGTGAGTAATTAACGTCGGCAGCGTTTTGAACGCTGCCGACGTTGACGGCGTAGAAAGCATTATTGATCAGGTTCAACAAGACCCGCCCAATATCTTGCGGAATGATTTCAATTTGGGGGAGATTTGGGTCAAAATCAGTAATTAACTCACAATTGAATCGAATCGTCGAACCGTCCTGGTTTTTGGCTTTTAAACCATGGTAAGCGAGACGCAAATATTCGTCAGCCAATTGGTTGATGTCAGTCAATTGCCGCTCTCCGGTGGCGGTGCGGGAATGCTCCAACATGCCTTTGACGATGGAAGAGGCGCGTTTGCCGTGGTGATTGATTTTTTCTTGGTTTTGTACTAAATCACCTACCAAATCACTCACCAGTTCTTTATCAATATTTGGTTTTTCTACTTCTTCTTTGAGTTCTTGGGCTAAATCAACCGAGAGTTCAGAGAAATTATTGACAAAATTTAAAGGATTCTGAATCTCATGGGCGATGCCCGCCGTAAGTTCGCCCAAAGAGGCGAGTTTTTCTTTTTGAATGAGCTGGGCTTGGGTGGATTTGAGTTCGGTCAGGGCTTTTTCGGCTTTGTCGCGCTGAAGGTTGATTTCTTCCTTTTGGCGATGAAGCAAATGGTTGGCTTTCTTTTGTTGTTTATTGGTACGATACAGGATGAACGCAATCAGAAAAAGTACGCCCAAACCCGCCAAAAAAGCATATTGCCTTAATTGTGTTTGGTAGGCCACTCTTTCGGCTTCCCGTTGGGCTTCGGCTTCCTGCTGACGTACTTGTTCCTCCACCACGATGGTTTGCAGGGCTTGAAGTTGTTTGGGGCCAAACAGGCTGTCTTTGGCTGCCGCTGCAATTTTATGATAGGAGAACGCCTTAATTAGGTCTTTGGCTTCGTATAATTCGGACAATAAGGTACTGCCATCTAAAATACCTTGTTTATAATTAGTTAATTTGGATTCATCAAGCCCTCTTTGCGCATAATAAATGCTTGAATCAAGTTGATTTTCCTTTTGGTATAATTTAGCCATTAAATTCAGTACAATCGCTTTGACTCGTCCAATACTTAGCGGTAAGCTCTTTTGATAATAATCCATGGCAAGGCGATTGTTGCCCAATTTGGCCTGAATGTTTCCCAAGTTTCTGAAAATAATGGGGTTAATGTCGGTTCCCGCCCGAAGCATTTCCTCGTATGCCTGTTGTTCATAATAGAGTGCCGAATCCAATTGATTTATTTTCTCAAAGGCATTCCCTATATTCATTTTTTGCGTACTCACCTGTGGGTAGTTATGATTTGCTTCATAAATTACCATCGCCTGTCGGTAATAGCTAATTGCTTTCGGATGGTTCTCTAATGTAAAGTAAATACTGCCAATATAACCGAGTGGCAAAGCTTTTTCTGCTGGTAAATGATTGTCCTCCGCAATTTGTAAAGCCCTAAATTGAATCTCCAATGATTTAGGTAAACTTCCTATATCTAACTGCACTCGACCCATGTGAGCCAAAGCCTGAATTTCTCCTTTTGGAAAATGGATTTTTTGCGCCAATTTCACTGTTTGCTGTCCCAAAAACAAGGCGGAATCAGGTTGTGGAACACGGTAACTATTGCATAATTGTACCATAATAAGTACACGACTTGTATCGTGCTTAGCAATAGTTAATTGACGCTTTAAACTGTCAATTCTCAATCTGCCTTGAGCATTTTGGGCAAAGCCAACACTCCAGATAAGGCTAAGAAGAAGGGTAAAAGTTAGAGTTTTCATTTGGTTTAGGAAAGTTTTTACTCAATAGGCGCTGCCTGCAGGTAACAGAGCAAATCGTCGTACTGCCTTAATGAACATTAGGACGATTTGCTTTCATTTTCTAAATCAATTCACAAACACCACACCTTTCTCTTTCGCCATTTGGTTGATGCGCAGCAGGTTGCTATCCACACAGTTTTTTAGTTTCACCAATTCTTCATCCACCAATTTGGATATTTTCTCCCGTACTTCTTCCCCCTGTTTGGTGGGGCGGTAGTCGCCCTGCGCCTGTTCCATCATCAGGTGGGCGAGGCGGTTGTTGATTTTGATACCGTAATTGATAGGGTCCTGTACGCTCATATTCTTGGTTTGGTGAATGTCATTTTCAATCGTTTTGAGTTCCTCTTCAAACTTTTTGACGGCGTCATTCAGGTCTTTGTTTTTCTCGTCGCTGCCCATTTTGTTTTTTAAGTAGGCCAGATCTTCCTTGATTTTTCGGATGTTAATGACCCCCTCATTGGCTTCCGATACCTTATTGCGGACTTTTATCAAAAAATCAAATTGGGCCTGATAATCTTCTGGGGTAGTTTTGAGGCGCGGGTCTTTCAGGATCTCAAACTCCTGCGTTTGGGTCTGTCCGTCCACGGTCAGTCTGACTTGGTATTTGCCCGGTACTGCTTTGGGCCCCAGATTGGGCGCACCGTAAAACACCATGCCCGGGAATGTTTTATACCCCGGGTAGCGCATATCCCACACAAAACGCCCGCCGCCCGCTTTGACCGTCAATTGGTCGGACTTTTCTTTGGCTTTGTTGCTGAACGCACGGATCAGGTCACCGTCACTTTCCAGAATTTCAAGTTTTACTTCGGCTTTCTCGTCGGCTTTTTTGATAAAATAATGAATCAGCACGCCGTTGGGGTGGTTTTCTCCCGCCAATCGGGCATCCCGTCGGTTGGTTCCCGCCATGCGATACGAAGACATAGGTTTGTATAAAATGACCTCTTTGGAAGCGGTTTCTGTGGTAAGTTGCTGTAAAGGCGTCAGATCATCAATGAGCCAAAAACTGCGCCCGTGGGTGGCGGCAATGAGGTTGTCATTTTTGATAGCCAAATCGTGGATAGGCACGGGGGGTAAATTCAGTTGTAATTTCAACCAATTTTCGCCGTCATCAAAAGACACCCAAACGCCTTTTTCGGTGCCGGCATACAGCAATCCTTTCCGCTTGGGGTCGGCTCGTACCACGCGTACAAACTCGTCTTTGGGAATGCCTTTGGTCAGCACCGTCCACGTTTTACCGTAATCCAAGGTTTTATAAATGTAGGGGGTATAATCACCGAATTTGTAGGAAGTGGCAGCAATGTAAGCCCCGCCTTTCACAAAGGGATTGATTTCTACGGCGTTGACCATGTTGAACTTAGGCGACATGGGCGGTGTTACGTTTTTCCAGTTTTTCCCCGCATCGGTAGATACGTGTACCAATCCGTCGTCTGAGCAGGTCCAGATTTCTCCTTCGGTGTAGGGTGATTCGGCGGCGGCAAAAATATTGGCATAGTATTCGGCTCCAGTGTTGTCTTGGGTAATGGGCCCGCCCGACGATTTTATGGTTTCGGGCTCGGCTCTCGTCAAATCAGGGCTGACCACTTCCCAACTTTCACCGCCGTTGTAACTGACGTGCAGGTAGTTGGAACAGGCGTAGAGTTTCTTAGGATTGTGCGGGCTGAAAAACACGGGATAATTCCAGTTGAAACGATATTTCATCGTCTCGGCACCCCCACCGGCCGGCAGGTCAGGATAGACGTTGGTAGAGCGTTCCTGCCCCGTAGCAATGTCCTGCATGGTCATATATCCCTTATAATCACCGCCATAGACCACCTCGCTGTTCAACGGGTCGGGCGCTAAGTGGGCGCTCTCACCGATGGACAAGGCCACCCAATCTTTTTCAGTCACGGCATTGCCGCCCGTGCGGTGCGGAATTCTGACACTTGAGTTATCTTGTTGAGCGCCATAAATACGGTAAGGGAAATAATTGTCGGTCGAGACGCGATAAAACTGCGCGGTAGGTTGGTTGTGGTAGGTGGTCCAATTAGTTCCGCCGTCGTTGGAAACCTGAGCACCGCCGTCGTCGGCCATCACCATGCGTTTGTTGTTGTCGGGGTCAATCCATAGGTCGTGGTGGTCGCCGTGCGGAGCGTTTTTTAATTCAAAGGTTTTGCCGCCGTCTTTAGAAATACCGTAACTCACATTCAGCACGTAGACTAAATCTTCATTTTGCGAATCGGCATAGATGCGGCAGTAATACCAAGCCCGTTGGAGCAAGGCACGGTCTTGGTTGATTCGTGTCCAGGTTTTGCCGGCATCGTCTGACCGATAGACGCCGGGAGCTTCCTGATTTTCGATAATGGCCCATACGCGATTGGAATTTTTGGGAGAAATAGTGACGCCGATAATGCCGTTAGTACCTTTTGGCATTCCCGGTTTGCCAGAAAGATTTTCCCACGTATCGCCGCCGTCAGTACTTTTCCAGAGTTTAGAGTCGGGCCCGCCGCTGTCCATGCGGTAGCCGTTACGTTTTATGTTCCAGGTAGAGGCGTACATAATGCGGGGGTTGTTGGGGTCAAGTATCAAATCGGCGGCACCCGCTTGGTCGTTGATGTACAAGATTTTTTTCCAGGTTTGTCCGCCGTCGGTACTCCGATAGATACCCCGCATTTCGTTGGGTTTCCACAAGTTACCCATGGCTGCCACATAGACCACATCGGCATTTTTAGGGTGAATACGAATGCGTGAAATGTGTTTGGAATCAAGTAAACCGATGCTTTCCCAAGTGGTGCCAGCATCGGTAGATTTCCATACGCCCGCCCCCGAAGCTACGTTGTTTCGTAAGGTTTGTTCGCCCTCGCCCACATAAATTACATTGGGGTCGCTTTCGGCCACGGCAACGGCACCGATGGTTCCGCCAAAATAACCGTCGGTGATATTTCCCCACGTTTGGCCTGCATCGTTGGTGCGCCAAACGCCACCGCCCACGGTTCCCATGTAATACAGGTTGGGATTGCCCCGTACCCCTGTGGCGGTGCAGGAGCGCCCCCCGCGAAAGGGACCTAATTCCCGCCATTGAATGCCTTCGTATAAGGCAGGGTCAATGGTAGGAGAGGTTGGAGGTTTTGGAGATTGCGCGAATAATAAATGACTGAAAACTAAAAGTATAGCGAAGTAAAGGCTACATTTTTTCATAATAGAGCAGGTTTAGTTTGGCTAAATTGTTATTGGCCTAAATCTACCAATAACAATTTACGAAATCAATGGGCTTCCTGCTCCGATGGGTTATTTATTTGGGTACCAATGTATTTTTACTTATGCCGAAACCAGCAATCGGTGCGTTGGGACTCATATCCTTTGAAGCGTGTATTGATGGGAGTGCCGTGCTGCAAACGTTGAGCAAATTGCGTACGCGCCACGAAGTTAAATGCGCCCATATCGAGGGTATAAGGCGTTTGATTATGGACGGTGTAGGTGCGGTGGATGTAGGCTAAATTGTCCATAAGAGTCCTCATCACCTCTACATGGCCGCCGATGATACCACAATTCAGAAGCGTTTCTTTTTGGTTTTGTTGCTCATAATCGGCAAAGCCGCGCATTGAATTTCGGAGATGGGTTGAGTGGTTTTGTATCCATTCGTTGTCCAATGTCTCTGGCTCATCGCCACAAAATAGGGTGTCGGGGTTGGCCAAAAAGAGCGGCTGGACAAAGGGATTCTGAACCACCACTACATCCGAAATGTCCGTGACAAAAATATTTTCTATTTTATCGGAATGCCTCCGCAGAAATTCTTGATAAATCAGATACCGAAATACGTTGGCATTCAGTTGTTTATCGTAGTCAACGGTCACAAAGCGTATTTGCTCATTTTGATAGGTTTCAACCGTTTGTTGAGAGAAAGTATTGTGAAAAATGACTCCTTTCAGTGAAAGCTTCACGATGGAATCGTACCAGTCTTTGATTCGTGAAAAATCATCTTCGTCAATGGCTTCGTTTCGGTTGACATCATAAACGCCCGTGAGTAGGGTAGCACAGATGAGATTGCAGGGAGTGGGGAGAGAAATATCGGGGAAGAGCATCGCTGAATCAAATTCGTCAAATCATGATTGTTCTCGTAAAAGCTGATTTCGTTTAAGCGTTGCCGTGACGCTGTCAGTTATATTTCGGTAATAAATGTAGGTGCGGAGGTTCACTTTTTTGACTCGATACAGCAAAGAAGCTTGGGCATAAAAGTGAGCATCTGCGGCGTACATATTTTTAAATGACAGACGCTCAAATATCTCTTTTTTACCAAAAAGTGTCGCAAAAAGGATACATTCATCCACGTGAATATTTTTTTCATAATCGTATTTGTCTGGGACGTAGTAATCTGCTTCGCTACCGACAATGGTTTCGGTAGAGGAAGAAATTAAATCAGTGTGCTGCATTTCATTTAAACACGCCGACAAATGATTGGGTTTGTATTCGTCGTCGGAGTCAATGATGGCGATGTAGGTTCCATGACACAATTTTACCCCGCGATTGATGGACTGGGACTGTCCGCAGTTTTGGTGTCGCAAAAACGTTACTTTCGCTTGGTGGAGTTGGCAATATTGGAGCAATTTGAGTCCCAATACTTCGTCGCTGCCGTCGTCCAAAACAATCAACTCAAAGTCTTGAAAATCCTGGCATAAAACGGAGTCAATAGCTCGTTTTACCAACTCAAATGGCGTATTAAAAACGGCCATCAGTACGCTGATCGTGACTGGATAAGGGTAAATCATGGCTTCTTGTTCCTATTTTTTCTGAACAAAGGTATGGGAAATGTCACGTAAAATAACCCTATTCTAAATCAATTGTTTGTTAATAATTCAGCTATCTGCTTTTTCTTATTTATGTTTATGGGTGTTTGGTATCAAATCCAACGCCGCATTCTTCAAAATTTCGTGCGTTCCTTCAAAAATCGTCAACGTGATTTTTTTGGACGTTTTTTGATACAATATAGCTCGATTCTCTATGGTTTTGGCTGGATTTTGCGTGGGGAAAGTCTGCGTTTTGAGCATTGTGGCTGCATCAGCTTCTGAAACGTAAAGCGCTTTATCTTTTTCGTTGGCGTCGGTCAGGAGTTTATTGTAAAAATTAATTGAGTGTGAAATCGGCACCGAACCCGTATAGCCGTCGTGAATGCCTGCGTAGATTTGTAGGGTACTTTTTTTGCGTTTTTTAAGGGGTGTTTTCCAATAGAAAGGCGAACGTTCTTTGGCTTTTTCGGCATCAAATACCTCACCTGCGCCCGTGCATTTGACGATTTCGGGGCCATACCTGTTTTTTCGTTCTACCGACTCAACATACCAAGTTGACAAGTCTGAAATAGATGACCAAGCCGAAAATGAGGCGATGTTATGCCGTGACTTCATGTACATGGACATGGTGGCGTAGCCTCCACCGCTGTTGCCTACTATATAGATTTTCTTTTTATCTACCTTCATGTTTTTCAAGGCCCAGTCAATGGCCTCGTCAATGTCAGCAATCACAAACTCACTACAACAGGCTTTGGGGTGATTGTTCACACCTCTGAAATTGGGAAAAATGTAATTCCAACCTTTGGCGTGGGCTTGCGCCGCTACCATATCTTTTTGAGAATCGGCCGAATTGCTCCATGAGTGTAATTCTACGACCAAAGGTTGTGGCGAAGTTACCGTAGATTTATCGAAGTAAAACACCTGCACGTTTCCGTCTAAAGAGGATTGAATGCTGTCTTTTTTTAAGAAGTCGGGGCGTTGGGCAAAGGCGAGGTTTATGACCAAGAAAAGGGAGAATAGGAGGGAGGTTTTCATGAATGATGTTGGGTTTTTAACTTAGAGTATGTTCAAAAATTTTCTGCTTCGGATTGGTAATGTTGAAAAATTTCATTTGGTGAGCCCCTTCATTTCTTTTGCTTGCCCAAAAGAAACGAAGCAAAGAAAAGGGCAGCCTGTCCAATGCTCCCCGCGCAAGCCTTACGCGCACCACGCTGGACAGGCACTCCCACGCGCAAGGTTTTGTTTATTAGTGATTTGCAAAATTTAAACATACTCTTAAATAACAAAAATCCAAACCAATAACTTGATAAATTTGATAAAAATACAGACCAATCAAGAGGGTTACTTAGCCAGCTTTTTATTGTGTTTACTTTTTAAGGGTTGGCGGTACTCGGTGCTTTGTTCCTTGTTCGTAGGAATAAACCAGTTTGATTAAGGTAGGCTCGGCGTACATTCTACCCAAAAACTGAAGTCCAGCGGGTAAGTTGCCCGTCGTAAAGCCCATCGGAATGGTGAAGGCGGGTTGGCCAGTGTGCGGGGCAATGATTTGGCTGTTGTCTCCGTAGTAGTCTACCCGTTTCAATTCTTCGTTGTAGGTGTTGATCTTGGCGGGTTTATTATTCCAAGTCGGATAAATGATGGCATCTAATTTCAACTCATCCATTTTGTCTTCAATGGCTTTCCGAAAAGCAATCCGCCGGGGAGCCGTGTAGACATCTGGGCAGTTGGGGTTTCGGACGGCAAGAAGGGCTTTAACCCGGGCTTCGGCCGACTTCGATTTGCTTCCTATTCTCACAATGTCTTCTAAGGTTTTGATGGTGTCATTTTTGACATACTTAGCCAAGTAGGCTTCCAAATCCCCTCTGAAATCAAAACATACCACGTCTTTTCGGAGGTTTGAAAAATCAGGGATGGTGAGCGGGTCAATGATGACCGCACCCATGGCCTTTAGATCAGAAATGGATTTTTCAAATAAGGCTTTGACTTCCGGGTCTGCCATGCCATTACTGCTGGACAACGCAGAGGCCGCAGGGGCATTTTCACAGAGTTCACGCAAGATGCCTATTCGGGCACCTTTCAGTCCGTTTTTTTGGAGAAAGGGCGTATAATTTCGAGGAGTCTTGCCTTCTGAATACTTGGTAATGGGATCATTGGGGTCATAGCCTATCATGATTTCCAACACCCGAGTGGCATCTTCGACGCTTCTGCACATAGGGCCCACGGCATCATTTCTGAAATTGAGCGGTACGATATCCGCACGACTGATTAATCCCAATGTGGTTCGGAACCCTACCAATGAACAGTGAGAAGAAGGACCGCGAATAGAGTTTCCCGTATCGGTACCAAGGCCAATGGTGGCAAAATTGGAAGCTATAGAAGCCCCTGTGCCCCCGCTCGAACCGGCTGGAACATGCTCCGTATTATAGGGATTGAGCGTGGCTCCGTGCGTAGAACTGAACGAATGCCAAGGCGTGAATGCCCATTCGGCCATGTTGGATTTGGCAATGATAATGGCACCTGCTTTCGCTAATTTGTCAATAATGAAAGCATCTTCGGCAGGCACAAAATCTTTCAACGCTAAGGTGCCCGCTGTGGTGGCGAGTCCTTTGGTATTGATATTGTCTTTAACAATGATCGGAATTCCGTGGAGAGGTCGCAACACTTTCGTCCTTTTATATTCTTCATCCAACGCTTTGGCGATTGCCATCGCCTGCGGGTTGAGCGTGGTGATGGCGTTGATTTGGGTATCAAATTGATTGATACGCTCCAAATAAGCCGCTACCAGCTGTTGGCTCGTAAAGGAGCTTTTTTTGTAGGCAGTGTGGATTTGTGCAATGGTCAACTCTTCTACGTTGATGGGGGCTGGTTTTGAGGTAGTTGCGTTGGAGTTTGGTCGAAAACCAACGGTGCTCAACAGCAGGACGATTGCGATGGCTAGGGATACATTTTTTAACATTTCAGTTCGGGGTTGTTGATGAAAATAGCGTTTATTGTTTCGGTGCTTTCGTTTTGTCAATTTCAACTTTGCCGCCTTTCATCACCCATTTTACCTGCTGAATGACGACGTTGATGTCTTTGAGTGGATTTCCCTTCACGGCCACGATGTCGGCGTAGTACCCGGGTGCAATCGCGCCCAGTTCTTTTTCTTTGCCGAGCATTTCGGCACCGGTCGTGGTGGCGGTTTGCAAGGCTTGTTCAGGAGTCATTCCTGCTTTGACAAACCATTCCAATTCACGGGTGTTTTCGCCGAAACCCGTAAAAACGGCATCGGACCCCATGGCAATTTTTACGTGGGCTTTCACGGCTTTTTTGAGGCTTTCAAAATTTCGTTTTACAAAAAGAGTTAACCCAAATACAGCGGTTCAGTCATAGCCATATTCTTCTTTGTGTGCCGCATAATAACGATTATGGTCAACGGTGGGAACGTAGATAATTCCACGCTGTGCCATTTCTATGAAGGTGGAATCGTCTACATCCGTGGCGTGCTCAATGGTGTTGGCGCCGGCTTTTACGGCCGCTTTGGCGCCGTCGGGACCGTAAGAGTGAACAGCCAGACGTTTTCCTGCTTTATGAGCCACCTCGGCCGCCGCTTTCATTTCTTCGTAACTGTATGTCTGAAAACCCGTTACATCTTTTGCGCTGCCGGTAGAGCCAAATAGTTTGATCCAGTCGGCTCCTAAGGCGAGTTGTTTTTCGGCAAATTGCTGTACATCAGCTATCCCTTTTACGCGGCCGATGCTTAACCCTTGTCCCGCCACAAACATTCGGGGGCCTTTCATGGCTCCTCTGTCTATTAAATCGCGCATGGCAAAGCTCATGTTGTCGCCTGCACCTAAGTCCCGTACAGTGGTTACGCCTGTTTCAAGGGATTTTTTTGCATTTTCCTGCGCTAAAAATACTTTGACGGCGGGCTGCACCGTTCGTCCTTGGCTCCAAGGGTCGCCGGGACGGGTTTTATCCCAATAATAGGTCATGTGCGTATGAGCATCAATCAACCCCGGAATGGCCGTATATTCCCTCAGGTCAATGATTTCTGCATTGGTAGGGACAATCAACTCTTTTTCCTTACCGACTCCCACGATTCGGTCGGCATTGATAATCACCACGGCGTTTGTTATTTTTTTGCCAAGTCCATCAATTAATTCTCCAAAATAGAGGGCTTTTACCTGAGCGGAAACAACTGCGGAATGGGCCAACCATAAAAGTAAGAAAGCGATGGCTCGAAAATTTTTCATCCCAACGGGGGTACGCAGCAGGATAGTTGAGATGGGTAAGGATACACTTTTTGTCATTTCAGTTTAGGTTGATGAAGGTAAATGATGAGTGATTTTATGTACTACTACGAAATATAACACCCCGACCCTGAAAATTATCGTTTTTCTTATTTCAAATGACTTCTAACTATTATTTGATTTACTCGGCCGTTCGTGATTTGTCCGTTAAAAAGGGTATCTTACAACAAACTATAACGCACCATCAATTATGTCAAAAGAAAAAGCAGGACCCAAAGGCGACAAAAAGAAAGCTGAAAAAAATCTGATGGAAAAAAGAGCAGATAAAAAAGCGAAGAAAGAAAGCAAAAGCCACGCTGAATAATTCGATTGGTTTCCAATTTGTTGTAAATCAGATTAATAGCCTTCTCCCGACCGGTACAGACATCAGCCGGGAGAAGGCTATTTCAATAACAACGTTAACTCTTTTTCTCCGACACTCAGTAACCCTGCTTTGGGCAGCCTTTTGGTCATTTTTCGCCAGTTCGGTTCTTTGGCGTAGATGGCTTGCAGCATCAGGGCGGCTTTTGGTACGTTGCCGCCGTTGGCTAACGTGATGGCCGTCCAATACTGCATTTCCAGGTTTTTCGGAAACATTTTCATGGCCGTTCCGTATTCCTGCATGGCCAGGGTCATGTTGTTGTTTTCAATGGCCAAATCACCGTTGTTCATGTGCTCGTAGGCCCGATGGGTTTTTAAGAGACGTTCCATTTCAACCAACGGTTCAGCGTGGTCGTCTACCCGCAAATCTACTAAATGGTTTTCATCCCACGGTTTTCCCGTTGTTTCACCTTTTACGACCAAAATGGCCGCCGATTGCTTGCCACGAATATCTCCGCCCACTTTTTGAGCTGCTTTCAAGGCTTCCAAAACGCGCTCCGCCAAAGGCAGTTGGACATTGGCTTCAAACGACTTTGCCATGGCCGAGGGCACCTCATTGGTCAGCATCATGTTGGATTGGACGGCGTAGTTTTTCCCTTTCAAGTCACCTGCAAAGTCTACGCAGTTTTTGCCCGTAAAATTAGCCACGTTCCCTTTGGCATCCACAATGCCGACTTGCCGGACTTCCTTACCCGTGTCATCAGACAGAAGAATATCCAACGCCTGTTGGGCAGTTTTTCCTTCTTTGAGCAACGCAAGCCCTCTGATTCCGAATGATTTATTGGTAAAAGATTGGGTAGCCACGGCTCCAACTCCCGCTTCCGCCCAGGAAACTGAAGTTCCTACGCTGAACCAATGACTCTGAACACCGACAGCGATTTCGCCCGTTTTCTCGTCGCGGGCCACAATGGAGAATGTATGCGCCAAGCCCTTGTCTTTTTTGAAAAACTGGGCGTTTGCGTGACCGAAAGTGAGTACTAAACAGAGTAGTAGGTAGTTTTTCATTTTGACTTCTTTTTGTTTTTAGCAGGAATTACATCCTCTTCCAATTCCACAATCAATTCTACTTCAACGGCAATGTTTCTCGGCAAAGACGACATACCCACTGCCGAGCGGGCATGTTTGCCTTTTTCTCCAAATACTTCCACCATTACATCCGAAAATCCATTGATGACTTTGGGTTGTTCCGTGAACGTGTCTATGCATTGAACCATACCAAATACTTTCACGATGCGCTTGACCCGACTCAACTCACCTAATTCTTTTTTCAAAACGGCGATTTGTGTAATGGCTACCGAGCGGGCCGCTTTTTGCCCTTCCTCCACCGTTAAATCCCTGCCCACCTTGCCGGTAATCGGATTTCCATTGGCATCGCTGGGGCCTGTTCCCGACAAATAGAGCAAATTGCCTGTCCTGACGGCGGGTACATAATTGGCAATGGGAGCTTTGACTGCCGGGAGTTCGATATTGAGGGCTTTGAGTTTTTCCTCTGGCGTTTGAGCCATTGTTTGTAAGGCGATTAAGAAGAAAATGAAACAGAAAGGGCGTGTTTTTTTCATTTTTGAAGTTTGTTTTTGGTTAGAAATAGAGAAATAATCGAGGGAATTTCTGCCTTCCTCATACGAAATTGTTACCAAATTCTTGAAGACGAAATTTTGATATCTGCATGTTTCCACGCTTCATCAAATTGTTTTTTTGTGTCATTATATTTCGTTGTGTTGCCAACTCTTTCATAAGCATTCATCAACCCTTTTAAAGCCCATCCATTTTTAGGATACTTCTTCAAATCTTTTTCGTACACTTTTTGGGCTTCCTGAATTTTTCCGGCGTCAATCAAAACTGCCCCTAAATGATGCCGAACCGAAAAGAACCAATCGGGTGGCTCGTTATAATTAAGTGCATCCTCCATTTTAACGGCTTCCTGCAAGAGTGAAATCGCTGCGGCATATTTTCTCTCTTTGGCATTGATTTCCCCCTCCAATGTTTTTGAGGCAATTAGGCATAAATCAAAGACACTATTGATACCCCAAATGGTTAAGGCTTTGAGCGTTGTATCTGCCATGATGGTTTTCATTTGGGCAAGGTGCTTCTTTGCATCAGAAGCCTTGCTTTGCGATAACAAGGCCATCCCTTGCGCATAATGCCAAATCACGGAGGGGTATTTAAGTTGTTTTTCAGGGGCAGGCGAATGACGTATTTTATTCCATAAGCCGAGTTTTACTGCTACATACCACGGAATGGTGTAATAATGCTGTAAAGTGGCCCATCCGGGTTCCTGAAACAGTTTTTTATGAGCATGAGCAGCAGTGGCATAGGCTCCCTCCAGTGCATTTTTGGTTTCTCCGCAAAGCGTAGCACATGCTGCTATGAAATGATAATTGTGCGGATAATACGCCAGCGGATACACGCCCTCTGCATGACATGCCTCGGTGTATAAGCTATCAACCAGTACGGCTTTTTGATTGGCAACAACCCCGTCATGATACCGACCTATTCGTATGTAAGTATGCGAAGGCATGTGAACCAAATGGCCCGAACCCGGTACTAAATCAAGCAGCAAGTCAGCACTTGGTACGGATTTTTCGGCATGGAGCGACATCTCAACGGCATGAATGTAAAAATGATTGAGGCCCACATGTCGTGGATTTATTTTCAATCCTTTTTCAAGCGCCCTTAGAATTTCCGGCGTCCAAGGTTGAACCTCTCCGTCTTTTTTGTACAAGTTCCAAGGGTGTAAATCCATAAGCGACTCAGCAAAAAGAGAAGCGATGGTTACATCATCGGGATATTTTTTATACACTTTTCGCATGGCAGCTGCAAAGGATGAATCAAGTACCGAACGGGCAACAGTTGTATCGTTGGAGTAGCGATACGTCAAGGCTTCAATCAAATCTTTTTCTTTTGGGGTGGATGATACCGAAAACGATTTTGCTTTTTGTACAGCATCGTACGCCCTTGTGAAATTATCGGGCTCCATACCCCCATTGTAATTAGGCCCTGACACATACGCAAAGCCCCAGCGGCACATTGCACAGGTTGAATCCAGTCGGACTGCTTCATAAAATGATCTTGCTGCTTCTGCATGATTAAAGCCAAAAGACAACATCAGTCCTTGGTCAAAGTATTGTTGAGCTTCGGTATTCTTGGTAGAAACCGCATAATGCATTCCTGCCAAACCACTGAACAGAGGGGCTTTTTTGCCGGAGGAATACCATAATTTGTCCGTTACTTCTGGCGCACAGGTAGGGATTTGTGTTGTGTTTAGTTGGTTGGTTGCATTTTTGTTTTCATTTTCTTGCTTGCACGAACACAAAACAATTCCAAGCCAAAGGATGTAAGTGAGTTTACACATGATGATGAATGGTTAGAGTTAACACTTAAACCCTCGAAAACAATTTTAAATCAGGGATTGACTATCTTCGCCTCCGAAACCAACGTCAGCAAGGCCACCTGAATGGCTTTGTAGCCTTCGTCATCATACCACCATTCATTGAGGGCGTGGGCATTTCCCCCTTTTCCTCCGCGGCCTAAGGTAACGGCAGGAATCCCTTTGGCAATGGGGGTATTTGAATTGGTCGAACCGCGACCTACTTTGGGAGATGCTCCAAAGTAGCTGACGGCGGCCATGGCACGCTGAATAAGAGGTAAATTGTCAGGTAATTCGCCCGAAGGACGGTCGCCGATTTTTTTGATTTCCACCGTAAGCGTAGGTCCCATGCGTTTCATGGCATTGTGTTCCAGAAGCGCCTGCTGAACCGATGCTTTTAAAATCGAATCCACTAAGTTGAGGTTTTCGGGAATTTCGGAGCGCATATCCACTTCCATCCACGATTCAAACGCAATAGAATTGACCGACGTACCGCCGCCGATTCTGCCTACATTATAACTGGTACGAGCCCCCGTGCGGGTAAACTTATCGGCGGACTTTGAAAAATAATGGATGGCCGAACCCAAGGCGTGCTGAGGGTTAGCTAAACCAAACGCCCCCCACGAGTGACCGCCCGGGCCTTTGAAGGTTACACGGTAGCGGTAAGAGCCTAATCCCATGGTTCTCAGGTAGTCCATTCCTCCGCCGTCTATGGCAATCCATGAATCAATGCGCGGGCTTTTTGGGTCAGTAAACAGGTATTTTACTCCTCTTAAATCACCAAGACCTTCTTCGCCCACGGAGCCAATGAACAATACATCAGCTTCGGTTTCTATTTTGGCTTCTTCCAATGCGCGCAAAACCGACACAATCATGACTACGCCCTGTGTGTTGTCGCCAATGCCAGGGGCAAAGAGGGTATCACCTTTTATTTTGACTTTTACATCGGTTTCGAGCGGAAATACCGTGTCTAAGTGGGCGTCAAAAGCGATAGTCCGATTGCGTTTTTTGCCTTTGCGTAATCCAATCACATTGCCTACTTTGTCGGTCCACACTGAATCAATCCCTGCTTCTTTCAACATGGATGCAAACCGAATGCCCCGTTTGGTTTCCATAAACGGCGGGGCGGGAATCTCAGTCAGCATAATGAGTTCTTCCCGATTTCGTTTATTTTGAGCTACGATGGATTGAAAAGCCTTTTGGAGTTGCCTGTTTTTTGCCAATTGTTCTGTCTCTTTGAGGTAAGTTGCTTCCACTTTTCCGCTTTTTCCCGCATCATCTTCCTGGGCATAAGCAGTAGTGAAAATGAGCGAGAAGTAGGTAAAAATTCCAAGGAGGCTCAAAGTGGGTTTTCGATTTTTCATAGTCGGTTTTTTAATTTATTGATTTGATGAGTTTTGCCGTTGTCGGTCTTATTGTCATTACCTAAAATAGGTTGACAGGTTTAGATAAAGATTCAATATAGTTAAAATTGTAATATACATTGATTTGGGTTTATATTTTTTGATTCATCACAAGTCCAAATAGGTAGTTT
>NZ_JAIXST010000102.1 GCF_027484545.1 Runella sp. | reverse complement strand
GCACAGAAACGGATTCAAAAGATTGTCGAAGACCTATTTGAAGAACAGGATAAAGTCATCGCATTAACCTGTTTCCCTTATTTGACAAATACGACATAGTAATATGGATTTAGTATAAGTTTAAAAAGTTAGAAATTAAGCGTTTACTTCATTCAGACTCACATTGTTTTTGTAAATATGCTGCTGATAAAACTTGCGTAAAATAGTATCGCACTCATTTTTGAGGTAAGTATTATCGTTCACTTTATTGAGATAGATGAGCCACCCGTCATAAAAGTTAGTGATGCGCTGTTCAAGGTCAGACATACTTAGGGCAATTTGCTCACGCAATTTTTTCAAGCGCTCAATCTCTTTTCTCAACTTATTGATACCACCCTCGTGGGAAATCAGTAATGCTTTTAAATCTTGTACTTGATTCACTAAGGCCAAGCGTTTTTCTTTACAGATTTCTATTTTCATCTTAGCAATTTTCTCCACATCTTTTTTACCGTATTCTTCTTTGATTTGATGCAAAATCACACTCCATCCCAAACAAGTACAGTAACCCATCACCAGAACCATGTAAAAGACCGCGCTTGTATAAAAGTGATAGTTAGGCTCGTCAAGTCCCATCATTACTTTTACCTCATGACTTTTGTTTTCGACAAAATAAGCCAACAACGCATCAGCTAATAAGATGAAAAGTAAAGTACCAAGCATCTTAATGACTTGGACTTGCCATTTACCGGGTTCATAGGCTACGTGCAGCACAATCCCAAATACAAAAAAGATAATCGGCGCAAACCAGTGTAAGTTGAATTCTGTAAAGGCTTTTTTGGCAAAAATAGCAGCTAACACCGATGCAATACCGTTGCTCCCTGCCTGCTGTACCTCATTTACGACATCCCGAAAAAATCCCGAGTAAACCGCCGAAACGTAAAACAAATAGAGGAAAATCGTTGCAGGGATAAAAACCAACCAGTATAAATTGAGATTAAATTTGTTGAGGTGATTCGGATTTTGGGAATGATTGATTACCTCCAATTTAATGTTGTTCACTTCATCATCCAAGAAATCAATGGTGTTCTGGATTTTTGGAATATCGGTTTCGTTGACTTTACGAATCTCCATTTGTAAGTTTTCGGCTTGCTGGTCAATCTCTCCAATTTGAGCATCAATCCGTTGTTGTTCCTTGAGTTGGCGTTCTTCATTGGCATTTTCATCGATAATATAGCCGTTCAAAATCTGGTTGAATAAGTTTTCGAGTGCTTTGGCATCGGCTTCATGGTGACCCGCTTTCTTGAAACCGTAGTCACGCAGGTTAACCTTGACTACCTGCTTCTTTGTCTCAGTTAAGTTGGGTAATTCATTTGGGAATTCTGGTAAGTGATCATTGTTTTCTGTGCTCGAAAGTTTGTTTTTGAGGGTGTCTAAAAATTCCAGCTGCTTTATTGTTTAAGTTTGTAGTTTTCGTTTTACACCCATTTATAGCCTGCTGAGAAAAAAGTAACCCTTCGATTGAAAAAAATATTTATTTTGTGGTTACCTATTACCTTATTTGCTATCAATCAATGACTAAAGTTCTGAATCTATCTGCCACCGACGACAGCAGTATCGTAAATCGGCTTCGTGGAGGCGAGGACCAGGCATTGAATATCGTTTATCGAAAGTGCCGTGACTATTGCATCAATTTTATGATTAACAACGGGGCAGATACTGAGAAGGCAGCAGATTTATTTCAGGATGCCGTGATCGTATTTTATGAGAAAGTAAGAAATAAGGATTTTGAGCTCAAAAGCAGCATCCAAACGTATCTAAACTCAATTTGTCGGAATCAGTGGCTTACGCACCTGCGCGACAACAAAGAAGTTTTTGTAAAAGACCCTGAAACGTTTGAGTACCTGAATAACCTTACCGATTGGTTTGATGAATACGAAGACGAACGCCAATCACGTATCAATAAAATCACCGCTGCACTCCAACAAATGGAAGCCGCTGGCGGAAATTGCAAAGAACTATTACTATTATTTTTTTATGAGAAGAAAAACATGGAAGAAATAGCGGCGCATTTTGGCTACACCAATGCCGACAATGCCAAAGCGCAAAAATATAAATGCCAAGAACGGCTCAAAAAAATGGTAAATGCCTAACAATATGGAAGATTTTGAAAAAGATATAGAAGCGGCGTTTCGGCAAGCCAAACGTCAAGAACTCAAAGCAATGCTTCAACAAACGGAGCACGAGATAGTTGAGAAAAAAGAAACTATTATTAAACCAATGTTTCGTTGGTGGCAATACGCCGCTGCTGCCTGTGTGGTTTTGGGAATAGGGTTTGCAGTTTATAGATTGAATCTTGCTCCATTAAACCCATATCACGCAAGCGAACAAGCGGTTGTTCCAAAATTGGACGAACCAAAAACGCCTAAAAAAGACAATTCCCCACAAACAAAACCTACCGAAAATCCAATAGCACCTCAGTCATTCACTTTTGATATTAAAGAAAGTCAGTCTTTAGGTTTTGGCAACGACCAAAAGAAAAAATTACAAGGCGACTTTATAAAGGATAAATCACTGGACAAAGGAATCATCTCCTACAAGTTGTCGGAAGGTAAACTCACTCTGCAAGCCAATCAACTCCCTAAAATTCAATCAGTAATTAGTTATAATGATACCCTATACCTAAAAATAAACAACCGATTTTATAAACTGATTGAAAACAAGTATTTGAAAAGACTGAAATCTGAGTCCGACCCTGTAGTAATTCAGGAGCTAAAAAAAATTGATTTTGAATGACAGTATAACAATAAATCTATTTTTTGCGTTATTTTTGTAAATAATAGATTTATTGTTATGATAATTCAATTTTCTGTCAAAAATTATAAATCATTTCGGGACAAAGCCAAATTGAATTTTTTGGCTTCCCGCTATGACAAAGACCTCGAAAACAATCTCGTTGAAATTCCTCAATTTCAGCTGAAGGTAGTAAAATCGGCTGTTTTTTACGGGGCAAATGCCGCAGGAAAAAGCAAACTCATGGATGCCATGAGTTTTATGCGACATTTTATGCTACGATCTTCAGCAGATATGCAGTCTAAAGACAAAATCTCTATCGTTCCGTTCCGATTGAATCCTGCGTCGGAACAAAGCCCTTCCGAGTTTGAAATTATCTTTCTGCACGAAGGCGAATTGTTTCGCTACGGATTTGAAGTAACGCAGGAAAAAGTGGTTTCGGAGTGGCTCTTTCATCGCCCAAAAACCAAAGAGATTGAACTATTTTTTCGGGATGAACAAAACTTTGAAGCTGTTCACTCGAAATTGTTTCGGATTGGAGCAAGGTTGGTTAAAGACGGCATGGTTCGACAGAATGCTCTACTCCTTTCGGTGGCAGCTCAATTCAACGACCCTTTGGCCTTACGAATATTTGATTGGCTGTCTAAGTTCAACGTCATTTCAGGCTTGCAAGAAGAAGGGTACGAAGGTTTTACCATAGGAAGGGTAATGAATAATGATGGCAAAAATGTCATTTTAGACTTTTTGAATGCTGCTGATTTAGGAATAAATGATGTAAAAATTCTCAAGATAGAGCAGGAATCTGATTTACCAGATGCCATGCCAGGCCGTTTGAAAGAACTACTCATTCAGAAAATGAGAGAAAACGACGGACATATCTTAGGTGGCATGAAAACCCTACACCATAAATATGATGTTAACGGCAACCAGGTAGGCACGGCGGAGTTTGAAATGGAGGAAGAATCGTCGGGGACCCAGAAATATTTTGCCCTTTCGGGCCCCATTATTGAAACTTTGCAATCGGGCGATACGCTCGTCGTAGATGAACTGGAATCTAAACTTCACCCCAATTTAGTCGCTAAAATTGTGGAATTGTTTCAGTCTCCCAAAACCAATCCGCACAATGCGCAATTGATTTTTAATACCCATGACATCAACTTGTTAAGTAGTGGATTCTTGCGCCGTGACCAAATTTGGTTTGTGCAAAAAGACCGCTACGGAGCGTCGTCAGTGTATTCGTTGGCTGATTTCAAAACGGATCAGGTACGCAAAGAGGACAATTTTGAGAAAAACTACGTCAACGGCAAATACGGAGCTGTACCCTATTTGGAAGACTTTGAAGAAGCACTGACCGCCGCCGTACAATGAGTAAGCAAGCCAAAGAACATCAGGTACGACAGGCGCACAAAGAAAAGTTACGCTCTGCCAAACGGGCCAAACGAAATGAGGCCCCTGTCTTGGAGCGCGACGCGCCAATAAGGCCTCTTCTTAGGCAGTTTTTGATTGTTTCCGAAGGAGTAAATACCGAGGTGTCTTATTTTCAGCAATTTAGACTGCCCAATGTGAAGGTTGTACCTATTGGAACGGGTTACAACACCATTTCATTGGTTGAAAAAGCCATAGAATTGGCCGCTGAACCTAAATACGCAGGTTTTGAAGTATGGTGTATGTTTGACAAAGACAGCTTTCCCAACGAACGCTTCAATGAAGCCGTCCGACTCGCTATACAGCATTTTGGGCGGGTGGCCTACTCTAATCAATCTTTTGAGTATTGGCTTATACTGCATTTTGAAGACCATCAAGGCGGCGCAATGGACAGAACACTTTATGACCCCAAAATTAATCAATATCTTACACTACATAAACTTTTTTATGACGGAAGCGGAAGTAAAAAAGTGAGCAAAGATTTCTTTGAGTCGATGTTGGTCACAGACCCAAAAAACGGCAAATCACGCCAAGTCAACGCCATAACCCGAGCCCAAAATATTTTCAAACAACACACGCACCAAAGCCCCGCCATTGAAGAATCTTCTACAACGGTTTTTCAACTGATTGAGGCAATCAATGGTAAAGAAGATAAGGAAATTGAGGGAATGCCGTGGAAAATATAAACCCTACTCCACCAAGACAAAGGCAGCCCAGTTGACGGGGGCAGCATATTGCGGCATTTTTCTGACGGTGAGTTGGGCTTGTTTGAGGGCTTCGTGCTTGTTCATGCCTTTAGTGAGCCAATTTTCGTAAAAAGCTTCCATCAGAATTTTGGTAG
>NZ_JAIXST010000281.1 GCF_027484545.1 Runella sp. | reverse complement strand
GTGACGTAAGTTGGATTGAAAATCAACTAAACAACCGACCCCGAAAAACTCTTGGGTATTTATCTCCCATCCAGTTTGCTCTAAAACACCAAATTGCACTTCAAACTTGAATCCAAGAATTCTTTTTGGCGATTTTGACGGTTTAGCGGCATCCATGTCCGCATTAGACCTTGGTGTCCCCACAGCATTTTTTGGGTAAAAATCATTCGTTCAGGAAGCAAAGCAGGCGATTGCAAACTGTCTTTGATGTCTACTAAAAGACTATCGGTTAGGCTGAGTTGTGCAAACGCATTGCCCGTAAGGCACATAAGTACCAGAAATAAAGTAATTCTCATAGGTATTCAAGCAGGGTAAATATGGGTAGCTACATCTATCTACGTAGAATTTATAAAGAGGGATGCGTCCAAACAAAAAAACCGCTCTCTTACGAAAGCGGTTCTGAAATAGTCTTTATGGGATTCGTTGATTTCTAAGGCGTTACCAGCGTATAATTGTTGATGGTTCCACCCGTTTTTTGGCTTGCCGTAGTTCGTGTAATCACAAACTCCGTTTCGGAGGACGAGTTTATTGTAAACGTAATCGTGCCCGAAGTACCTGTTGGCTGTGGAGTTAAGTTTTTCAGAACCAGGGTGTTTGTTGTACCTTCCTGCAATTCCCACTGCCCCGTAAAGGTATTTCCATCGCGTTCTTTGTAAGTAACCGACGTGGGGCTGCTTAAATCCAATCGAAAGTTAATATATCCTGCCTGTACGTTATTAGTACCTCCTTTGGTATAAACAACAGCAGAACCTTCCTTCACTACTTGAGCACTCCATACTTTACCAATAATTTCACTCAGAGGTTTTACTTTAGGTTTGCACCCGGATATAAGAAAAACTCCAATCACCACTGCTCCCAAAAATGTACAAATGCGTTTCATATCTATTTACTATGTTTAAACAAGATTAGTAATTCTTCCTGAATATATACAAAACCTAAGCCAAAGCTTGAATATTGCGCCCGAATATAAGTTTTTTTTGAAAAATTTGCAAGTTTTCCGACAACTTCCTATTTTAAGGCATTGCTCCCTGCTTCATTATACAGACGAACATTTACTGCTTTTGGTTGCATTTGAAAAATGGCAAGTCCATTTTTCATTAGTTTCTTACAAATTTCTTAAAAATCTTCGATTTATCAAGGGATACGAAGCGATTGCCAGGAAACCATTTGCCAACCGACCTTACTCTTTACATAGACGTCCGTAAAACGAAACCGCGTATTGAGTTGCTGGCCATTACTCAACACCTTGGCTCCGCAAGTTCCCGTAATTACGGCGGTCTTTCCATAAGTCCGTACCTTTAATTTTTCCACATTCATTTCCTGATAGGTCAACTTACCGTCTTTTATGGATTGAATAAAAGAGGTTTTATTGTCAATCAGACCGCTGGAATGACAATAAAACAAGTCCTCGGCCAAAACTTTGTCCAGATATCCATAATCTTTACTTACTAAAGCCGCGAAACGTTGCTTTTCAATTTCGGCTACGGCATTTTCGGTCGATGTTTGTGATAGCGCTACGTAGCTTTTAAGCACCCAAAGTGTTAAAATAGCAGCAATGAAGGGGAGTCTTGAGAGTTTGTTTTTCATTGGTTTTATAAATTTTTCTTTTTCATTTCCTGTACCGCATGATTGGCCGCCCGGGCTGTGAAAGCCATGAACGTTAGCGACGGATTTTGAGTGCCGATGGAAGTCATGGCAGCACCGTCTGTTACAAAAACGTTTTTACAGGTGTGCAATTGATTCCATTTATTGACTAACGAAGTCTTAGGGTCTGCCCCCATACGGCACCCGCCCATTTCATGAATATCCAATCCGGGTGCCTGTTTGGTGTCAACCTCACGAATGTTTTTAAAACCTGCCTTGGTCAGCATTTCGGTATTGGTTTCCCAAAAATGCTTCACTATTTTTTCATCATTGTCATCGTAACCAATGGAAGTAATCAGCAAAGGAATGCCATATTGGTCTTTTTGGTCAGGACTGAGACGAACATGATTTTGAAGTTTAGGAATAGTTTCGGCCTGAATCTGAACGTATAAATGCCACGAGCCGGGTTTGCTGTTGGCTTCCTTCCAATCAGCCCCGAATCCTTCCTGACCAGCGGCACTTCCCCAACTTCGACCCGCACTCATGGCGACAAGATAACCTCGAAGAAAATCCGTTTCCTGCTTATGAACATTTTGATAGCGCGGCATGAAACCTGAAGTGGGTCGACGTCCAAAATAGTATTGGTCTTCAAAACCGTCAATATCAGCAGTAACATTACCCCGATAATTGTGAAAAGCTACGTGAGTTCCCAGCAATTCATTGTCATTCCCAAGTCCTTTGGGAAAACGATGAGAAGTCGAATTAAGCAAAATTTGATTACTTGCCAAACACGACGCATTTAAGAAAATAATGCGAGCATAATAATCAATCACTTCTTTGGTATTGGCATCAATCACCCGAACCCCGGATGCTTTTCCGACCTTTTCATCATAAATAATCGAATACACTACTGAATGCGGGCGCAGAGTGAGTTTACCCGTTTTACGTGCTGCCGGAAGGGTAGCCGACTGCGAACTGAAATAGGCCCCGTACGGACAACCGCGATAGCACAGGTGCCGCGCCTGACACTGCCCGCGCCCAAGAGCTGTATGCCAAGGTTGGGGTTTGGTCAAATGAGCACAGCGACCTACGATAAGGTGCCGGTCGGTATAGTTTTCGTTGAGTGATTTTTGCAAATGCTTTTCAACACAGTTCAACTCCCAAGGCGGCAAAAACTCCCCATCGGGCAGCCCTTCCAAGCCATCTTTATTGCCACTTATTCCTGCAAAACGCTCCACATGACTGTACCAGGGAGCCATCTCATTATAAGTAACAGGCCAAGGAACGGCGAAGCCATCCCGCGCAGGGCCTTCAAAATCAAATTTACTCCAACGCTGTACCTGACGTGCCCAAAGCAGAGATTTCCCTCCTACCTGATATGCTCGAATCCAATCGAACGGTTTCTCCTGAATGTAAGGTTGTTCGGCGTCTTTTGTAAAGAAATGTTGCGTAGCTTCATCCAACGCATAACACTTACTCGCAATGGGATTTTCTTCCCGAAACGAAGGAGGAAGGCGGTTATGATGCTTAAAATCCCACGGATTCATCATGGCCGTCGGGTAATCAGTAATATGATTCACATCGCGCCCACGCTCCAATACAAGCGTTTTTAGTCCACTCTCGCACAACTCTTTGGCAGCCCATCCCCCCGAAATACCCGAACCGATGACGATTGCATCGTACGTATTTTGTTTTTTAGCGTCAAGGTTTAAATACATGACTTTGAAATTTCGTTTACAAGGCCGAAGATAGCAAGATTTACCGTTGTATAAAACGATTCCTTTCTCCTGAAATTTCCCCAATTTGGGTATCTTTAACCTCAAAACCGACGTTAAATTACCAATAGTGTAAAATGGCGTGAACGTGGTTCATCGTCACATTTGGTGAAAGTCAGGGTTTGGGTTGTAATTTTGAAGAATGGACTCTCCCTTCCTTTTGCCTTCCAAGCTCGACTTAGAACTACTT
>NZ_JAIXST010000220.1 GCF_027484545.1 Runella sp. | reverse complement strand
TGCTGTGACAACTTGGGCAAAATAGGTACATAATCTTTGAGTTTAGTCACTCCAAAGTTAGGCATTTGCCCCCGTTGTCTATTTTTTTGTTATAGCATTACTTTGCGCGCACTGCCCCAAAAGAATACCAGAAGAAAGTAATGAGATAGAAATGCCAAAAATAAATCCTATGAACCAGTGTATTAATGATAAAAAATTAAGCATAATATATTTTTTTAAACTTGTGATTATCCTTAAAAAACACTTCACTGCAGATTAATCTAAGAAGCAGAAAAAATTGGGCTTACAGAATACTTCTTACAAGTATCACAAATCTCTATCTCCTTTGCAAGTAAAACTTCAAAAAATCTCGTAAAAAACTGAATGACAAGGAGAAACCGTAAAAAAAGGGCCATTACAATCCCTCATCATGGCCCTTGTTGTTATTTTGAAACTATCAACTATTTATCTCCCGCGCCCGATTTTTTAAAGTAATTATCCGCTTCGCGTTTGTAGAAAGGAGCGAAACTTGGCGGTACGGTGCGCAATAGTTCCGTTTGGCGTTGCTTGTCTTTGACGTACTGCTCAAAGGCCGCCGGCGGTGTTTTGGGTTGCGGTTTGGCCGTTTCAGCTTTGCGTTGGGTATCTTCCTCCTGTTGGCGCAATGCCTTTTCCGATTCCAACAACCGCGTCACAATGTCCTGTTGGCGTTTGATGAGATTCGGATTCATGCGTTTGTTCACCAAATCGGTTTCCGTTTCGTCCATTTTTTCCATCAAATCTTTTACCTCATTGCCCACTTTTTTGCCCCCTTCGGAGCCTTTTTGCGAGTCCATCAACTCCTTGAGCATCTGACGGATGCGGCCTTGCTCGGCCGCCATTTTGGCTACTTCTTCCGACATCTGTCGACCACTCATGCCGCCTTTTCCACCTTGGCCTTGCTGCATTTTTTGGATGCGTTGATTGAGTTGTTGCTGCAATTCACCCAAGCTTTGACCCGGTTTTTTGCCGCCTTTTTTCTTGCCTTGTCCCGGCGCGCTCATCGCCATCATCGCCGCCTGCATTTGTTGCAGCGTTTGACTGAGCATCAGCGACAGGTTGTTCATGGACGTCATTGCAAATTGCTGTTTGCTGGTAGCCATGTTGAGACGACGCTCGCGGATGTAACGCGTGCTTTCGATCATGTGGAATTTCATGTCGTTCAACTCGCGCGTCACAAAGGTCTGGATTTGCATGACCCGTTTGGCCAAGGCATACAAACTGTCTTCAATCACTTTGGCATCGTCCTGCAATTTGAGTTGGTCTTGGGCTAATTTAATGAAACGCGGGTCCTGTAAGTTTACGCCTCGGAAATCTTTCATCACGCGTTCCTGCTCAAAAGACAATTGGATGAGGTTTTCAAGAATGTCGCGTAGGTTGTCCATGTTTTCGTCCATCTCTTCCATTTCGGCACTTTCCATGGACTCCTGCATTTTCTGAGCCATTTTTTTCATGGCTTTAGCTGCTTTTTTCTGCGACTTAGAGGCACTCTTGTTTTGTTTTTGGTTTAGTTGCTTAGAACTTTCATCCTGCTCTTTATCCACTTCCTGTTGGTCTTCCTTGCCGGTATCCATTTCCTGTTTATCCTGCAATTCCTCGTTCAATTTTTCGAGTTCTTCGATGTCCTTTTTGGTCTCGTCAAACTCTTTATTGAGTTCTTCCTGGTCTTTTTTGAGCTCTTCCTGTTCTTTATCTTTTTGGTCTTTGCCGTCCTGATCTTTACCGTCCTTGTCTTTCTGGTCTTTGTCTTTTTGGTCCTTACCGTCCTGATCTTTACCTTTTTGATCTTTGTCTTTCTGATCTTTATCCTTTTGATCCTTGCCTTTTTGGTCTTTGTTTTCCTTTCCTTCCTGATCTTTCGATTTTTCTTCTGCCTTTTCGGCCAATTTCTCCTGCTTTTCCGCCATTTCGTTCAAATCCTTCTGGATTTGTTCGGCTTTTTGCTGGAGTTGAAGCTGCTTGAACATTTCCAACGCCTTTTCGATTTCCTTTTGGGCGTTAAATTCCTTGTTTTTCAACTTGTTCATCAACTCCTGCATCTTATCGTCCTGCTGTTGCTGTTGGAGGAGTTTTTCGAGTTGTTCGTACAGTTTTTGAGTTTCAGGGTCGAGCAATTCCTTCATCAGTTTCTGCAATTGCTCCATTTTTTGCTTCATTTCAGGGCTTTGCTCGGCAAACCGCTCCTGCTTTTCCTGGGCAGTTTGGGCTTGCTCCTGCATACTCTTCATGTCGTTCTGCAACTCATCCCGTTTCTTTAGCAGGTCTTCAATTTGCTTTTTGTCTTGGAAATCAAGCTCTTTTTCACTTTTGAGACGTTGATCTAATTTCTCTAATTCCTTTTGCAGGCTCTTCGCTTTTTGCAGCGTTTTGTTGATCTGAGCTTCGGTTTTCTCCGCCGATTTTTCCGCTTCGGCGCGTACTTCTTCTTTCGACGGCACGGCAAAGTCAATCAACCGTGATTTAGCCGATTTCGGTCCGTTTACACCGTCGTTGTCCCACACTTGCACGTAGTACTCAATGCGGTCGCCGGGAGTGAGGCGGAGGCTGTCCACGTACCATTGAAAATAGAACGTTTGGTTAGTCGTAGATTTGTTGAACGGAATGCCGAAACCTTTGTACACCAGTTTCTTTTCGTCGGTTTTGTCACCTTTGCGACGCAGGTTGTAGAAAACCCGCAAATTGGAAAATCCGTAATCGTCGACGATGTTTCCGCCCAATACAAAATAGTTGTACAGCGTGGTATCTTGGTAATTTTCGAGCGTCAGCGTGGGGTGTTTGTCATTGATGACATTCAGGAAATAACTGATTTTCTCGCGATTTTCTGACTCGTCGTTTTTGAGTTTGATTTCATAATTTCCCGACCGACGAGCGCTCCTGCTGAACTCATAGCCACCCGTCAATTTACCTTCCGCAGGATACGTTTTTTGATCTCCTTCAAACGCCAATGCCATTTCTTCGGTGGCATCCGTGTGGAAATCCCACGTAATGGTGGTGCCTTCGGGAACGGTTAGGTTACCCACGTTGCTCAACTGCTCGGCAGGTTTGCCCAAATAACTGGGATAATTCAATGTCACGTCAAACGATAACAAACTCGGGCGCTCGGCTACCTCCAATTTATATTCGCTTGATTTATAACCCGCGGCTTCAAACTGAAATTCGATGGGGCGCTGGACGTTTTTGAAAGTATATGAATAGGTATCTGCGTCCTCCTGTTCCAATTTAAATTTGGCTTTGTTGTGAACCACATAAACGGCTTCGGGCAATGCCCCACCCGCCAACGAAAGTTTCAGCGTAAAGTCTTCGTTGCGGAAGGCTTTAAGGTTGGGATTGTCGAGTTTGAAGGTAAAGGGGGCGTCGTTGTATTCTTTTTCAAAGTGAATAATGCGGTCGGAACTATTGGCAAAAAAGCGCGGATTGATGAGCAACACTAACGCAATGGCCGCTAATGGATAGGCCGCGTATTTTAGGTAACGACGATTTTGGTCAATTTTGATGGCATCCGAAAATCGCACAATCATCAATTGCTTCGATTTTTGTTGGATACTGGCTTCGATCAGGTCGGTTTGAACACCCGATAAATTGCGTAACTGCAAGGTATTGACGAGTTTATCGCCGATTTCGGGAAAGAAATTGCCGATTTGCCCGGCGGCTTCTTCGTTCGACAGCGACTTGGTCAAACCGTATAAATGCACCAACGGCACGGCTACCCAACGCACCAAGGCATAGCCCAAAATGGCTAAAAAGCCAAAGAAAAGCGTACCCCGTACCGAAGAGCTGAATCGCCCGAAGTACTCAATGGTATTGACAAACAAATAAGCCGACAGCACAAAAGCCGCGGCAAAAATGACACCTTTGACGAGTTGATTCAGATAAAATTTCCGCTTATACTCACCAATGCGCTCCAGCAGTACGGAAGAGGTTGGGTTGTTCATAGTTTGGTGTTTTAGGCCGCTGTTTAGTGGATACAACACTTTTTTCAAAGTTACGTATAAAATTAACGCAAAAATGATGCAAAAAGTAGTGTTGGTTCAGAAAGATTCTCAGAATAACGCAAATTGGGGGAGATTCTATTGTAAAATCAACTTTATTCCCCGGGCCGATAGGTTTTTTCGGCGGCATTCAGGACGTCTTTTTTGTAGAAAAAGATGTCTTTGAATTGCCCGTTGATGTAGCCTTTTACTTGGTCGGTGAAATGCGGTGAATTGGGGTTCGTACTTGCGCCTCCCGTCAGGATTGTTTTGGCTTTGAGGGTTTTACCAAATTCTACCACTGCCACAAAGGTATTGCCCGTGGCTCCGTAACGGGCTTTGGCCTGCGGACTTTTGCGACTGACGTATGCGTTTAGCGAACCCATGTACCCGGGCGTAGCCGGAACGGCCCAACTCGGACGCGCATTGCTGAAAGGTTGACCTTCTTTATTCCTTTGAAAACGATTGAGCTTTCCCCAAGGCACTTCCCACGTACCAAATTCTTTTTTCAAGTCCTGTACGACCAGAGCGAGTTGGTTGAGTTGTTCAGCGGGGGAAATAAAATCAGTGGAAATCGAAGCGCCATTGGTAAGCGAATATTGTTCTTCATTGGCCAAAGGTCGTTTGAGTTTGGCGACGTTCAGGGCGATGATTCTTTCTAACCACAAAACGGCCAGAGTTGTCGCCACCGAGGTCGTATCGGTACGAAAATTCCAGTTGCGGAGCGTTTGAACGGGGGAGGAGAGAAGCGTCAGAGCAGAATCTTGGGATACCGTTTCCGATGCTTTGAAAAGGCTTGGAAGAAAGCGCGCGGCGTTGGGCAAATAAGAATCATGCGCGGCACTGATGACGTCGTCGATAGTAGCGTTTTGGAGTTTACTCAACAATCGAACCGCATTCATAGCGCGGGGCGTGTGCCCGTCGGGGAGCATGTAGGCGGGCTTGTGACTCATGAGGGTATCAAAAACGCCTGCCCCGTACAAAGGCGTCGAATTGCAGTTTTGTACCCAACCGTTGGTAGGATTGACGTACTGCGGCAGCTCGCTGAGGGCGTGCGTTCCCTGCCATTCGGTGGCGTTGGTACTGCCGTCCACTTGCCGTTTCCAGTCGTAGGCGGGGTCTTTTTTGGGAACAAAGTTTCCGTGCCAGTAGGCAATGTTGCCGTCGCGGTCGGCATATACAATGTTGTTGCCTACCAAAACACGTTTATCTACCGTCGCCTTGAAATCTTCAAAACTTTTGGCTTTTGTTTTCAACCAATTCACGGCTAAAACGTCAATGTTGGATTCATTGGATTTGAGAGTTATCCACTTCTTATCTCTTACAGCCACAACGGGACCATGGTGGGTGCGATAGACAGTGAATGTCTTGGACAACAGTTCATTGCCTTTTTTGTAGCGCAGGGTAACCTGCGAACTGTCAACGCCGCGCAACTCGCCATTGTAGCGGTACGAATACTTGCCGTCTTTCTTTTCTATGGTTTCGGAGTAGAGGTCTTTAGCATCGGAAAGAGTGACGGGATGCATCCATCCGCAAAAATCATTGAAGCCTTGAAAGATGTTGAACTGCCCTAAAAACGGCGCACCGTAGGCATTAAGGCCCTGTTTGCTGACCAAGTGAATTTCGAGCCGTCCGTAAAACTCCGAATGGGGATTGATGAGCAATAGTGCGTTTTTGCTTTGCGTCCGCGACGGCGCCAAGGCCCAACCGTTGGAGCCGCCCATTTCCTGATACTCGCGGGCGAGGTCGGGTAGGTAGGAGAGTGAAAGGCTTGCGTCTTTGGAATAAAAAGCCCGGAACTCGGCTTCTGTCAGGTTGCTGTTGGCAATGGAAGGAATGTTGTTCATCAGCACCATCCAAGGTTGTACGCGAGAAATGAGTCGCGGTTTTTGGGCGGGATGTGAAATCATGTAAAAATTAATCCCTGCCGCATAAGCGTCGCACAGTTTACGGAGCCACTTGGGGGTTTTATGGTACAATTGAATGGCTTTGGTGGAGTCAATGAACGTTCTGGCCCACAGGTCTTGGTACAATTCCCGTTCGCCGTCCACTTCCGCCTGACGACCCAAACGGTTAATGAGGGTATTTTCCACTTTCTCAAAAAATTCTTCACACTGAATATACATCATGCCAAATACGGCATCGGCATCTGTTTTGGTATATACGTGCGGCACCCCCCATTTGTCTTTGACGATGGTAATGCGTTGGGCTTGTTTTTGAAGATGACGTATCTCGTCGGGTGAAAATACCTGAGCGTATAAGTTGTTGTTAATGAATAATATAAACGTGAAAAGCAGAAGAAAAGGTTGTTTCATAATACGATTTGGTTTAGTAGGTACACTTTTTATCAGTTGGGTAATTTGAGCATCTTATTACATCATTTCAGAGCAGAATTTTGCAAAAAACGACTATTGAAATAGTATATAAGGTAAAGATTGTTAGGCACTTCTCAAGTATTTAGGATAGTAAAATATGTCTTTTTTTGGCACGTTTCTTGTGCCTTTACCCGCAATGACGTTGTGAAAGATCCAAATGAATGAAGGGATTTTTTCCACAAATTGAAAGTAGAGAATGAAACACACTTTTCAAAACTCGTTACTGATTTTATTACTGTTTATTGGTTTTGGTCACAGCCATGCCCAGTTAGTAAACAGTTTTACCAGCGAAAGTCCCGCCGTTACCTGTCAGCCGAATGGGGCAGAAACGGTGGTTACCATAACCAATGGCGCTACTGCGCTTACCAATGCCGTAATTTCTATCCAATTGGGAGTAGGGATTCAACTATTGCCGGCTACCGTACAACCCTTGTCTGGGCCTACGGTTAGCCTGACGGGCATTAACTTAAACGCTCCGGCGTTTACAGTGGCTTCGTAGCCTGCCAATACCACTCTTAAATTTTCGTTTCGCAAAAAAGCGGGTTGTGCCGCACGCGCCCAAAAAATCAGCGGCGGCGGTTTTCAGGATGTGATCAGCATCAAAAACAGCAGCGGTACCACGCTCAGCATCCTGGGAACCAAAACGGCAACCTACGATATTATCTATGCTTCGCTCAGTATTACGAGCCAAACCACTACGCCCGTTTCCATCAATCCTGGTCAAACCGCTACGCGCAGTATGACCATCAGCAACGGTTCATTCGGGCAGTTGGAAGAGTTTCTCTTTGCCGATATTACGAGCGCTGGGAAATTTATATACAGTGATTTTCGATTGAACCCTGCCTCGACCAACAAAGCGATTCCGGTTTCCGCCATCACTACGTCGGGCGACTCGTTGAAAGTAAAATTTGATAAAGCCATTATTAAACTGATCGGCGATGGCGATGAGACCTTTGAGTTGAACGAAAACTTTGTACTGCAATATAAAATTACGGTAAACCCCTGTTGCCCTGCGGGTACGGTGACTTCCAAACTCATTACGCAATGGGGCTGTGAAGGTCAAATCTGCCAAACGGCGACCGATAATACCCCTTCGGTTTCGGTCACGAGTGTACAACCTAATTTAACGTTTTCGGTCAAAACAAGCAGCCCGCGCTGTTTTGATACGCCTGCCAAACAAACCATCGTCATTGCCAACACCACAGCCTACGCCGCTACGAATGTGAAGGTGCAATTTGGGCCGGTAAATACCACGCCCAATTTTGACAATACGCAACAATTGTATTTGGCGGGACCTTACTCGTATCGCATCAAAAACAACGGCACTCCCCAAACTGCCGGCACGACTCAGTTAGCTACTTCGACCAACGCCTGTGCGCCGGCCGGTTCTGCTACACGAATGGAGACGACGATTCCAACGATTGCACCTGGAGATACTGCGTATGTGGAGTTTTATACGATTTCCTGTTGTGTCACTACCTGCAATGCCGCCTATAACCCGCGCCGTTGGGGCTATTCGGGTACCTACAGCGGGGCCTGTGCGGCTACTACCTATACCCGCAGCATTGTGACGGGACAAAATGAAACGTACACGGCCAATACATTTTCGTTGGATGCGCCGCTGCAAGTCTATTATGGACAAACGTTTACGATGGAGGTGCTTTCCAACGGCAACAGTATTCCTACCCTTTATAATACCGCCCCGGCGTATTTGGAGTACAAGTACACGATTCCGGCCGGTTTTGTGTTTTCGGGCAACGCGGCTGATTTTTCTTTTATTGATGCCGGAGGTATCAACCGAGCGCCCAATTATTTTGACTACACGGGAGGTGTATTGACGGTTCGATTCAATGCACCAATCTCCTTCAGCCAAACCCGCTCGCGGACGCTCCTGAAACTGAAAGCGCAATGCGGAACTTCGGGAAACAAAACCCTTAGTTTTCAATCACAATTTGTCAACGACCCCACGTGTTCCACAGGTTGCGGAGCGCTTCCTACTCAGTGTTCAACCATCGTTACCGAACTGCTGTGTCCCGGCGGGACCTGTACGCAGGGGATGAATTGGGCCACGTACGACATACAGCGCATCACGCTCGGTAGTCCCGATAACAACAACGACAGTAGCCCAGATGCCAGCGGAACATTGGATTTAGCCAAAATTAACCGCTTTATGGTGGGCGATACGCTGCGAGCCATGTATACAGGAACGGTAAAAACTTCGGTTGCTTTTCCTTCTTTTGCGTTCGGTTACGCCACGGCGTCCGTCACCAATGCCGACGAAATCGGCGATGCCCGTTACAGCGTTCAGATCATTCGCGGAGCCAATCGGTACACCTGTACTAATTTGGCCGCTACCGTAACAGGAACTACGACGAAGGTGTTTACCTATGATTTCAGCGCGGCAGCACTGATTGCCAAATCGTGTTTGCCCGCAGGTTTTGCGTTTATCAACGGCGATTCGGTGGTGGTTACGGCCAAATATACTAAACTAAATCAGGTTAAACGCACCTAAATGGTGTTGTTTTTAATAATATTGAGCAAGTACTGGTCATTCCAACCTGCTTTTTTACGCCTTTCTTTGATACTATGCTTGTCATTTTGCTGTTGTAATAG
>NZ_JAIXST010000323.1 GCF_027484545.1 Runella sp. | reverse complement strand
TTTCGCCTTGTTTGGGCCAGCGTGGTTCGTTGGGCAAATGCTCTTTGAATGCTTCCAAAGTTTGGTCACGAAGTGCAATTCTGTCCACAAGGAATAAAACTCTTTCTGCCCAACCTGCTCTCATTAGTGCGTCAACCAAAGCAATGCAAGTTCTTGTCTTGCCCGTTCCTGTCGCCATAACCAACAAAAATTTGCGTTTTCGTTTTTCGATGGCTTCCATCACAGCACGAATAGAGGCAACTTGATAATTACGGCCTGCAATTTTGGTATTGATGAGTTCACCTGCTAATGGTTTCCTCGCTTTGCGAATATAGGCATAACGTTCAAGGTCGTCACGAGTCGGAAAGCCATAGACTTTCTTTGGTGGGTAATTGTCTAAGTCCCAAAAGAAAATGTCGTGTCCGTTGGTGTAAAAGCAGAAAGAAAGTTCACCACCATGTTGTTTTTGAATATTGTGACAATATTGTTTGGCTTGTTCTCGTCCGATTGCAGCATCAATTGATGTTTTTTTTGCTTCCACAACGGCAAGCGGTTTACCGTCCTTGCCCAATAAAACATAGTCGCTGTATTGGTGTCCGGCGTAGGGAGTTGCTGCTTCCTGAACAAGATTTTTATCCACAATTATATTGTATTCCTCAACCACCTGAGTTCGGTCAATAACATTCCAGCCCGCTTGTTTTAAGCGGTTGTCAATGATTTCTTTCCTTGTCAGTTTTTCGTTTTTCACTTTTATATTCTACAATTTATAGTTGGTTAAAATACTTATAAATCCGTTTTAAAGTCGGAATGCGCTGTCCGTGCGTTGGCAAAAAATGGCTCATTCAGTTGGGTTTTTGGGTAAAACCAACTTGTATTATTTCTTTATTGGTTACTTGGTTTGTGTATCGACAAAGCCATTTTATACTCCTCATCATAAGGCAGTTGCAATTGCGATAGCATCTCGGGCATAGCTAACGCCCAACTGACATAGTAATAGGCGAGTATGTGATACCCGGAAAATGTTTTACCTGAAATTGAACTGATTCTATAATCGGCTTTTTCGGTGCTGAAGCCCTGTGTGCCTTGCGTAGCGATCTCAAAAGCCACCTTTTGTATGGCTTCCTGCGGCATTTCGGCAAAGTGTTTCAGGGCCTCCGCCATGTACATCATCACGGCCGAGTTTAACTTAATATTCGCTTGTGACTTTTGGAATTTCTCCATTTCCCTTTGTTTGTAAGGGTCGTTGGAGTCTAAATCGTAGGGGTCTTTTTCAATGGCATCGAGCAGATTATCAAAGTCGAGTCGTTTGCTGCGGTATTGTAGTTCATCCACCAACTCAAAATTTTGGTTGAGTTGCAAATCTTCCGCCCAGTTCATTATTAACTCATATTCTTCGGCGGGTTCTTTATCGGTTTTGTATTGCAGATATTCCTCATAAAAACTTTGTGCCTGTTTCAGTTCGGCGGTGCTTGCCTGAAAATCTTTGATAAAATCAATGCCAAACAAAGCCTTGTATTGCAGGGCAATGACGAGGGTATAGATCTTGCTTTTTGAAAGCACCTCTTTGGGCGAAAGTTCAAGCGTTTTTTTATCGGTTGTGGCCTTTAAACCTTCTTGAATCAAGGCATTGAGCGATAAAAATTGGGCAGGTCGTAAGGCAGGATAGGTCTGATAAAGAAAATCTTCGATGAATAAATCAATGGGCGTATTATAAATTTGAAGATTCAGCCCATTAAAAATTCTGTCAGAATAGTTGGCAATTCTATCCGCTGAAATGCCCATTTTCTGAAATTTTTGAAGAATCGGCTCAATCTTTTTGATAAAAGCCGTCTTATGTTGCTGATTGGCAATAAAAAGTTGGTTGAGTCCTGCTTTTCGGGCATCAATCACAAACGCCAAATGCACCAATTCGTGCATAATTAAATGCTCAATCGCAGGATATTTTGGCTTGTATTTTACGGTATGTTTGGGCCGGTCGTAATTTTCAGCAAACTCAATTTTTGCTGCCGTCGGAATAGCCGTATCTTCAACAATATCTATTTCGGTGCCACCCGCAAATTCGAGTTGATGGCGATATTCAATAAATAGTTGCCTGTTCGGCTCTGATTCAACGATATTTTTGGCAAAATCAAAGGCTCGTCTGACCGAGTTTTCGTAGAGAATATCTTTGTTTTTATTGAGTTTAATGGCTTCAACGGTCGCTTCAAAAGCACGATAAATATCATTCTCTTTTTCGGCAATCATGCCCAAACCAAAATGAACATTCGGAAAATTTGGGTTGATTTTAAGGGCTTCGTTGAAGTATTTTTTTGCTTTTTCGAGGCTATTTTCTTGCAGCAGCAAATAACCGATATTGGTCAGACTGATGAAATCACGCACATTGGCAAGCAGTGCTTGGTCATAATATTTCATTGCCGTGGGAATATCATCTTTGAATTTTGCAAAGATGTTGCCCATCATAAGTAGCGCCCAACCGTTTTTGGGGTCCCAACGGAGCGCATCAATTAAACAATTGATTGCTTCGTCTTGGTCTCCTTCATCAGACAGTATTTGCCCCATAATTCGGTGGTATTCCGAATTTGTTGGTTTTTTTTCAATGAGAATTTTTAGGATTGGTTTTGCCTCGGAGTATTTTCCCTTTTCACAAAGGGCAATGGTCTTTTTGTAGTCGGCTTCCTGTGAGAGAATGCTTGGGGTATCAATTTCTATTTTTACCCAATTAGTATCAATGGTTACTTTTGGCTTGTAGGGTCCGTAAGTGTAAAAATTTGTTAACTCATTGATAATCAGTATATTACTACCCCCCCCCCGTTAGTTCAGGGAAAATGGTAAATAGAAAGTCGTCTATTTTGTGAATGATCTGCATTTAAATTAATTCTTGATTTTGTTAATGCTTTTTGCTCTTTTGGGAAGGTTGGCGGTGAAAAAACACCACCAACGGCATAAATATAGGACAAACCCGAATAGGCGGTGAAAAATTCACTCTTTTATTCGATTATTATGCCGCAGTTGGTCTTATGACCGACTGCTCTCTTGGGAAAGTTGGTGGTGAAAAAACACTGCACGGGCACGGTCCCGCTCGGGCGGCCCCGGCCGCTGCGGGCCCCGCACCAACGGCATAAAACACATTGCCCTCTACCGCACAAACCCCACCTTCTCCCCAACCTTCAAAACTGTATTCGTCGCCAATTCATGTACTTTTTTATTGCCAATCTGTACGGTTTGAACGGGTAGTTGCCCGTGCAAAACGGTGAGGGTAGTTTTGAGTTGGGTGCCCTGTTTTTGCTTCGTACAGGTTCCCCACGCGTAGCCGTTGGACCAGAAAAACGTGCCGGGTTGGTCGTTGAAATGAAGGGTTTTTTCTACGCCTGAGTACTGGAAACCGCTCAGGGCCAAGGTAGAAGCCCAGCTGATCATGGCGCGGGCGTAGTGGTGGCCGCATTCGGCTTCGTCAAAGGGGCTACGCTTGGCCCCGTCGTAGCGATAGCGGATGTTTTGGATGCATTGGAGGCCATCGTCGGTCATGTTTTCGTAGAGCATGCCGATGGCGGCGGTGTATTCAAAACCCGTCATCACTTCGGCAAAATACGGGAACGGCACCGTGGGGCGGCCTTTGGGCCAACTTGCCATGAGCAACGCGGGCTCGTCGGCCAGGGCGTAGGAGCGCATGTTGTTAAAATGCTCCGTCAGCGTGGCGCGGTAGTTGTATTTCAAAATGGATTTCAGCGAGGTCTGCACGTTTTGCGGTTTCACCAAATAGCCCAAACCGCACACGTGCGCCATGAATTGCCCCACCAATTGGTCCACCAAACAGCCTTTGGCCAACTGAAACGGCGGAAAATCGCCCTTGATGCTGTTCCAACCCGACATCGTGCCCTTCGCGAACTTGCGTCCTACGGGCGAGATCACCTGTTGCTCGTAATATTCACCGTTGAACAACTGTTGGTCGGCCCACGTGCTGCCGCTTTGAAACAGGGTTTTGCATTGCTGCGCAAAAGCGGCATCGTGCATGGCTTCGGCCATTTTCTCGGCGGCTTTCAACGCCCCCAAATACCAAATTTGCATTTGCGGATTGGGCCCGAAATATTCCACGTCCATGGTGTTGTGCTGCGCCCCGTCCATGACGCCGTCGAGGTTGCCGTCCCAGCCGTCGGGCACCCACGCAAAGGCCAACGCGCGCTTAATCTTTGGCCAGTTTTTTTGTAGAAAAGCCGTATTGCCCGACAGTTGCCAATCGCGGTAAAACTTCATGATGGTGCCCATTTGCCCGTCGGCGGCGGCCATGCCGTTGCCCGCGCCTTTATTTAGCGGCAGGCCCACCCGGAACTGCATGATGCCCGAGGTGCTGTCGAGGGCGTAGTTAAACTCCACGTCACGCATGGTTTGGGCCAGATCACCGAATAAAAAGGCCGTGGCCTGTTCGTAGTTCCAAACGTGCGTACACGAACCCGCGCAGGAGCCTTCACTATCCATGACGCCCTCCCAACCAAACATGCGACCGTCTTCGGTGCGGAAAACCGTTTGCGAGCGCAACGTACTGAGATTGAACAGCGCCGCTTCTTTGACGGCTTCGGGATAATCGCTTTTTAGGAAACTATTGACAAAGAGCAATGTCTCATTTTCAAGTTGGGGTAATTGCGGAACGGCCTTTTCGGCTACGTCCCAGGCGTCGGCGTAGCGAGTGGTGTAGTAGTTGCCCACGCGCTCTTTCGACCACGCAAAGCGGTTGGGAAAATGCCACGTGATAAAGAACGTAAACGACTCGGTTTGTTTGGGTTGAATCGTTTTCTTTACCGCCAACGACGCCATCGGGTCTTCATCGGCGAAGGTGGTTTTTTCGGTCAGTTTTCCGTCGTCCGTAAAATCATCCCAAAAATCCAGCAACGCATTTTCCCAGGCGTTGGGCACAGACGATGTGCGGTAGCTGACGTCTCCAACGGCGTTGGTACTCAGGGCAATCGTTCCCCACGCGGGGTCGGCTTTGTCCACTCCGTCGGAATACATGAAAATGCCCTGACCTGCTTTTCCTTGTCGAAATTGATTTTTATTCTGCTTTGCACCCGACGGATTGAACTCTCCTTTCCACGATTTGGAGCCTTTGGAACCGTCTTTCCCCACAAAATTTCGCATTGAACCCGCGACCGAAACCGTCAGCGGTTGGTTGGAGGTGTTGGTCACTTGGTACGTCAAAGTCGCCATCGGAAGGCCGCTGCGCTCGGCATCGCCGGGAATGAGGGGGTTGAAGGCTTTGATCTGAACGGTAACGGGCATTTTTTCGTCCGACAAATTCACCTGTCCAAACGGATACGCAGCGTCAAAACTCGCTTTGGCAAAACGCGGCAGACCGTGATGGTCCACGGGACGCCCTTCCATGTGTTGGTACTCATGCGTTTCGAGCGGGCCGATGAGGGCTTTGGCTTGCGCCTTTTCCGTCGGTTTTTTGACGTAAATGGCGAAGAATGGCGCCATATTGCCCGGCAAGGTCGTACTGAATCCTTTGCCCGGACGGTTCATAATTTCCCAATCCTGCAACTGCCCGCGTCCACCCAATGACACCGTGCCCGTTCCGATACCGCCGATGGGCATGGCAATGCGCGTGAGGTGTTGTTGGTCGTAATGTTTCAGTATGGGCCACTTTTGCGGTTTCCAAGGCGATTGGGCGAGGGCTTGAGTAGCGATGCAGAGGAGGAAAAGGAGTTTTTTCATTTTGGGTTCATTTTTTTATTATACCACGGAGCGGTCCGCCGCAGCGGTTTCACAGAGTCCGGCACAGAGTTACACGGAGTTGCTCTCTGTGAGACTCTGTGTATCAACTCGGTGGAACTCTGTGGTTAAAAAATCAATGCTTTGCGATTTCTTCCAAACTCACGCCCAGCATTCTCCTTGCCACTGCATTCAGCGCTGTTTTATCGCCTTCAAAGTGATAGGTGCGGCTGCGGTGGGTGAGGGTTTCGCCTTTTTTGAGGGCTTTGGCGGGAGAGGAAGATTCCAGTTCGTAGAACGGACCCATTTGAGTGCCGTCTTCTACCGGGCCGTCGTTGTAAGAGTTGGCAGCGTCGCCTTTGAAGGGTTCTTTCTGGATTTCCCACATCGAGTTGACGTAGTCGCCGGTGGGGTCTAAATCGTAGGTCACGATCGTTAATACCCCTTTTTCGGAATCATAACTTCCCATCGCAGGCTTCGCAATGCTCGGCGGAAGGCCGATCTTGCTGCGGTGTTTGCCGTCGGCTTTGAAGTACAACACGCTGTCTTCGATGATGAGGCGCTCGGCGGGGACTTTGCCGAAATAACTGTCGTTGATTTTGCTTTTATGATCAGCGCCGCCTTTAAAAGGAATCACAATTGTTGTTTGGGGAGTAGGATTAAACATCCCCAAAATCCAGATGGAAAGCAATCCCGTTTCTTTTTTCCAGTCGGGGCCTTGATTGGTGATTTTACTCACGGTTTCGTAGGCCACCGTTTTTACGTCTTTGAGCGGGAAATTGATGGCCGTTTCCACTTCCACTTTGCTGAGCGCTTCCACGCTGCGGTCAATGACAATGTCGAATTTGGTGCCTGAATAATTGGTCAGCGAAGCGGTTTTACGAAATGCTGCTTTGGATTTATCGGAAGAAACCACCTCAAACGGCTCGGAATCAATGACGGCGGGTACCTGCCAATCGTCGAATACGAATTGTTTACCTTGTTGAAAATAAATGGAAAACTGTCCGCCTTCGGGACCTATCCAGAAGCGGTCTTCGCCGCCGAAGGCACTCATGTGAGGCGTGAATTTACCCGATTCGAGCAGTTTATAATTCAACCAGCCGTAGCTGTTGCCGGAAGTACCGTTGGCCGTAGAGGTCATGACGCGGCCTTGCAAGGTACCAATGACGGCTACTTGGGCAGAGTCGTCGTCAGGGGCAGTAAGGACGAGTGGTTTTTGGTATTTTTTTAAGAATTCGAGGTCAGCCCCGAAAGAGTTTGAAGCGGAAGACATAGTTTCGTTTTTGGAAGAGGAACAACTCATACATACCATACCCATTATCAAAGTGACTATGGAGAGATTCAGAAAAGAGGATTTAGGGGTTGGAAACATAGCGCAGGGTAGGTTTAAGGTTGATTTTTGAGCCATTCGATGATGGCGGGGTACAGGTCAGCTGCTGTTTGGTTGGCAGTGCGATTTTTGTAGCAAGTTAGCACAAATTGGTTGAACTCTTTGAACCGATGAAAACCGCGCCCGTTCGCCATAAAATCTTCTTCCTTTTTGTTGATTTTTTCAAAATCTTCGGCGCTGAAATTATCGTAAGCGTAGAGGCTGAAAACGGCCCAGGTCATGTATTCGTTGAAGGTCAAATAGGCCGATTCGTACATGCCTTTATTCCCCGTTTTGGTTTGATTCCATTTTTTCCAATCGGGCATGGCCGCTTCTGCTTGCGGTAGGTGTCCGTGACCGGATTGACGTAGTTGTGGTCTATTTCAGTAAAAACCATCCGCGACCAAGCCCCTTCTTTTTCTGCCTCCGAGCGCGTGTCGGGAAGGTCGTTGGGGGCGGTGACAAACATGAGGGTTTGTTGAAAGCCATTATTGGCTACCCGAAACGTAAAATGAAAGCCGCCGTCCATGGCAGTCAGGTAGATTTTATAGCTGTCATAACGCGTTGGAAACTGACTTTCGGCCCATTTCCACATTTTTTGCATGGGCATATACAGTTCCGCACGGGCAATTTGTCGTTGGTAGTAGTCTTTATGTTGGGCATAAAAAGCCCTAAAATTTGATTTTTCGACGAAATCACGGAGCAAGGCGGGGCGGTCGGCAAGCCCCAGCGTGAGGGCGTTGATAGGGAATTTAATTCGGTAGACTCCGTTGTTAATGAGGTTATCTTCAGAAGTAAAGCTACGCATGATGGCGTCTTTGCGGAATTGGACGTAGTTATAACTGCCCAATTTGGTCATCTTTTTTGCCACATACATGACCATTGGATGGTCTTTGAAGGGGGAAAAATGGGTTTTTACGGCCTGAACATAAGGGTCTTTGTCGTTCAGCACATTTCGATAGCCCGTAAGTGCCACCAGAATGGCACTTAATTCGTAACTTTCGGGCATTTCGATGGTGGCTTGTTGGCGATTTTGGCCTTGATATTCGGCCGAAAAACGGGCTTTGGGAATGAGCGGATTGCCGCAGGAAGTACACAAAAAACCAAATAAAAAGACTGCGATAAGGAATTTTGAAGCCAAAAACGCTTTTTGTTGGATAGACATTTGAGAAAAATTTATTGGAGTTTCGCTTTGCCATTTTTTACTAAAAAAAGTGTAAAAAATGGTAGGTTTAAGGGGCAATTTTACCCATTTTTCTTTGGGAAAACTAAATAAAAATTGTAATTTTACGTTGAAAGAATCCTCTTGTTTTATTTTCAAAAATCAACCATGGCAGACAACAAAGAACAAAAATTTAAAGCCCTGCAAACAACGCTGGAGAAGCTGGACAAAGCCTACGGAAAAGGCACTGTAATGCGTCTCAGTGACAAAAAAGTAATGGACGTAGAAGTCATTTCAACTGGTTCGGTTGGTTTGGACTTAGCGTTAGGAATTGGCGGAATACCGCGCGGTCGTGTCGTAGAAATCTACGGCCCTGAATCTTCAGGAAAGACCACTCTTGCCATGCACTGCATTGCTGAAGCACAGAAAGCCGGCGGTTTGGCGGCCTTCATTGATGCTGAGCACGCTTTTGATCGCAGTTATGCCCAAAAATTAGGGATTGACACTCAAAACCTCCTTATTTCACAGCCTGATAACGGAGAACAAGCCCTCGAAATCGCCGAACATTTGATTTCGTCGGGTGCGATTGACATTATTGTCATTGACTCTGTGGCGGCTCTGGTTCCCAAAGCCGAAATCGAAGGTGAAATGGGAGACAGCAAAATGGGTTTACAAGCCCGTTTGATGTCGCAGGCCTTACGTAAATTAACGGGTGTTATCAACCGTACCAACTGCTGCTGTATCTTTATCAACCAATTACGCGATAAAATCGGCGTGATGTTTGGAAGCCCGGAAACAACGACGGGTGGTAACGCTCTCAAGTACTACGCTTCGGTACGTTTGGATATACGTCGTATTGGACAAATCAAAGAAAGCGCTGATAATATCACCGGTAACCGTACGAAGGTAAAAGTGGTAAAAAACAAATTGGCACCACCGTTCAAAGTGATTGAATTTGACATCATGTACGGCGAAGGTATCTCCAAAGTGGGCGAAATCATTGACTTGGCCGTAGAACTGGAAATTGTCAAAAAATCGGGTTCATGGTTTAGCTACGGAGGCAATCGCCTTTCGCAGGGCCGTGATGCCGTGAAGCAATTGTTGAAAGACAATCCGGAACTCACCGAAGAACTCGAAGCTAAAATCCGCGCCAAAGTTAACGAAGATGAAAACGCGCTGGTAGATACGCTGGAACCAAACGTGGTTGATGACGGAAAACCTGAGTAATCGGTAAGTTTACAGTCAACGGTTTACAAGTTTACAGTAAAAATAAACTCTTTTTCTTGCCCGTCAGTCGGAATCAAACCGACCGACGGGTATTTTTTATTTCAATATCTCCCTCGAAATCACCAGTTTTTGAATCTCACTGGTTCCTTCACCGATGGTGCAAAGTTTGCAGTCACGGTAAAATTTTTCTACCGGAAAATCTTTCGTAAATCCGTAGCCGCCAAATATTTGTACCGCTTCGTTGGCTACTCGCACCGATACCTCGGAGGCGTAATATTTGGCCGTTGCACTTTGTAAGGTCACTTTTTCACCCCGGTCCTTGCGGTCGGCAGCATCGTAAACGAGTAATTTAGCGGCCTCAATTTCGGTGTGCATATCGGCCAATTTGAAGGCAATTCCCTGAAACTGGGAAATAGCTTTGCCAAACTGATGACGTTCTTTGGAATACGCCAATGCAGCTTCATACGCACCGATTGCCGTTCCCAAACTCAAAGCAGCAATCGAGATACGACCTCCATCCAATACTTTCAGGGATTGTACAAAGCCTTCGCCTACTTCGCCCAACACCTGACTTTCGTGCACCCGACAGTCCTGAAAGATCATTTCGGCAGTTTCTGAGGCCCTCATACCGAGTTTATCTTCTTTTTTCCCTGCCAATAGTCCTTCAGTTCCTCGCTCAATTATGAAAGCAGTGGCGCCGCGTTTGTCGCCCGGTGCTCCTGTGCGTGCTATGACTACCGCCACATTGCCGCTTTTGCCGTGGGTTATAAAATTTTTGGTACCGTTCAAAACCCAACAGTTACCCTCTTTTACAGCTACGGTTCGCATATTTCCCGCGTCTGAACCCGTGTTGGGTTCGGTGAGCCCCCAGGCACCTATCCACTCGCCGCTTGCCAGTTTCGGTAAATATTTTTGTTTCTGTTCTTCGTTGCCAAACATCAATAGGTGATTGGTACAAAGGGAGTTATGAGCCGCCATTGATAAGCCAATGGAAGGATCCACTTTGCTGAGTTCCACAATCGCCGTCACGTACTCGCGGTAGCCCAATTCGGCTCCGCCGTAACTTTCCGGAACCAATATTCCCATGACCCCGAGCTCTCCTAATTTGTGAAATACGTCGGCAGGAAAATGCTGGCTTTCGTCCCAGATACGAACATGAGGTCGGATGTTTCTTTCGGCAAAATCACGTACGGATTGGGCAATTAATTCTTGGTTTTCTACAATTTGGACGGCCATAGTGTTGATGAATCTGAGTGGCAGTAAGGGACTCTTTTTTATCAATTTACAATTACTCAACGATTGTGCCAACAACTTCTTATCAAACGGTTTAGGAGGAAGATAAATGAGTGGATGAGTATTTTTTTAAAGGGGGGCTTATTTGTGCTAAAAACGTTAGTTAGACAAACAAAATTCGTTGCAAAAGCAATTTTAAAGGGGATAGTTTTTTGGTATAAACGCGCGATTTTGCCGTAAAATCAATAGGGTTTATACAAATTTGCGTTACTTTGAAAGGGATTGAAGAAAATCTTCTAATTTTGAGGCCGTTTTGTTGTCCTCAAAAAAATACAATTTTTGTTAGACTCAAACAGAATAACTAATCACCAAAGCATTACTATATGAAAATCGCTGTAGTAGGAACCGGATACGTAGGACTCGTGACAGGTACGTGTTTTGCAGAAACCGGTGTACAAGTATCGTGTGTTGATATTGACATTAAAAAAGTTGAAAAACTTAACAACGGAGTAGTTCCGATTTATGAACCAGGCTTAGAAGCGCTTTTTCACCGAAATGTAGCAGAGGGGCGCCTGAAATTTACGACTGACTTAGCAGAAGGTATTAAAGGAGCATCGGTTATCTTTTTGGCCCTGCCAACGCCTCCGGGCGAAGACGGTTCGGCAGATTTGAAATATATTTTGAAAGTGGCCGACGATTTGGGACAAATCATGACCGAATACGCTGTCCTTGTAGATAAAAGTACAGTACCTGTGGGAACGGCGGAGAAAGTATACGCTGCCGTTGCTAAAAATGCCAAAGTTGAATTTGATGTAGTTTCCAATCCTGAGTTTTTGCGGGAAGGGGTTGCTGTAGAGGACTTTATGAAGCCTGACCGAGTTGTGGTAGGAACAAAGTCTGACAGAGCTAAGAAAGTGATGGAAAAACTGTACGCGCCGTTGGTTCGTCAGGGGAATCCGGTGATTTTTATGGATGAGCGCTCGGCAGAAATGACCAAATACGCCGCAAACTCGTTTTTAGCGATGAAAATCACGTTCATGAACGAGATCGCCAACCTTTGCGAATTGGCAGGAGCGGATGTGGATAATGTTCGTAAAGGTATTGGTACCGATAGCCGCATCGGAAAACGTTTCCTGTTTGCAGGAATTGGGTACGGCGGTAGCTGTTTCCCCAAAGATGTACAGGCATTGGCCAAGACTTCGCAGGAATATAATTATGATTTCAAAGTGTTGAAATCAGTAATGGAAGTGAACGAAGCCCAAAAAACCAGAATGATTCCGCTGCTGAAAAAACACTTCAACGGTGATTTGAAAGGGAAAACGATTGCTGTTTGGGGCTTATCTTTCAAACCTTACACCGATGATATTCGTGAGGCCCCGGCGTTGGAAAATATTGCAATTTTGCTTGAAGAAGGTGCCAAGGTAATCGCTTACGATCCGGAAGGAATGGAAAATGTGCGAAACTACGTACTAGGCAATAAAATCACGTACGCACATACGCCTTATGCAGCTTTGGATGACGCTGATGCATTGATGATTTTTACGGAATGGCCGCAATTCCGTACACCTGAATTTGAAAAAATGACTTTGTTGATGAAAAGTAAGGTGATTTTTGACGGTCGAAACGTGTACGAATTGGACCAAATGAGAGAATTGGGGTATACGTATTATTCAATTGGCAGAGAAACCGTAAAAAGCTAAATAGAACACAGATTGAACGGATTAAAACAGATTTTATCCGTGTGAATCCGTTCAATCCGTGTCACCCGTGTTCCATTTTTTAAATTATTAATATGAAAAGAGTTCTCATTACCGGCGCGGCAGGATTTTTGGGGTCGCACTTATGCGATAGATTTATTGCTGAAGGATTTTATGTGATTGCGATGGATAACCTTGTTACGGGCGACCTCCGCAATATTGAACACCTGCGTTCAAATCCTAATTTCGAATTTCTTCACCATGATGTTTCAAAACACATTGTGATTGACGGAGATTTGCATTACATCCTCAATTTTGCTTCTCCCGCCAGCCCAATAGATTATTTAAAAATCCCGATTCAAACCTTAAAGGTAGGTTCGCTTGGAACGCACAATTGCCTTGGATTAGCGAAAGCAAAAGGTGCCCGGATTTTGGTCGCTTCTACTTCGGAAGTGTATGGTGACCCCCTCGTTCACCCACAAACGGAAGATTATTGGGGACACGTCAATCCGGTAGGTTTGCGCGGTTGCTACGACGAAGCCAAGCGCTTTCAGGAAGCCATTACGATGGCGTATCACCGTCACCACGGCGTAGAAACGCGTATCGTGCGTATCTTTAACACCTACGGCCCTCGGATGCGCCTAAACGACGGACGGGTATTGCCGGCATTTATCGGACAGGCGTTGCGCGGCGAAGATTTGACGGTGTTCGGGGATGGTTCGCAGACGCGCTCTTTCTGCTACGTGAGTGACCTTGTGGAAGGAATTTATCGGTTGTTGATGAGCGATTATGCCATGCCGGTCAACGTAGGAAATCCTGCCGAAATCACCATCGGTCAGTTTGCCGAAGAAATCATTAAATTGACAGGTACTACTCAAAAAGTAATCTATAAACCACTTCCTCAGGACGACCCAAAACAACGTCAGCCGGACATTACGATGGCGAAGCAGATTTTGGGTTGGGAACCTAAAGTATCGCGTGAAGAAGGGTTAAAAATTACGTACGACTACTTCAAGAATTTACCGGAAGACAGATTGTACGAAGAGACAAATCACCGGGAGTTTTAGACTATTTTAAACCTATAAGGTCTTCAAGACCTTATGGGTTTGACTTCAAAATGCCAGATAAGGGGCAATTTTATTGACTAACTTCTCGTCTAAAATCTTAATATTCAGCAAGTCCTGTGCGGTTTTGTAGGCCCCGTGTTGCTCACGGTAACGCACAATGATTTCAGACTGACGTTTGGATAAATAGGGGTGGCGGTCAAGTTCTTCTGGAGAAACCGTATTGATACTGATTTTATGAACCGTTGTTCGGATTTGAGCAAAATGATTTAACTCGCTTAACGCCAACGAATCCAGTCCAAAAACTTCAGAATACTGCGTCGTAGAGGCAAATCCTCCCAATCCATCCCGAAACTTCACGATCCGTGCCGCCAATTTGCTGCCAATGCCTTTTAAACGAATCAGTTGAGTCGTATCGGCCGTGTTGATGTCGAACGTAGTAACGACGGGTTTTGTATAGGCAGGCTTCACAGGAGTCGGAGGCAAAGAGGTGTTAGCTGTAGGTTGAGTGGGTGAAATACTGGCAACTGCCTGTTTTTCAGGGATGTTGATATATGGCTCAAGCCGCTCGTAGAGTGAGGCTTGGAGGCCGTATATTTTCTGTAAATCTTCTTTTTTGCGAAATTGCCCGCCTTTGGAGCGGTACTTTATAATCCGTGCGGCGATAAATTTTGGCATTCCCAGTTCCTGAAACTGTTCTGATGAAGCTAAGTTAGGGTCAAAGTAGAACAACGATAGTGGACGTTCGGGGTTATCAACTTCTTTTGAAGGATACGTTCTCTCGTAGGATTTGCCGTAAACAGGCTTTTCTGGTTGTATTTTTTCTAAAATTGCCAGCAAGCTATCGGCAGTACGGGCGTCACTTTGTGAGACTGTTTTGGGAGTTTGGTTGAAAAATCGGTCATACGCCAAGGGACCAAACCAACACAGCATCATAAGCACCGCCAATGCTAAAAATCCCCTTGCCTGACTGCGGGAAAGGCCAAATTCATCACGGATTACGAATAAAAGACGTTGAAACATATCGTTACGATTTCCAAATTTTTAAGTCAGTATAAGCGGCAATGTGGTCAAAATCAACATCGTTGTGACACAACTCAACGTTGAAATGAATGGCATATGCAGCTATGAGGCAATCATTGGGCTTGCGAATAGTGACGCCTTTTTTGCGGAGGGCACGGTAGAGTCGGGCGGCCGCAACTGCAACCTCTGTAGCCTCTAATTGCAGTATTCTCAGGGCTTTGAAATCTTCTTTTAATGCTTCAAAATCAGCATCTTCTCGGATTCCCTGCAATACTTCCTGAATAATGACGGGACAGACACACACCAGATTGTCCTGTAAGTCCTCATCCAACTGATTGGTTAGAGCAGAGGCCACATTCTTTCGGAAATCTACCCAAGCGGAGGTGTCATATAAGCGGTACTTCATAGGTTCTCATTTCATCTAAATCCCCATCCCAACCTTTGCCGCGCATTTGGCGTAAACGTTGTCGCCGCATGGTATTGATAAGTTCTTCCAAGGCAGTATCAATAATTTCCTTTTTTGTCTTCAGACTCGAATTCAGTTGCCGTATGGCAGCAATTTTGCTTTCGTCAATTTCTATGTTCGTTCTCATCATCTTTTCGTTATTACACACAAAAATAGCGAAATTATACACATTGTCAAAACCCTACTTCTTTCAATAAACTCAGGAATTGGTACTTGCGTTTGTTTGCAATACGGATGTGATTGACTTGATTTTCAGCCAGTTCTTTTCCTTCGGCGCTGAGATTACTCAGTGTGACCAAAATAGCTACGATAGCGCGGTAGTTGTCCATCGAAGAGGCATCGTCGATCCATTTTCGGATGTTGTTTTTGTAGAGACTGTACAGCTGTTCCGGAAAGGCTTGGGCGAGATGTTTGCCATAGATGCCATAGCTGTCAAAGGTTTTTTGAGAAGAAAGCAAATCCCAAAGTTCCTGCCAACGCTTATCAAAAACCAGCAAATTGGCTGTTTTGACGGGAAAGGGCTTGGGAATATCGCGGAATCCAAAATAACCGTATTGCTGCAACTCATTGATTTGCTTCAACGTAGCTTTTTTAAATTCCGCAAACAACGTATTCCATTGTTCCGTCGTACACAGTTGTTTCAGCGTGGGCAAAATGGAAATCCGCTCGTAGCCGGTTATGGCAAATTGCAACCGAAGTGTATTGATTTGTCCCAGTACATCTTTTTGTAATTGACACACATTCAGCAAGGTTTCAAACCAAAATTTGTTGACCGATGCTCCTTCGGAAAGCAGACTTTTGTCGCTCAAAAACTTCTCCAACACTTTTCGAGCTTCGGGGTAGTCTTTTGTGCTGATGCAATACTCTACGTATTCTTTCCGAAATTGATCAATGTGCTGGAAACGAGCCAGTAAAGTAGGAATTTTGTCGGTCTGTTTTTGAACTTCATACAACTTACGTTTCAGGATAACCAGTTCAGATTCGAGCGTGGATTCGTACGATGAAGAAGAATACGACCAAAACGTTCTGTTTTCTTCTGAATTAATACTGGGTTGTTTCAAGACTTTATCCAAAAATTGAACATACGCCAAATGCAAATCCGGATAACGATTAAATAACCTCAACAAATCAAACGTTAAGTTTCTGAAATGGTTATAGTAAAACGACATAGCGGGTTCCAACACCTCAAACAGTTCATCAGCAAGGACTTTCTGAAACTCAAACGGCGCTTTTTCTATCAATTTGGTGAGTTCGGAATATGTATTTTGAATAATTTGATTCACTACGCCATTGCTGTCGCTGAGGCGCTCACTTTGCTGCGTCAGTGTTTCGATGATGGCCAACAGAATAGGAGAGGCATCTTTGAGATTTCCTTTTTGGAGTGAATCCTGCGCTTTTTTCCACAATTGCTCGGCGGCGGGCAGAAATCGCTTCGTATCTTTCACGTTAAGCGAGCCCGAACGCTTTACGTTGGAAAGGCTCGTACGCAAGACATCGGCGTAATATTTGCGGTTGTTGTTCTCCGATTTTTCCGAAAAATGTACCAACAGCATATTCTTAAACTCTTTTTGAGTGGATGCAGCTTTTTGTACAAATTCCCGGAGTTCGGCCAAAGACACTTCTTCTAAAATCTGACTTACCGAATCCGTCTTTTTTTTGACTTTTACTTCTTTCTCTTTCTTGGTTTTGGTTTGTTTTTTCTCGTATTGAGGCAGGATTTGACGAAGTTTCAGCAGGGTAGCCACTTGGTGTTGGCAATGCTCGCTTTCGGTCGGACAGTCGCAGAAATGATCTAAAATGTTACGTTCGTCATCCAACAGGATTTCCACATTGAACGTTTCCTTGTCCTGTACTTCGGCTGTCCACTCGTTTTCTTTGGTATTTGAAATGGATTTTACTGCCTCGTTTTTAAAGAGCCGTTCCCCTGCTTTGACCAGATTGGCGGGAATCATTTTTTGAAAATCAGTAATCGTAAAGGCCATTGGGAAGAAAAAAGTTTGGTAAAAGTAGAAAAAACCAGTCTTTTCAAACAACATCACATAAACTTAAAATCAGGTACACCACCAAGATTACCCCGCAAATTTTCTAATTTTGCCCCTCATTCATTCATTCATTCACTAATTGATAATTCACTAATTGAAAATATGAGTCAAGCTCCAGCTACCTCTTTACAAGACATTGTGTCGCACGCCAAAGAATACGGATTTGTGTTTCCTTCTTCCGAAATTTATGACGGTTTGCAAGCGGTTTATGACTACGGTCAAAACGGCGTTGAATTAAAAAACAATCTCAAAAATATCTGGTGGAAAGCCATGACGCAGCTTAACGACAACCGCAGCGGCGGACCGATTGTCGGAATAGATGCCGCAATTTTCATGCATCCGCTTACGTGGAAGGCGTCGGGCCACATTGATGGTTTTAACGACCCGATGATTGACAACAAAGATTCCAAAAAACGCTACCGCGCCGACCAATTATTAGAAGGAAAAGCAGAGCAATATGCCGCCGAAGGAAAGGCTGAAAAAGCACAGGAATTGCTGAATGAAATGGGGCGTTTGTTGGGAAATAACGAACTCGAAGCTGTTCGTGAACTCATCATTGCTGAAGGCATCAAATGCCCAATTTCCGGAACGACTAACTGGACGGAAGTGCGTCAGTTTAACCTGATGTTCAGTACTCAGGTGGGTTCCGTGGCCGAAGATTCAACTGTGATTTATCTGCGTCCCGAAACGGCACAGGGGATTTTTGTTAACTTCCTGAACGTACAAAAGTCAGGTCGGATGAAAATTCCTTTTGGAATTGCGCAAATCGGGAAAGCATTTCGTAATGAGATAGTGGCACGTCAGTTTACGTTTCGGATGCGGGAGTTTGAACAAATGGAAATGCAATTTTTTGTGCGTCCGGGTACTGAAATGGAATGGTACGAAAAATGGCGTGATACGCGTCTGAAATTCCACCAAGCCGTGGGTTTGCCTGCCGAAAAATTGAAGTTTCACATTCACGAAAAATTGGCTCACTACGCCAATGCTGCTGTGGATATTGAGTATCAGTTTCCGTTTGGTTTTCGCGAAATCGAAGGAATTCACTCGCGTACCGATTTTGACTTGAAAAGCCACCAAGAACTTTCTAAAAAGAAACAACAATACTTCGACAACGACCTCGACGAAAACGGCAAGCCTTTCGGTAACTATATTCCGTACGTGGTAGAAACGTCGGTGGGTGCTGACCGTTTGTTTTTGGCGGTTTTTTGTCAGGCGTTTACCAAAGAAACGGTAGGCGAAGGCGATTCTCAAAAAGAGCGTACGGTATTGAAATTGCACCCGGCTTTGGCCCCTTTCAAAGCGGCGATTTTTCCGTTGGTGAAAAAAGACGGTTTGCCCGAAAAGGCGGAAGAAATTGTCAAAGCACTCAGAGGTGAGTTTCGCGTGTTTTACGAAGAGCGTGATGCGATTGGCAAGCGTTACACGCGTCAGGATTTGATTGGTACGCCGTTCTGTATTGCCGTAGATTATCAAACATTAGAAGACAACACCGTCACCATTCGTCACCGCGACAGCATGGAGCAGGAGCGCGTACACATCAGCGAATTGAAAGCTAAAATCGGCTATGCTGTGTCGGAGCAGCGGATTTTGGAGTTGATATAGTTTTTTCTCAACCACAGAGAAGCGGAGAACCACAGATAATTGATTTTCTCTCTGTGTTCCTCCCTTACTCTGTGGTTATTTTTTACACCCTATTTGCTTTAAACCGTTCGCGGTAGAGTTGATAAAAACTGAGGGAATAGGCGATGTAAAAGCAGGTGAAAGCAGCAACGAGTGATAGAGGTCCTTGTTTGAGAATGCTATAATTATCGCTAAAAGGAACTCGAAAGACCATCTGCCCTATTCCCAGAATGAATGTAAGCCTTAGATTTATCGCATGGCCTTTCAATGAAATAAAGAATCTTCTCCGACGGGAAATATAAAGCCACAAAGCGTAAATAAATTGGGGTAAAACCAGAAAAATGGGAGCAAATACACAAATAGCAATAACCCATTTAAAATATTGACGTGGAACAAGATACGCAAACTGAAATGTAAGCAATCCTACCAAGAGCGATGTTACAATTGTAGGCCAACGAAAGTAATTTTTCATGATTTGCCAATGCTTCTTGGAGATTTCTTCTGTTAAATTGTCTTGATATTCATCTTGCAGTTTTACTAATCCAAATTTAGGTTTCCCTCCGCTATCATAGCGGTCCCACACACTCAAAGGGCGTTTATAGTTTATAAAGTCAGTATGCACCTCTTCAAACGCCTCTCCAAAAGTCTGCCCATGACCTATTCGGTCTTCAATGGCCAAGATATAATGGTCCAGCAATTCTTCATATAAGTCTTGGTATTTAATACCGCCTTCGATTATTTCTTTGCTAATAAGGTCTACTTGTTCGGTTGTTAGCTTCATCCGAGTGAAGGTTTTAGGTTTAGGATTTTTTGGAGGTTAGAGACAAAATCAGCCAATTCAGAAACGGCACTTTGGGCTTGTTGATGACCGGTTTCGGTGAGTTTGTAATATTTTCGATTACGCCCGTCTACCAACGAATTTTCGGTAGAAAGTACGCCTTCCGCTTCCAATTTGTGTAAAGTTGGGTAAAGTGCCCCTTCGGTAAGTTGAAGCTCGCCCGCCGTGATTTCGCGTACTTTTTGCGTGATTTCGTAGCCGTACATGCGTTTGTTGTCCTGCAAAAGTTGCAGCACGATGGCACTTAGGCAGCCTTTGAGGTAGGTTTGTTGTTGCATACTGCAAATATACATGACATTTCTATATGCCAAATTTTCTTATGTATTAAATTTGTTTGTTTTTTTTAACTTTGTCAAAGTTATAAACCGAGGCGCGTAGCCTTTGACAAAGTTGATTTTATGACTGCACTTCCTAAAAAATACTACACGCCCGAAGAATATTTGGAATTGGAAGAAAAGGCGTCTTATAAAAGCGAATACTTCGATGGTCAAATCTACCCCCTGGGCGATTTTGAAGGAGATACCTCCGAAGCAATGGCGGGGGCAAAGCCGGCGCATAATGCGATAAGAGAAAATTTGTCTATTTAAATTGGAGCTTTTTTGAAAAAAAAATCGTGCCGCTCTTATTCAAGCGACCAACGGGTTTTTATTCCTTCCAATGGGCTTTATAGTTACCCTGATGTAGTGGTGGTTTGTGGGAAACCTGAATTCTCCGACACACAAACCGGCAGTTTGACTAACCCTGTCTTGCTGATTGAAGTGCTTTCACAAAGTACGGCCAACTACGACAAAGGTGAGAAATTTGAACTTTACCGTGATATTCCGACGTTTAGAGAATATCTTTTAATAGACTCGCGCAGAACTTTGGCGAAAAAGTACCGAGGGAATTTGGTCGTTAGTCTTTGAAGGAAAATCATTGGATTTGACCGTGCGTTTAGAAACGATTGGGGCAGAATTACTGCTCCGTGACTTATACGTCAATACCGAGGATTTGCCGGAAACCGTTTTTAGAATCAGATAACCACAAAAATAAAAAGCATGAAAAAGGATTGAAAGATACACCCAAAGCGTCTTTCGGTCCTTTTTCTTTTTTCATTCCCCACCGTTCGTTATGTACAATCTTCAATTTTGGCTGCTTTGTCTCAGTAACTTCCTGTTTTCAGCCAGTTTTCAAATGATGATTCCCGAACTGCCCGATTACCTGACTGCCATGGGCGGGCAACAACATATCGGATTGATCATTGCTCTTTTTACATTAACAGCCGGTCTTTCGCGGCCTTTTAGCGGGAAGCTCACCGATTCCATCGGGCGCGTACCGGTCATGGCTTTTGGGTCGTTGGTGTGTTGTGTTTGCAGTTTAGTGTACCCTTTTGTACATGTCGTTTGGGGATTTTTGCTGTTGCGTTTTCTGCACGGATTTTCTACCGGTACAAAACCCACCGCTACGGCAGCTTACGTAGCGGACATCATCCCCGAAAATCGTCGGGGAGAAGCGGCCGGAATGCTGGGGATTTTTACTGCTACCGGGATGTCCATCGGGCCTGCCATCGGGAGTTTTCTAACGACCTCGTTTGGCATCAACCCCATGTTTTATGTGGCGTCTTCTTTTGCGTTGTTTTCTATTTTGATCTTGCTCAATATGAAAGAAACATTGGTTGAGAAAGTACCTTTCAGTTGGAAGTTGTTCAAAATAACTCGCTATGACCTATTTGAGCCGCGCGTTTTCAGCGTTTTTCTGGTCATGTTTTGTGTTTCCTTCTCATCTGGAGTGATTCTGACGTTGATTCCTGATTTAAGCAAAACGGTAGGGGTGCATAACAAAGGACTGTTTTTTACGGTCTATACTGTTGCTTCATTACTCATTCGAGTAGTGGCGAGTAAGTCCTCCGATATTTATGGACGTGTCTCTGTGATGATTGTTTCCACGGTTATTTTGGCAATTGGGATGTCCATTTTAGGTTTCACTCAATCCGCTTTCGGTTTTTGGACGGCTGCTGTTTTATTTGGTTTTTCGTGGGGACTGAATACTCCCACTTTGACGGCTTGGGCCATTGACTTGAGCCATCCCGATTACCGAGGCCGAGCATTGGCTACGATGTACATTGCGCTGGAGGCAGGAATCGGTGTAGGGGCCTGGTGGTCAGGGTGGTGGTACGGTGGAAAAATAGCCAATATCCCTTTTGCGTTCTATGTGTCGGCTGTACTTGCGGTGGCTTCGTTGGGTTATTTGATTTGGTGGAAGCGGGCAAAAGAGGTGTTGGCAGGATAAAAATTAAAAACTAATGACTTAACTCAGTACAACGCGTTGGTTTGTGTCGTAATTTTGTCCATCAATGCAAGAACTTCGCACGCTTATCGGAAAAGAAATCACGCTGGAATGGCGGCAACGTTACGCCCTTAACGGGATGTTGTTGTACATTGTAAGCACCGTATTTGTTTGTTACCTGAGTTTCCGACTCAAATCCAATCAACTGACACCCATCACCTGGAATACACTTTTCTGGATTATTCTTCTTTTTACGGCGGTTAATGCCGTTTCAAAGAGTTTTACCCAAGAACGCGCCGGACGGCTGTTGTACTATTACACGTTGGCGAGCCCGCAGGGAATTATTCTTTCCAAAATTCTGTACAATTCGGTTCTGATGTTGATTTTGTCGTTGGCAGGTTTTGGGTTTTATGCGTTTGTGATGGGGAATCCCGTCGGGGATTTGCCCATGTATCTGCTCACCATTGTCTTATCAAGTATTGGATTTGCTTCGTCACTGACGATGGTAGCGGGCATTGCTTCTAAAGCAGAAAACAACGGTGCGTTGATGGCAATTTTGAGTTTTCCCGTTATTATTCCGATGCTTTTGATGGTTATGAAACTGGCCAAAAATGCCATGGATGGCCTTGACCGCAGTGCAAGCAGTGATGAAGTGTTGGTATTGTTGGCATTGGATGCGATTGTCGTAACTTTGTCTTTAATTTTGTTTCCTTATTTGTGGAGAAGTTGATTTTGAAGTAATAGAAGATAACAACCCAATGAAGAATAACTGGTGGAAAATAGTAGCGGTCATCCTTTTGAGCTACACAATTTACTTTGGACTGATGGGAACCGTGCCCCGTCGGGCTATTCTGAATGAAAGCATCCGTAATGTCTATTTTCACGTTCCGATGTGGTTTGCAATGATTGCGATGCTGAGTACTTCGGTTTTTAACGCAGTACGTTATTTGCGCAGCAACGACCTTAGTTATGACATCAAGTCGGTAGAGTTTACAAATGTCGCTATTTTGCTTGGTATTCTTGGTTGTGCTACAGGTTCTATTTGGGCTACTTTTACCTGGGGTGACCCTTGGCCCAATGACCCCAAACTCAACAGTGTAGCTATTAGTATGTTGATGTATTTTGCGTATTTGATTTTACGCGGGTCATTTGAAGACGAACAGCGACGCGCTCGGATTTCGGCAGTTTATAATATCTTAGCTTTTTCCGTATTCATTCCGCTCATCTTTATATTGCCTCGCCTGACCGATTCGTTACATCCGGGCAATGGCGGAAATCCAGCGTTCAGCGATTATGACATGGACAGCCAAATGCGCCGGGTTTTTTACCCTGCCGTGATTGGATGGGCGCTTTTGGGCACTTGGATTGCTACGTTGCGGGTGCGGATACGGAGAGTGAGCGAAATAGAAGATTAAATAGAAAAGGGTGAAAAAATTGTGTTTTTATGGTTTATAATGCCATTTTTAGCTCAAAGTCAGTCTGTTGGATATGATAAGCTTACTTTTAAGTTTACCCCCAGTAGCTTGATGTCTCTTACGAGTCCTGCCTGGCAATTTGGGTTAGAATATCGCCCTAAAAAAAGCTTTGGTATTAACACTGAAATAGGGACTAATTTGAGTGGATTAAGATATGGGTTCAAGTGTCTGTCCTGTTCGGGAGAACAGTACTATCATACTAATTATAAATGGCGGCAGGAATTTAGATGGTATATTACCCCGGGGCCAAATCCGGAATGGTATTTTGCCCAAGAAGTGTTTTTGATAAATGATAATTATCGTTTACGAAACGGACTGTCTAAACAAGATTCGATAAGTTATCACTTTGAGAGAGCCGAGTACAGTCGCATTAGCTTTGGAACAGCTTCGAAATTTGGAGTTCTTTATAATTTTAGCAAAAATACTCGTTTAGAAATTTTTGCCGGATTGGGCATTCGCCTGCACTATTCAAATGTAAAATTAATTAATGAGAAGAAAATCGGAATGATAAGTAGTGGCGATACCGCTTTTGACCGTGTTCGTCCTAACACAACTGAAATTTGGCCACATATTTCGGCAGGTTTTAAATTAGGGTATGTACTTTGGAGAGAAAATGAAAGAACAAAAATTAAATGATTTTAACAATGAAAAATAAAGTAAGCGTTGCCGTTTTTACCCTTATAAATTTTGTGTTGTCACTAAACCTCTTTGCCCAACAATCTGTTAAACAGGAAGTAGCTATGGCTGACCAAATGCGGGCCGATGGAAAAATTTGGGTAGTGGTGGCGGTGATTTCAACCCTCTTTGTGGGGATTATTGCATTTTTGGTGAGTATGGATCGAAAAGTGTCCAAACTGGAAAAACAATTGAAGAAATGAGCATCTTAGATTTAGTAGCGAAAATTGAAAAACTTCCACCTGAAAAACAGGCAGAAGTAGAGAATTTGGTGGATTCTTTAATAAGTAAAGAGTCTCTTGATAAACCTCAAGAGAAAAAACCGGTATTTGGGAGTTTTAAAGGCAAAATTGTTATGTCTGATGATTTTGACGAACCTCTTGAAGACTTTAAAGAGTATATGTATCCATGACTTATTTGATAGATACTCATGCAATTATTTGGTTTATGAAAGGTGATTCTATGCTTTCAGAGAAGGCAAGAGAAATAATCTTAACGGACTATAAAAATTGTTATGTTAGTCTCGTGTCTTTTTGGGAAATGGCTATTAAAATAAATATCAATAAAATGGATTTAGGACTTCCATTTGAAGAAGTTAAAAATTGGGCTGTAGAGAATGGACTTTCTAATTTTTCACCTATTGATATAAGGCATACTATTACATTATCCCAACTGCCATTTCACCACCGTGACTGGGCGTCCCCGACCCATTTGACAGAACGTTGATAGCACAGGCTTTAAGCGAAAATTTAACTATCATTACAAAAGAAAAACTTTTTGAAGAATACGGCATCAAACGCCTTTGGCAGTAAAAATCAAAAATCAGTAACAAAATGAAAAAAGTACACATTTTCGGACTTATCGTCATTGCGATCGCCATTGGAATTATCGTTTCCACCTATGGCAACGCAAGTACCTACTCCAACTTTACCGAAGCAGAAGAATTGGCGAAGGAGGGAGAGACTACCGAAATACACGTAGTGGGAAAACTCAAAAAAGACGTCACTGGTCAAATTGTGGGTATGAAATACGATCCTGTAATGGATGTAAACCACTTTGAGTTTATGCTGGTGGATACCAATAAAGTTGTGAAAAAAGTGGTTTATCTGAGCCCCAAACCGCAGGATTTTGATAAGTCCGAGCAAGTGGTTGTGATTGGTCGGATGCAGGGAGACCATTTTGAATGCAATAAAATCCTGATGAAATGCCCTTCAAAATACACCAACGAAAAGCCTGATTTTAAAGAAGCAACGGCTAAAAGAATGTAAAAATCATGATGGAAAAATCGGTTAGCCTATTGGAATTGCTGCTGGATAGTCCTGACGCTTTTAAAGTCATTGAAAAGGCACAAACCAAACTACAGGAAGAACAATCCCGTAGAGAAAGCTTTTATGACGAAATAACTGCTGATGTGAAGGCAGAATTTATTAATGGTGAGATGATTGTACACTCACCTGTAAGAAGCAGACATGCGTTGATAAGTGATAATGTGTTTCGGATTTTTAGCCTTTATGCGCTAAAACATCAGTTAGGGCGAGTTACGCATGAAAAAGTCATGGCGCGGTTTACTCGAAATGACTACGAGCCCGATGTGATGTTTTTTAAGAAAGAAAAAGCAGATTTGATTGAGCCTAACCAAGCTCTTTTCCCGGTTCCTGATTTTGTGGTAGAAGTAGTTTCAGAATCTACTGAAGAGCGGGACCGAGGAATTAAATTTAAGGATTATGCAGCGCACGGAGTCGAAGAATACTGGATCATAGATGCTGAAAGTCAGGTAGTAGAGCAGTATCATTTGGTGAATGGTGAATATGTGCTTGTCAAAAAAACAGACGAAGGGACGATTCATTCCTTTGTTTTCTTGTCGTTTGACATTCCCCTGAAGGCTATTTTTGAAGAACAGCCTCATTTTGAATTTGTACAGGAATTATTGAAATAATAAGTAATGGATTCGGATCGCACGGGCACGGTACCGCACGGGCGGCCCCGCGCCGATGCGGTTGAAATCTCTAAATTGAACGTCTGCTATCCAATCAACCCTAAAGATGACTCTCGGAAATACAGGACACCTTCTCGTAATCATTTCATTCGTAACGGCGCTGGTTGCTACGTACGCGTACCTGCGAGCTACGCTCTTAACAACTGATACTCTCCAAAATAATACGTGGAAGCACTTCGCCAGAGGTGCTTTTTACGTACATGCGGCGGCTATCATCGGCGTATGTACGACGCTCTACTTAATTATTTATGGACACCATTTTGAGTATCACTACGCTTGGAGTCACTCGTCAAGAGCCTTGCCGTGGTACTACATGATTTCGTGCTTCTGGGAAGGGCAGGAGGGAAGCTTCATGCTCTGGATGTTTTGGCAAGCGGTATTGGGAGTTATTTTGATTCGTACCAACAAGGTATGGGAAACTCCCATGATGACCGTGTACGCTTTGGTACAGGCATTTTTAACATCCATGATTTTGGGAGTGGTTATTCCCGGGTTGGATTTCAAAATCGGCAGCACCCCGTTCCTAACCATGCGCGAAGCCATGCCTGAGCTGCCCGTTTGGGCGATGAATCCCAATTTTATTCCTAAAGACGGCAATGGTCTTAATCCGCTTCTCCAAAACTATTGGATGGTGATTCACCCGCCTACTTTGTTTTTAGGCTTTGCGCTTACGCTCGTGCCCTTTGCTTATTTGATGGCCGGATTATGGCAAAAGCAATTGACGGAATGGTTGCGCCCTGCCTTGCCTTGGATGTTGTTGACAGGTGTTATCTTGGGAGTAGGGATTTTGATGGGCGGTTATTGGGCCTACGAAACCCTGAGTTTCAACAGTTATTGGAGTTGGGACCCCGTTGAAAATGCGGTTTATGTACCGTGGTTAGTGGGCATAGCGGCTTTGCATACGATGATTATTGCCAAGAAAAATGCGACGGCTCTCAAAACGTCGGTCATTTTGGTCACGGCACAATTCATTTTGATTCTATATTCAACCTTCCTTACCCGTAGCGGGATTTTGGGAAATTCGTCAGTACACTCCTTTACGGATTTAGGCCTTTCCGGGCAATTGCTGATGTATTTGTTGGCGTTTATTGCCGTATCCATTGTTTTATCCGTCCGTGTTTGGAAACTGATGCCTTCCGATAAAGAAGAGACTTCTGCGTATTCGCGGGAATTTTGGCTTTTTATGGGCGCAACCGTCATTTGTTTAGCGAGTTTTCAAGTCATTGTTCCTACCTCTATTCCCGTTTGGAACAGTATAGTGCAGGCATTGGGGGGCGTTTCTAAATTGGCTCCTCCCACGGATGCTATATCTTATTATACGAAATTCCAATTGTGGTTTTTTGCAGCCATTACGATTCTGTCGGGTATCGGTCAGTATTTTTGGTGGAAACGCGTTCAAAAGGGAAAAATGCAGGATTTGCTGACTCCTTTGTGGATTTCGCTGTTTATCACTGCCTTACTGATCACGTTTGGCGGGATCAATAAACTGCCTTACATTGCTTTGCTGACAGCAGCTGTCTTTTCGTTGGTCGCTAATACCACCATTATTTTAGGTATTCTGCGTGGCTCTTATCGTCTGTCGGGAGGAGCGATTACGCACATTGGAGTGGCTCTTATGTTGATTGGTATCCTATGGTCATCGGGGTATCAAAAAGTGGTTTCACTTAATGCTTCAGGTTTGTTGATTTCTAAAGAAGACTTTTTTACGAAAGAAGATAACAAAGAAAACAAGGAAAATGTGTTGCTATGGGTGGGTCAACCTACTCGCATGGGCGATTATCTGCTTACGTATCGCGGTCCGCGCACCGAAATTCGCGATGTGCCCAAGTATGTGCCAAGCAGTTGGGTGGATATTATCGAAGGCGATTTTCACGCGGTTTGTTTAAAAGATATTACCGTTGGCGAAAAAACGTATCATAAAAAAGGCGATACCGTCGCAGTCTATCCTGAAAACGTTTTTTATGAAGTAGAATACAGAGAGCCAAGTGGACGAATCACTACCCTTTATCCCCGAGTACAATTCAACGAACGGATGGGAATGGTGACTTCGCCGGATATCAAGCGTGAGTTAAACAAAGATTTGTATTCGTATGCGATGGTAGGCAGTAATCCGGGCGAAGCGGAAGAGTGGTCGCCGACCGAAAATTTTCGAGTGGCAATACAGGATACGTTCTTTGTCAATGACTTTGTAGCGGTTTTGGAAAGTGTTTCCCGTACCAATGCAGTAGAAGGGTTATCGTTGAATCCCAATGATGTAGCGGTAAAAGCGCAAATTAAGGTATTGGACAAAGAGCGTGAGTATATTATTGCTCCGACTTTTGCCATCAACCAAGATCGAATGGTAATGCGTAAGCCGGAGGTAAATGAAGACCTCGGATTGAGGGTACAATTTATGGAAATTGATCCTAAAACAGGAACATTCAATTTCGCCGTTAATTCCAAACAACGCGATTATATTGTCATGAAAGCCGTAGAAAAACCACTTATTAATGTACTTTGGGTAGGAACCCTAGTGCTGGTAATTGGATTTATTTTGTCTACGATACGGCGGTTTAGAGAATTTAGATTGACGCGGGATAAAGGCGTAGAGTTGGAAAGCAGTAAACCTTCTGTTGTGGGTAGCCGGCAATAGTTCTCCGAATTTTATAGAATATTTTTCAAAAAGCGGCTTTTGGCCGCTTTTTTGCTTGATTCTGCTTTTATCATAGTGTTTCATTTCATGAGTTGAATTACTAATGACCCAAAGTTGATCGGAGCTTGGAAAATATTGATAATTTGCTCCTTTGTAGCCTTTGCAATGGCAACATTGTCACGGCCTTACAGTGCCTCTGCGGATTTTCCTACGGTTGACAGTTTTAAAAAAGTGCTTGTTTACAAAAATCACCAATTTGACATCAGCACAAATGCGTCGGGCGCGGTTCGTGAATTGGTGATACGAGTGAGTCGGAATAACCAATTTTTAATTACTATTCGCCAAAAAACCGACGGATGGGTAGTAAATGCCGAGACGGCAGATTTGGACCAAAACAATTCCCCCGAAATCTATATCTATTCGTGTACCTATGGCAGTGGCTCTTTTGGAAAAGTCTATGGATTTCAATTTTTTCCCACTTCATTTGATGCTATCCACATGGTGCCTCTTCGTCAGGATTTAGCAGAAGGATACATGGGGCATGATATGTTCAAAATTGAAAATGAGTCATTAGTACGGCAATTTCCGATTTACCGCGCGGGTGATGCGAATGCCAGAGCAACGGGCGGTACCCGAATTATTAAATATCAATTGGACGAAATTGAAAAGAAGCTCCTGCTTACCCCTGATGTAGATACCCAAAACTAAGAACTGAAAAATATTTTATAATTTTTTTCGACAATAATGGCATATTTTTTGCTCTGATTACCTTGCAATCTGTTTTGCGAAAATATACTTTTGGAATAGTTTAAAATATCCTTTTTTAATAGGAAAAGAACCCATTTTGTCCATTTGGCAGGGAAATTGATGGGATTTAGGTAAGGTTTACTTTACCCAGATAAATCCTACTTTACAATTTACTCTACTCTAAATGGATATTAAAATTCTACTCCGCTTTCGCAGAGCCATTACTTCTGTTTTGGCTTTTGCGCCTCCTTCCCTGTCTGCTTTACGGTTCTACTTTACTGCACATTTTTTTGGTCTACTAATCGGAATGTTCGCATTGTTTCCGTTTGGGTTGTGGGCTCAGAACGTCAAAAAAGACTGCGGAAAAACGATTATGTTAGTAGGTGAGCTACTTACGAATTCACAGGCTGTAGTAGCTCTGCCATTTGGAAATACTCCAGGTCTGGAATCGTGCAATATTCCCAATATTGGTGGCGATGGTATGGCCGTAGACCAAACCAAAGGAATTGTGTACGTAGGAAATCCCTTCTCTGATCCCATTCAGGTGTATGATTTTTCACAGGGACAATTTCAGCCTACATTAAACCCTACGGGAGATTTAAAAAGTTATGACGTGGCCATTTCTCCCGATGGCAACTTTCTGTATCGAGGTTACCTTAATTCGGGTGGAGGAGTGCAAAAAATCAGGGTAAGCGATGGGGGGCAAGTTGCTATAAAAGCCGCCAATACGTTCACCAACGAATCTGGAAGTAAAATTTGGGGAGTGGCATCGGATTCAACCGGAAAAGTCTATGTCACAACGGGGTATAACGATCTTCAATCAACGGGGAACGGTTACGTCAGTACCATAATCAACGGGGAACGGTTACGTCAGTACCATTCAATCCATTGATGCCGATTTGTCAGGTTCGCCGACGGTCATTGCTACGTTGACCAATGGCTCCGTATTTGTGGGGGTTACGTTTTTTAACGGTTTTTTATGGGCAACGATTGATGGTTATGACTTTACATCCGATAAAGTCGTAAAAATGAATCCCGCCGATGGCGCTATTTTGGCCACCTACGTGCTGGATACTAAAAATAACTTTAATATTCGGCCTTTCGATTTGGCTTTTGCTTCTGATGGTAACCTATACGCTACCTCTTTTTACGGTGATTGTGTTTATAAAGTGGACATTACTTCGGGAATTGTCAGTACGTACATTGGCCAAGTGGACGGGGTATTGAGTAAAAATATCGCTTTTGTTTGCGGAAACTTTAAATGTTTGTGCGTAGATCCTAAAATAAGCGGGATTGCTCAAACCGATGCGACTTGCGAAGGCGGATTTTCTAAAAACGATGGAAAAGCAACTATTTCGGGCATTACAAACGGAGACAAAGCCGACATTAATGAAGGAAGTACCTACGGAACTACGCCTATCTATGGCGATGCTTCCAACAAACTCATCAGTAGTGGGAGCGTATTGTTTACGGGATTAAAACCGAATACCCAATATTCAATTCGAGTCTGGAATGAAAGTGATAACTGCTTTAAGGATACCGTTTTTACCACTAAACCCGTCGAATGTTTTCAATGCCCGACCATTGCGCTGAATGGCAAAAGTACCGATACGCTTTGTTCTGGCTATTACGGAGAGGGTTTTACGGTTATGGTAAGTCAATTGGGCTCTACCCCTGACAGCCTCGTTCAATTTGTTCGATTTACAAGCCCTCAATCAGGAAAATCCATGTATACTGGCGGAACTGCATTGACATCAATGAAGGCGGTGAATGGCTCTGCTCAATGGCCTGTGGGGCAACCTGGGTCTCAATTCTCCGCAAATAACGGTACGACTCCCGTCAATTATTACGTATATGCGATTTTAGCCAATGCTCCTAACGATACTACGTGTCGGCCTTTCGTAGAAAAAATATACACTATTTTGCCTTTGCCTAAATTTACCGCTTCGGCAGAACCCGTCTGTGAAGGAAGCAACACATTTGATGTAAAGGTAACGATTCAAACGGCTGGGACGTTTAAAATTACTTTGGCTCGCGGACTGGCCACGGTGGGTAACGGTCCTATTCCTCAGGATATTATCACTTCTCAAGGAGGGTCAGCAGGCAATGGCGCAACCACCACTCTTAGTATATCAGTGGCCGATACGGCAGGAGTAGTGGTTGTGGTTGAAGATGAAGCAACGGGTTGTGCCAATGCAGGAATCAGTGGAAAAGCGGTACTAATTAAAAAGCCGCAATGGAAAGTGACGACGGCTCCTGTATGTTCGGTCAACAATGATAGCTATTCAGTTAGCTTTACAGTTACCCCTGATTTAGGGACGGTGAAAGTAAACAACGGAATATTGACAAAAGCGGGTGCTATTTATACCGTTACAGGCATTCCTTCGGGGACCAACCTTATCATCGTTGACAGTTTGACGGCAGTTTGTAAGTTTGATACGACAATCACAGGCCCTAATTGCGGTTGTCCGCCAAAGGTTCCAATAGCCATTGCGGCAAGTGTACTCGTCTGTGCGAGTGACCCAATTCCTTTTCTGGAAGTGACAGTAGGTCCCGGTGAGACCGCCAACTGGTACGCAACTGAAACAAGTACGACGATTTTGGCCGGAGGAGCCAATACCCTCAAATACAAACCAACGGGTGAAGGAGTATTTTGGGCAGAATCCATTAAGGTAGGTGTGGGGTGTAAAAGCACGCTTCGAGTGCCGGTCACCTTAAGAATAGACAATCCTAAGTGTATTCCACTGGTAGTCAAGAAAAAGAAATAATTGATTCGATAAAGCATAAAATACAAACAGGCTGTCTCGGGAGGGGCTGCCTGTTTGTGCTTATAATGAAATAAGGAATTTTGAAAGAATGAGTGGGCCAAGCCGAACTTTTGAGATAATGCTTATAAAGGTGTAATTTTGTTTACTAAAAATAAAACTATGGCCTTTGCTGAAAAATATATTAACCCGTTTACTGATTTTGGATTTAAGAAACTGTTCGGTAGCGAGCCGAATAAAGCTTTATTAATTGATTTCCTGAACCAGGTTGTATTACCCGAGCAACATCGAATTACGGAACTAAACTACACTCGCAACGAGCATCTGGGAGCTAAAGAGCTTGACCGAAAAGCAATTTTTGACTTGTACTGTATTGGAAAGAACGGCGAACGTTTTATTGTAGAAATGCAAAAGGCCAAGCAAAATTACTTTAAAGACCGCAGTGTGTTTTATGCGTCTTTCCCCATTCAAGAGCAGGCCAAACGAGGAGAATGGGATTTTCAATTGACTGAAATTTATACGGTTGGTGTGTTGGATTTTGTGTTTTCTGAAGATGCTGATGAAAAAGAAGTGCGTCATGAAGTGAAATTGAAAGACCAAAATGGGCGCGTATTTTATAAAAAATTGACCTTCGGCTATTTGGGAATGCCCCATTTTACCAAGACCGAAGAAGAACTGGAAACCACTTATGACAAATGGCTTTATGTTTTAAAGCATTTACCATATTTGGATAGTAAGCCTAAAGCATTGCAGGGGAAGGTATTTGATCAACTTTTTGCCGTTGCCGAAATTGCTAAGTTCACTCCTGATGAGATGAACGCCTATGAACAAAGCCTTAAATATTACCGCGATTTAAAGAATGTTATTGATACAGCTATCATGGAAGGAAGAATGGAAGGAATACAAGAAGGGATTAAAGAAGGGGAAATGAAAGGACGAATAGAGGGAAGAATAGAAGGAATACAAGAAGGGATTAAGGAAGGAGAAATGAAAGGACGAATGGCCGCTATTACCGAAAGCATTACTAAAGCTCTCAGTCGAGCCAAACTGACAGTCGAAGAAATTGCCGAAGATTTCGGAGTGAGTGTTGAATTTGTGATAAAAATTAAGAATGAGTTGGGATTATAGTCCTACCGATACGTCACCGTCAAGTAATAAAAACCGCCAATCTGAGGGCCGCCGAGGATGGAGAAATAGTAACGATTGAGGAGATTGGTACCGCCGAGTTTGAAATCCACCTTCTGTTTGGGTAAAGAATAGGTAATCTGTCCGTCGAAAACGTTGATGGCCGGGACGTTGCCATTGACCAAAAACGATTGATAATAGAATTGACTTTGGTGTTTGTAACTGAGGCCAAAACCCACATTTTTGAACAGATTAGCGTGACTGAGTGAGAAATTCGTCATCCATTTCGGCGTATTGAAACCATCTTCCAGGCCATCGTTGGCTTCTTTACGGTCAAGTTGAGTATAGGTGGCATTGACCGCAAAAAACCAGCCCTGCGGCAAGCGGTATCGAAGTCCAAGACTTGCCCCGTAATTACGAACAATGGTTTTGGAATTGGTCCAGAGGCGATAGCGCTGCTGTTTGGTCCGGTCGAGCATGATGTATCCCAATGAATCGGGCGTAGATGCGTTGGGGATGTTGGCCTCTACCTGCGCCATAAAATCCTTGTAGCGATTGTAATAAAAATCTACATCCGCAAAAAGGCGTTTTTGGAAAAACAGACCTTTGTAGCCGACCTCTATCGAACGGATAAATTCGGGCCGCAGGTAGGTATACGTGTTCCGTTGCAACAGTCCCAAATTGGCTTTCACCAAACTGTCGCGTTTATCTACTCCTAATTTATTTACCCCCGCAGTGACGGCCGCCTGAAAGGCATCAATGGAGGTACGAATATAAGAGTTTTCAAAAATTCCCTGCGACATGACCGGCAAACCGCCTACGCGTTTTACACCACCGCTGTTGATGTTGGAAAAACCCTCAAAAATGCTCGGAAATCGATAGCCACTTTGATAAGAGGCCCGAAAATGATGATTTTCGGTGACTGAATAAACGGCCGTAAAACGCGGATTAAGCTTGAGATTGAAATAATCGGCTTTGTCGGCACGGAGGGTAGCACCGAGTTTGAGTTTTTCGCCGAAAAGCACCTTGGTCGCCTGCAAAAAGCCACCTGTTTTGCCGTAGGTCAAATTACGCGTATCGCTGATGGGATTGATGAAATAATTGCCGTCGGGCACAATGGCGTAGGTGCGATGGTCGAATCCTGCCAAAATCTCTATACCTGTTTGTTTACGCCAATGTTGAAGCCATTCTTCGGTTAAATTCCATTGTCCTTCGGCGTGATACAGCTTGGCTTTTACGCGCAAAGCGGCCCCTATATCCCAATTGTTGATGTCCTGCAAGCGGGCTAAACTGCTTTTGAAAGCTTCTGTGCCCGGTTGCGGACGACCGGCATCCGCAAAAGTGCGAGATTCACGCAGTGCATCCGCCAATGAAGATGAATTCTGAATTTGTCTGAAACGAGTTTGAAAATCGGTAAACCATTGATTGTCTGATTTGTAGGAGCGGTCAATGTTCTCTGCCATAGAACGGAGGTTGTACGATTGACCCGTATTTTCAGAAGTTACGTAAGCACGAATCTGAAATGCCCTTCCCCGCAATTGCAACGCGTGTTGTTGAAGTAAATAGTTGGCCAACTGAAACCGGTTGGAACGTTGGTACACATTATTAAGGTACGCAATGCGGTAGGTATAAATCAGTTCTACGGCTTTGGTGGGGCGAAAATGCAACGCGGCATCTCCTTTGAGGTTTTGGAAATTATAATCTACTACCTCCGTTTCTTTATAACCCGTACGGGCTACGACAATACTGCGATTGGCCAACGTCAACGTGCGACGGTTGGCTGATTCATTTCCATAACCGCTTACGGGGTCGAAAGCAGGATTGTCTGCACCGGTTAGCCCTGCCGAAGCGTTAATAGTAGGGGTAATATCGGTGAGGTCGGTAGCTTGCCAATCATACCCTTTGGTAAAAGTGCCATTGACTTTAAACGCCCAGCGGTCGTTTACTGCGTGAGCGTAGCGAAGGCTGCTTTCGTTGAAAAATTTGGCCGTTACGCCTTTGTCATTCAGGTGATTAACCCCTCCTTTTTGCTGAAAACTCAGTCCGGTAAATTCAAAAGGACTCTTGGTCTGAAAATTGGCTAAGCCGTTTATGGCATTCATTCCGTACAGCGCTGAGGCAGTACCCGGAATGATTTCTACGCTCAAAATATCTAAATCACTTGGCCCCAATGCATTACCAACGGGGGCACCGATGTGTGGTGATTGATTGTCAATGCCGTCAATGAGTTGAGCAAAACGAACGTTAGTGGTATTGGCAAAACCTCGGGTGTTGAGAACTTTAAAACCAAGACTTGGAACAATCAGATGAACGCCTTTGA
>NZ_JAIXST010000013.1 GCF_027484545.1 Runella sp. | reverse complement strand
TAACTCCGTGTATTTATTCCTACTCCTAAATCGTCTGTGAGGATAATTTTCATCGTTGCCATATAAGTATAGTTTTTTCCTGAATTTAATCATTTTTGCACAGATTATTTACAGTAAGTTTTTTTATGAGATGTATTGCTGATTTTTTTTGACATTGATAAAACTTAGCATAATTTATGGCAATAACCATTTGATAAGTTTTTCTAAAATATAGTATGCCTTTTATTACATTGCACAAAAAACTCTATGAAGAAGGTTATACTTTGTTTGTTGTTGCCGTTGGGGTGTATAGGGCAATCCGAACGCTTTAATTACGAGATTGAAGGCGAAAATCTATTTTGGCGTAAGGTGTTTGAAGTACAGAGTGTGCCCGCTGATAGTCTCCAACAGATAGTAAAACAACTTAGTAGAAGCGGGGTTAAAATAATAGGAGAACAAAAAGGGGTAATTTTTGGCGCGTTTGAAAAATACGAACTAAACAGGCAAGACCCGACTATGGTAGCTTTAATGGGGCTGTATGAGTTTTACGCAAAAGTCGAAGTAAATATTAAGCCCGAAAAATATAGGGTTGAGGTTTCAGATATGTACTACGATATAGTGACCTCAAAAATGCAGTTAACTCCAATGAGAATCACAATGAGCGAGAGTTTTGTAAAAAAGGACGGCACTCTTGTCTCCAATAATCGTGCGCTTAAAACTCACGAAAAGTTTAACGAGAAAATGTTGAGTGTATTTACATTAAAACCTGCATCTAAAAAAGACTGGTAGTGCGGTATTTGCGCCATTCAGTATGTTTTTCTACAAAGCAGTATTTAATTAAGCGAAAGAATTTATTGTTGGAGGTAGCAAATTTACCAGTCCTTTTTCTCTCCTGACTTTAGCTTAAAGATTCCAATAAACTCTTCATTACGCTCCGACATTATCTTTAATACATCATTTCTTGTACGAAATGTACTGTCTGTTTTCATAAATGATGCATCTTGGGGTGATTTTGAGTTTCCGTAGGTAATAAGCATCTCTGACAATTCAACCCTATACTTGCCTTCTTTAAATTGTACCGTTACGCCGGCATTAAAAACAAGAGGCATCTTTACAAATCCCACGGATTGATAAATTGTATAATCCTCAAATCTTGCCTGAACAAGACCCTGTTCTTCGTTTTGTAATTTAAGCCCTTTGGTCAGTATCTGCCGTTTAACCATTTTTTGCAATGAGTCTGCCGACATAGATACATTTTCAAAAACCTTACGCCAATAGAGTTTTTTACCTTCTATTTCATAGTTGGAGTAGTCTTTTTGGCCTATACAGTATATTGGCAACAACAAACAAAGTATAACCTTCTTCATAGTATTTTTCCTAAAGATATTCAATGATTCCTGTTCAACAAAACCCTATGTATAAGAAATCCTCAACCGCAAACCCAATGCGTCACCAATAAGCAGAAGTGTATGAATGTTTGGCGTAGTACGTTCGACCTCTTATACTCAAAACTGCTTACTGTAACACGTTTAACCATTCTCTTAATTGTTACAACTTCACAGCCTTCCCTGTTTTGGCAGATTGAATGGCTGCTTCCAAAATTTCCACTACAATTTGATTGACTTCCAACGAAGAAAGGTCTTTCCCCTGATGAAAAAATCTTTGTGGGCTTTGCTCTTTTCAACACTACTGCTTTCCTGCAAAGAAGAAACCCCCGTTCCTTCCAAAACTGACTTATTGACGGGCAAAACCTGGAAATGGGTAGCGGGCTCGATTTCACCAGCGTATGATATCTTCGGCATCGGGGTGCTGGTGGGGGATGGTTATTTTACCCGAGTCCCCGAGTGCTGGCGCGACGACCGTTGGGTCTTTTCCACGGCTCAAAAATTTACGCACGAAGAAGGGGCCACCCGATGCAATATCGGCGACCCTCAGATCTACATTCAGGGAACATGGGCCTTTGAGCCGGGCGAAACCTCCATCAGAATCAAGAAGGATGGAAGCGGAGAATTTGTATGGACGGTCCATGAATTAACCTCCACTTCGCTGCTCGTAGCGGAAACCTTCAAAGAAAACGGCAAAACCTACACCATCAGCTATTCATTCGGGCATTAAAAAGCCTGGAGATTAAGTTGTAAAACCTGAAATCAAACCGTTTTCACAACGCAACATCCTGCCACTGCCCCCCCAACAAAACGCGCACTTCCGTATAACCCGCCGCTTTGGCGGCCTGATATGCCAACGGGAACGAAGCGGTGATTTCTTCGGGACGGTGGCTGTCGGAGTTGATACAAATCGGAATTTGCAGTTCCTTCATTCGCTTGATAACCCAACTGGAAGGATACAAATCCAAGCCTCTTTTGTAATTGCCTCGCGTATTGATTTCGACAATTATGCCTGCTTTGACCATGGTGTGAAGCGTTTGTTCAATCTCGTCCACGTACCAACTTTCTGATTCATCAAACAAGGGACGCGCTGCATTGTGCATTTTTATTTTATCCAAATGGCCCATAATCTGCGGCGGGTCCATTTCCACCATTTGACGAATAATACCGTAGTATTTCTGAAGTACTGCCCGAATGTCACCACCGTAAAGGGTATCCAAACATTCCAAAAACTCCACTGAACTGCCGTCTATTTCCCAAGGTTGACCAAATTGGTTCAGTCCTACATAATGCACGGAACCGACGCAATAGTCAAGCATCGGGAAGTCTTTAGGTCCTAAAGTTTGCTCGTCGGGATTTGTAATCCCGACGTCATGGTTTGCCGATTTGTAATCGGCAGTAAACGGAACAAAATCCACTTCTAAACCTGTATAAAGCTCAATTTGGCCTTCATATTTGGCTTTTAAAGCACGCGTTTCGACCAGATAATTCGCTAATCGCTCCGCTTTCATGCTCCATTGATTTTCAAATGGAACGGGACAATGCGACGAAAATCCAAAGGCGCGAAGCCCTTGAGCTATCGCGCCTTGTACTTGTTCTTCTGGAGAGCCTTTGCCATCGCAATAATGACTATGACTGTGGTAATTAGTGAGCATCACCGTTTTGGTATTTCTGATTTTAAAGCGATTCCTATTGCTTTTCAGTCATGGACTTATAAACAATACTTAAATCAGCTTTCTTGAGAAATTCATTCGCAGACTTTAGTTTATCCTGAACCACTTGCTCACCACTTTTACGAACAGCAGCAACCTTTTTTGTGTTTGTTTTCATCGTTTGATAATGAGGAAAAAATTGTACGAACGATTAGATTCAAATACTTCAATCTGATTATCAATACTTCCAAAAATACGAAATTGTTGGAGTATAGTTTCTATTTCCCGATTAATAACAATTCGGTATAAGCGCTGGCGTTTCTCATCACTGCCCTGAAACAGAACAATTACAGTGGGATTTTTGTCCAAAAAATCGGTAATAATGCGCATAACCGTAGCTAATACAATACGCATATCTTTATTTTTAGTTTCAACAATATCGCTGGTCTCACCATTTGATAAAACATCAAGTAACGCTAAATTATAGACTTGTTCTGTCTCAGTAAGCGTAAAAAGCACCCTTTTGTGAACTTCTTTGTCAGTACTTATACTTACAAAATCGTAACGATACTCAATTTGAGGCTGATTGAAAGAATAGTGCGTTTCGTTCATACCTCTATTTTATCCTTGCGACAGCTTTTCCAATGCCTTCTCCAAACGACTCACTACTTCATCTTTACCCAAAATTTCCATAGCAAGCATCAAATCTGGGCCGTGGCCGGCACCCGTTACGGCCAAACGAAGGGCCTGCATTACTTTACCCATTTTGATTCCTGCCCGTTCGGCAGCAGCAGCCCATATTGCTTTGGCCGAATCGGCTATAAATTCACCTTCATATAGTTTCAAATCTTCTACATAGGTCGTAATGGCTTTTACAGCATCGGCATTCCATTTACTTGTCACTATGGCTTCTTCATAAACAGCAGGCACTTCAAACAGAAAAGTAGTTTCACTCAAAATCTCTTGCGGAAAAGTCACCCGGTCTTTCATTAGGTGGCAAACTTTCAACAATGAATGATACGGAATGGCAGAAGCCTGTTCTTTGATTAAATCAGCCAATTCTTCATCGGTTTTTCCTTTCAAATACTGCTGATTGAACCATTTGGCTTTGGTAATGTCAAAACGTGCCCCCGCTTTGTGAATACGTTCAATGCTAAACGCTTCGACGAGTTCGTCCATCGAAAACAGTTCCTGCTCCGTGCCGGGATTCCAGCCCAAAAACGCCAGAAAATTGACCGTTGCTTCTTTCAAATAACCATCTTCGCGGAATCCACGGGCTACTACACCACTGACGGGGTCTTGCCATTGCAACGGAAAAATGGGAAATCCGCCCAAATCAGCATCCCGTTTAGAAAGTTTTCCGTTGCCTTCCGGTTTTAGCAATAAGGGCAAATGCGCAAATTGCGGAGTTGTCCAACCAAAATATTGGTAAATCAAGACGTGTAACGGCGCCGACGGAAGCCATTCTTCGCCACGAATGACGTGCGTAATTTCCATCAAATGGTCGTCTACAATATTGGCCAAATGATAGGTTGGCATTCCATCCGATTTCAATAACACTTTATCATCGAGAGTAGACGCATGAACCGCTACCCAACCGCGAATAAGGTCGTTGAAACGAATTTCCTGCTTAGGGTCAATCTTGATTCTAACCACGTACGGGTCACCATTGTCAATGCGTTGTTGCACTTCATCGGCTGAGAGCGTCAACGAGTTGCTCATCTGCAAACGGGTAATAGCGTTGTATTGAGCCGCATCAGCGCCTGCTTCTTCGAGGCGTTTGCGCATAGCTTCGATTTCATCCGCCGTATCAAACGCATAATACGCTTTGCCTTTCGCTATCAGTTGCTCGGCATATTCGCGATACATTCCTTTCCGTTCCGACTGACGATACAGTGCGTGCGGACCGCCTACTCCCTGTCCTTCATCTATCTCAATACCAACCCATTGGAGAGCTTCTAAAATATATCCTTCTGCACCGGGCACATAGCGATTTTGATCGGTATCTTCGATGCGAAGCAACATTTTCCCGCCATTTTTACGGGCAAATAAATAATTATACAAAGCCGTACGTACACCGCCAATGTGCAGCGGGCCGGTAGGACTGGGAGCAAAACGAACTCGAACCATTTATAAATTTGTGAATTGTGAATTAGTGATTGAGTGAATACTTTTATTTCGCAAAGTTACCACAAAAACAGGTTAGATAGGGAGGTTGTGAACAACTTACTCCGGAAGTCATTATATTTAAGGTCGAAACTCCAACCTTTTATTCCAGTGAATCGGTTTATCTGCTTTTTTGTAGTAATAGTGCTGATGGCTGCATGGAAAGCCGAACAGCTTGATTACTATGAGATTTCTCCCGATGCCTTTATTTTATTGCCGGAATTAAAGCGCCCCGTTGATGCCTACAAGCCTAATTATTTGTTACTGGATGCCGCTATATTTCATGCCACCAACAAAGCCCGCCAACAATTTGGCTTAAAGCCCCTTCAATACACCGCAGGTTTGCACCAAACAGCGGAAGGCTACGCCAAAGACATGATACAAATGGATTTTTATGGCCACGTTCATCCGTACAGTCCTGCATTGGCTACCCTTGCCAAACGTGTTGAACTGCATACGTGGGCGTTTAGGAAAACTGCCGAAAATATCGGTCAATATCAAGTGATAGATACGGCCCCCGAGTATTGTTGCCGCCGCAAGCGTGATGGAACTTTTGAGTACTTTGACTGTGAAAATAAAAAGCTTTTTTACCCTTACAGTTATGAAGGGTTTGCTCAGTACGCAGTTGAACAATGGATAAATTCTCCGTCGCATCGGCACAATATTTTGGACTCAACCTATACTCATTTGGGGTGTTCCGTCCGAATTTCTAAAGATTCTTACTAAGCCTGCAAAGTTCCTTTTGGACGTTTTGTCCAAAATTTTGGCGATCTCAAACCAGAAATAGTCAAATAATGGCACAAAAAGCCGTCATTTTTTCGGTTATTTGCAGTCAAAAGACCCATCCGAAGCCATGTCACTGCTTGATACGCTTGTCTATGAATTTCAAAAAGATGCCTTTCTCATCTCTACCGACAAGTCGAAATTAGATATTGATTTGATTCACGATTATTTGTCCAAAGATTCTTATTGGGCTGAAAATATTCCCCGCGGAATCATCGAACGTTCCATTGCAAATTCGCTGTCCTTCGGTATTTACCACCATCAAACACAGATAGGTTTTGCCCGCGTCATCACTAATTTTGCCACCTATGGCTATTTAGGGGATGTTTTTGTGTTAACGTCTTACCGAGGACAAGGTCTATCCAAATGGTTGATGCATTGCATTTCCAATCAAATTCCTGAACTGCAGGGCTTTCGTCGATGGTCATTGGCAACAGCCGATGCCCACGGATTATACCAACAGTTTGGTTTTACAGCGCTTGCCCGACCGGAGCGAATGATGGAAAAAGTCAATTTTACGAAATATAATACTATTTTCGATTGACGATTTGCAATTGTCGATTTGTAAATTTCTGATATACAATAAGTTATTTTACCAAAAGTACCCCCTTTTAGAATTGAATCAGTATAAATAATTGCGATAGGAAAAATCGTAAATCGACCATCGCACATTGACAATATAAATATGCTTACAAAACGTATTATACCCTGCCTCGACGTCAAAGACGGGCGCACTGTAAAAGGAGTGAATTTTGTTAACCTCCGCGATGCGGGCGACGCCGTAGAATTGGCGGCTGTTTACGCCGAGCAAGGGGCCGACGAGCTTGTTTTTCTGGACATAACGGCAACCGTTGAAGGACGGGGAACACTTCTTGAACTTGTTCGTCGGGTGGCACACACCATCAATATTCCATTTACGGTAGGCGGCGGCATTTCTTCCAAAGCCGACGTTTCAGCCCTTCTCAATGCCGGAGCCGATAAAGTTTCCATCAACTCCGCCACCGTACGTAATCCTGATTTAATCAACGAATTAGCGTTGGAATTCGGCAGTCAGTGCATTGTAGTGGCGATTGATACCAGACAAGTTGAAAGGTCAGAGTTGAAAGGTCAAAGAGAACAATCACTTGACACTTTGCACTCTACACTTTACACTAATTTAGTTCATACCCACGGGGGCCGTAAGCCTACCGAACTCGGTACGCTGGCATGGGCCAAGGAAGTGGAAGAACGGGGCGCGGGTGAAATTTTACTGACTTCGATGGATACCGACGGCACCAAAAATGGCTTTGCCCTTGAATTGACATCCGCGATTTCCCGCAACGCCAATATTCCCGTCATTGCCTCGGGCGGCGCAGGAAACATGGAGCATTTTTACGATGTTTTTACTACGGGCTACGCCGACGCAGGATTGGCCGCAAGTATTTTTCACTTCAAGGAAATTGAAATTCCTGCCTTGAAACAATATCTCCACGAACGGGGAATCCCGATGCGGATGTCACGCTAACTTTGTTTGCGTTCCATAAACTCTTTGAAACTTTTGCGGTAGGTATCGCTGATGGGAATCCACACTTTCCCGATTTGTATCTTTTCTTTTTCAATGGCATCAATCGCTTCAAACGACACAATATACGAATGATGTACCCGAATAAATTGGTGAGGAATCAGTTGCACTTCCAGCGACTTCAACGTTTGCAGCGTAACTACTTTCTTGTCTTTGGTATAAATGGAAACGTAGTCTTTTAAGCCTTCGATGTACAAAATCTCGTTGAGGCGAATTTTGACTAATTTGGTCCCGTCTTTCACAAAAATGGACTGCGGAGAAGGCTCCGCCGGAAAAGCCGTTTCGGGCAATGAAATAGTTGAAAGCGGCGTAAAGCGTTGGGTAGCCCTCTCTACTGCTTTCAAAAAACGCTCCAACGTAATGGGCTTCAACAGATAATCCACCACGTCGAGTTCGTATCCTTCGAGTGCATACTCCGAATAAGCCGTTGTGAGAATCACCAACGGTTTTTTGGGCAGGATTTTCAAAAGCGAAATGCCCGTAATTTCGGGCATTTGAATATCTGAGAAGAGAATATCCACAGAGTTGTTGCGCAAAAAATCTAAAGCGGCAAGCGGATTGGAGAACGACTTAACCAGCTGTAAATGACTCACTTTTAAGATATACTGCTCCATTAAATTACGAGCCAACGGTTCGTCTTCTACTACAACGCAGGTAAGGGTCATACCAAATTTAATTTTAATCGTACACGATATTCATCCGCTTTGTCTTCGATTTCCAATTCAAAGTTGTCAGGATAGCTCAGTTCTAAACGCCTCTTAACGTTTTTCAAACCAATTCCGGATTGCTCTTCCTGACTGATCAAGTTTTGAGGCAATTTGCTGTTGGCAACCGTATAAATGCAGGCCGTTCCTTCTAAGACAATATCGGCCGTAATCCACGCTCCCGAAAAACTATTACTCACCCCGTGTTTAAAGGCGTTTTCGAGAAAACTGATAAAAATTAAAGGAACAATCAGAACGCCGTTGGTATTTCCATTCACCTCAAAATTAATGGGAATGGGTTCATTGAGGCGAAGTTTTTCGAGACTGATGTAGTTTTTCATGTACTCAATCTCCTTAATCAACGGCACCTTAGCATGGTTGGAGTCATAAATCATGTACCGCATCATCTGCGAAAGTTTGGCAATTACCTCCGTTGTATTGGGAGAATTGGTAAAGGCCAAATAATACAGGTTGTTTAGGGTATTAAACAAAAAATGCGGATTGATTTGGGCTTTCAGGAAACGAAGCTCCGAGGTAAGACGCTCATTTTCAATCTCTTTCTTTTTTGCTTCCAATTCAAACCAACCTTCCGCAAACTTGAGCATTCCTACAAAAATTACAATAAAGAGCGTACTCAATACCACATTTACCGTGAATTTATCTTCGTAGAAGTAGCAAATTTTATGAGTATTGCCATCAATCAAATGCCGTTTCAGGAGAATAAAAGCACGTACCAGCACAGCAAACGGAATGGAAAACTCTAAAATATAACGAATCAAACTTTTGTGATTGAGAAACCTGGGCAGAAAAAACAGGTAATTAAGATATACCACTAACATCATAAAAACGACCTCGAATGACGTGTTCTTAAACGCATCCAGAAAACTTACTTCCTGACCCCGAATCGGAAATCGGATTTGGTAAAAGAAAAACGAGAAATAAACGCACCAAAAAGAGAGGTGGAGCATCAGGATTCGGTGGCGTTTGATGAGAGTTTGCATTAGTGACGAACGAAAATCTTATTACATAGAGAGTGATGTGGAATTATTAAAAATCTTTCAACTAAAGACAGCAAAATTACTTCAAAAGAATTGGTAAGTACTATGTCTTAAGCGTACACTAAGGTCAACAAGCCGCTTTTTTCTACCTATCTCCCTTTTTTAACGACATTTTATCCTGTTCTCTCTACTTTCCGACTTGCCGAATAGTTGGCCGACTGATAGAGTGGAAGCAACCATTGGTCGAATGTCTGCGTATTGGTTCAAAACTTTATAGTTGATTTGTGGAAATCTAATTTTACTTAAATCAGTACAAACCAAAAAGCAAGATGAAAAAAATCACTTTAGTAGCTACTGCCCTTCTGGTATCCTTCGCCACTTTTGCACAACAAACATGGAAAGTTGACAAAGCTCATGCCAAGATTGGTTTTACCATTACTCACTTAATGATGTCAGAAGTGGACGGTAATTTCAAAACATTCGACGCTACCATTACTTCTTCCAAAGAAGATTTTTCAGATGCCGTATTTGAGGTATCTGCTGATATCAACAGTGTTGATACAGATATGGAGATGCGGGACAAAGACTTAAAAGGTGAGAATTATTTCGATGCGGCAAAATTTCCGACCTTGACTTTCAAAAGCACTTCTATTTCTAAAGTTGCCGACAAAAAATACAAATTGACGGGCGATCTGACCATGAAAGGTGTAACCAAGCCGGTTACTTTGGACATGACCTTGACCGGTATGGGCAAAGACATGCGCAGTCAAAAACCGAAAGCAGGTTTCAAAATTACGGGCACGATTAAGCGTTCTGATTTCGGTGTAGGAAAAGCACCGGCAGCCGTTGTTTCTGAAGAGGTAGAACTCAGAGCTGTGGGAGAATTTAACCAGCAATAAACAACCCATTTTACTTACCGATAAAGTTCAACTCAAAGCGCCCAGCGGTGTCAATCGTCGGGCGCTTTTTTGTTTTTAATTTACAAAATCCCCTAATAAACCCTTGTCTTTTACCCGAATTCCTTTCTCAGTCATTTCGACGGTACAACAGTCTACCGAGGGGTCGTGATCGAAATAAAGCAGGTAATTATTCTCAAAAGCTTCTTTCAATAGCGCTTCTTTCTCCTTCATCGTCTCAAGCGGACGCACATCATAGCCCATCACGTAAGGCACCGGAATATGTGCGTGCGACGGAATGGTATCGGCCATAAACACCACCGTTTGACCTTTGTACTCTATTTTGAACATCGTCATTTTTTCCGTATGACCATCTGCGTACATCGGCTGCACATTTGCTCCAAACGGATTTTCAACTTTGTCCGAAAAATACAACTGCCCCGCTTCCTGAATCGGCAGGATATTTTCTTTAAAAAACGTGGCTTTCTCGCGAGCGTTGGGAAACGTAGCCGTATGCCAATGTTCCGAATGTGTCCAATACTTCGCATTCGCAAAAGTCAGTTCATAGCTGGTATGAGCGGCATTCCATTTCACGCCACCGCCGCAGTGGTCAAAATGCAAATGGGAAAAAAGAACATCCGTTACTTCATGAGCCCCAAAACCCGCTTTTTCGATAGATTTTACCAGATCCCCCTCTCCGTGACGGTAATAAAACGCCTGCCATTTAGGGTCCTGTTTATCGCCCATTCCAGTATCCATGAGCATGAGTCGATTGCCGTCTTCAATAAGCAGGCAGCGCATATCCCAAGGGCAAAGATTTTTGTCATCGGCGGGAATAAGGCGGTTCCAAATAGTTTTGGGTACAACGCCAAACATAGCCCCTCCGTCGAGTTTAAAATGTCCGGCATCAATAACGTGTAGTTGCATGAGAGTCAGTGATTGCGTAATTGGCCTAAAACAACTAAATTCTATCAAAACTTGTTATATTTACCGTATAAAAATTAAAAACTGATGACTGCCGTACTTGTCAATGAGTGGATGAATGGGGAAACAGGACCGTTTACGTTGGAATTGGCCGACGAAGCGTTCTACAAGTTTTGCCGCCGCAATGACCACCTTCGTTTTGAACGCAATCCTGAAGGGACCATATTAATTATGCCTAATACAGGAGGAAAAACAGGAAAAAGAAATTCAGAAATCAATTTTGAATTGGTTTTATGGAATCGTCAACATAAAAAAGAAGTCGTTTTCGACTCTCCAACCGCTTTCAAACTTCCCAATTTTGCTACCCGCTCACCAGACGCCGCTTGGATTAGTAATGAAAATTGGAGTAGCCTCACCGAAGACGAACAGGAACGTTTTCCTCCCGTCGCTCCGGATTTTGTAGTGGAACTGATGTCGGCAAGCGACACCCTTAAAAAAGCGCAGGAAAAAATGCACGAGTACATCGAAAACGGGGTACAATTGGCTTGGCTGATTCAACCAAGCAGTCAAACCGTATTCATTTACTGGGCAGACGGAACGATTAGTAAAGTAATTGATTTTGATAATAAACTATCGGGAGAAACTGTCTTACCTGAATTTGAGTTTTCCCTAAAATTGTTGCTTTAGATACAGAGATTTTACCCACTTTTATATATTAAAACCTTATAGGTTTGCAAAAATACAGCTTTAAACCTATAAGGTTTCTAACCTGAGAGCCTGATTAATGACCAACGATACAAAAAAAATCCTTATTGTAGAAGATGACTCTCGCATTGCCCAAAATATCAGTAAAGGACTTCGCGAAAAAGGATACGAAACTGAAGTAGCTTACGACGGGCTTATCGGAAGCAAAATTGCGGCAGCCAACCACTTCGACTTAATCATTCTGGACATCAATCTGCCATCCATGAATGGCTACGAGGTCTGCAAAAACGTTCGCCAACGCGACCCCAACGTCCCTATCCTGATGCTGACAGCCCTCGGTGAAGCCGACGACAAAATTGAAGGTTTCAATGTAGGAGCAGATGATTACATCGTCAAACCGTTCGATTTTCGGGAGTTATTGGCGCGGGTCAATGTGTTCTTAAAACGTTCTCAATCTGACTTTGACAACGCCAGCGGGAATTTATTGCGGGTAGCCGACCTGGAAATCAATGCCGATACCAAAACCGTGATACGAGCCGGGCACAACATTGACCTGACCCCTAAAGAACTGGCCTTGTTGGAGTATTTGGTGCGCAACAAAGGCCGTATTGTATCCAAAACCGACATCGCCGAAAAAGTCTGGGATATGAATTTTGACAGCGGCACCAACGTCGTGGAAGTGTATATTAACTTTTTACGGAAGAAAATAGACCGTGATTTTGAGCCTAAACTCATCCATACCAAGTCAGGAATGGGTTACGTATTGAAAGAAGATACGTAGGATCCACTTGTTCTCCCTCACTTTGGGGGATTGATTTTCCACGCATCAAGCATTAACTTGCCACACTTTTTCAACTAACTTCCCGTTCATTGCATGAAAACCAAAGCTCTATTACTAAGCCTGTTGATGAGCAGCACGGCTTTTGCACAAACCAATTCGCCAATTATGAGTGACAATCCGTTATTGCAGCCTTTCCCTACGCTGCACCAAACACCCCCGTATGACAAAATAAAAGTCGATCATTTTTTACCGGCCATTAAAGAAGCCATGGCGCAGGGACGCAAGGAAATTGACGCTATCGTCAACAATCCTGCTAAACCCACTTTTGATAACACCATTGTAGCCTTGGAGCGTGCAGGGGATTTATTGAGTCGTATTACACCTATTTTGTTTCACCTCAACGGTTCCGAAACAACCCCTGATTTACAGAAAGCCGTCAAAGAAGCCAGCCCGCTTTTGACCGAATACGGCAACGATATTTCGTTGAATGATAAACTCTTTGCGCGTGTCAAAGCCGTTTGGGAGGAACGCGACAAGCTTAAATTGGATACCGAAGGAGCGATGCTATTGGAAAAAAATTATAAATCTTTTTCACGCAACGGAGCCAATCTGAATCCTACTGACAAAGAAAAACTGCGGGGCATGAATAAAGAGTTGTCGCAGCTTTCCATTGAATTCAACGAGCATAATCTGGCCGAAACCAACGAATACGCCCTACAGGTGACTGGCGAGAAAGAATTGGCGGGTTTGCCTGATTTTGTCAAAGAGGGTGCCAAAGCCACGGCCAAAAGATTGAACAAAGAAGGTTGGGTGTTTACACTTCAGGCTCCCAGCTACGGACCGTTCATGCAATATGCCGATAACCGCGAATTGCGCAAAAAACTGTGGCTTGCATTCAACAAACGCGGGTTTAACGGCGACAAAAACGACAATCAGGACATTATTCAGAAAGTGGTAAAACTGCGCCATGAAAAAGCCAAATTGTTGGGTTACAAAACGTGGGCGCATTATGTATTGGAAGAGCGCATGGCTGAAACGCCCGAAAAAGTAATGGCGTTTGAAAATGACATCCTGAATTATGCCAAGCCCGCCGCGCTGCGTGAATTGAAAGAATTGACGGATTTTGCCAAGAAAAACGGATTCGAAGAAAATGTGTTGCAACGTTGGGATGCAAGCTACTATTCTGAAAAACTTAAGAAAGAAAAATACAGCATCAACGACGAGTTGTTGAAACCATATTTTAAACTCGAAAACGTACTGGACGGTCTTTTTACGCTGACTAACAAGCTTTACGGTCTTACTTTCAAAGAAAACAAAACAATTCCAGTTTGGAATCCAGAAGTAAAAGCGTACGAAATTTTTGACGAAAAAGGTCAGTTGTTGACAGTATGGTACGGCGATTATTTCCCTCGCGCGGGCAAACGCGCAGGAGCTTGGAATACCGGCACGCTTTCGCAGCATTTTGAAGGCACCAAAGATGTTCGTCCGCACGTTATCAACGTCTGTAATTTTACGCGCCCTACCGATACCAAACCTTCCTTGCTTACTTTCCGTGAAGTGGAAACACTTTTCCACGAGTTTGGTCACGCTTTGCACAGCATGATGTCGCACGTCAAATACGAAACGGTCAGCGGCACGAGTGTATCTTGGGACTTTGTAGAATTGCCAAGTCAATTCATGGAAAATTTCTGTACTGAACCCGAAGTGTTGAAACTGTTTGCCAAACACTACCAAACGGGCGAAGTGATTCCGAACGAGCTGATTGAAAAAATCAAACAGTCTTCCAATTTCATGTCGGGTATCGGTCTAACGCGTCAAATCAATTTGGGTCTTACTGACATGGCGTGGCACAACGGTGCTCCAACGGGCGAGTCAGTGGCGGATGTAGAAAAGAAAGTCGCTGAGCAAACGGATTTATATCCGATTGTACCAGGCACGGCCGTGAGTACGGCTTTCTCGCACATCTTTGCGGGAGGCTATTCGGCAGGTTACTACTCGTACATGTGGTCGTCGGTATTGGATGCCGATGCGTTTGAAGCGTTCAAAGAAAAAGGTATTTTCAACAAAGAAGTATCGGCTTCTTTCCGTGATAACATTCTTTCAAAAGGAGGAACCGAAAAACCGATGGT
>NZ_JAIXST010000069.1 GCF_027484545.1 Runella sp. | reverse complement strand
GTAAACAGGCTCAAAAATATCAAGCGTCAGATGTATGGAAGAGCGAGTTTTGAGTTGCTCCGCAAAAGAGTCATCCTGATGGGAAACCCCGACTTTCACCAAATGTGACGATGAACCCAGTTCATCGCAATGCGGCCCAACATCGTGCTGATTGATACGCACAATCAAACACACATCATCCGTAAAGCCGAGACATTGGAGTATTTACAACAATTGGAAGAGATTCCGGCTCATTTGCAATAGATACACAAGAACGTAGTGAATACGAAGCTAAAGCCCCACCTTGAAGCCGTTTTGAACAGTTACTCGGCTATTTTTTTCTCAAACAATCCATTGCTGGCCGGATTGGTATTATTGGTTACTTTTTTTAATCCCGGAGCAGGGGCGTCAGGACTGTTGGCGGTCATTTTTGCACTTGGCGTTTCGCATTTTACAGGCTTAAATAAATACTTGATTCAAACGGGAATTTATTCTTACAATGCGCTCCTGTTGGGCATCGGCATGGGCACATTCTACGAAATGGGCACCGCTTTTTTTCTGTTGTTTTTTGTCGCCGTTCTGTTTACGGTTATCCTGTCGGCGGTGCTTCAAAGTCGGCTTAGTTCGCTGGGTTTACCTTTTCTTTCCATTCCTTTTGTATTGAGTTTATGGCTTATTCTACTGGTGACCAAAGAGTTTACTGCTATTGATTTAAGTACCCGCAACATTTACTGGATCAATGAAATGTATGCCATCGGTGATACTCAATTGGTCAATTTCGTCCTGTTTATGGAAAACATAGACCTTCCGCCTTTGATTACGGCCTTTTTCAGGGCGCTGAGTTCTTTGTTCTTTCAGAATAACATTTTAGCAGGTATTATCCTGAGCATTGGTATTTTACTCCACAGTCGTATTCTGTTTTCGTTATTAATCATTGGATTTCTGACCGCTTATGGTTTCAATTCAGCCGTGTATACGGGTGCTGGCAGCATCAATTATTACGTAATGGGCGGCAATTTCATGATGATAAGTGTCGCCATCGGCGGATTTTTTGTGATACCTTCAGCCTATTCCTACGTTTGGGCCGTTGTGGGTGTGCTCATTACTTTTTTGATTGTCATTGGTTTTGGCAAAATCATGGGTTTGTTGCTTTTACCGGTCTACTCTCTTCCCTTTTGTTTTACGGCTCAATACCTGCTGTATTTTTTCATGCTTAAAGAACAAAAAGGGCGGGTGGTGATTACCCCCATCCAACTGTATAACTGTATTCTCCCGAAAAAAATCTTTACAATCACCTGAGTATCACCGAACGGCTCAGCAATGAAAAGTATATTCAGTTTCAGTTGCCGTTTTTAGGGCAATGGATGGTGTCTCAAGGGTACGACGGCAATATCACCCACAAGGGCGATTGGAGTAAGGCGCTAGATTTTATTATCGTCAACGAAGAATTGAAGACGTACTCCACCGATGCCGCCAAACCCGAAGATTTTTATTGCTATAACAAACCCATCTTAGCCCCTGCCAACGGGATTGTGCAGGAAGTGGTGGATTATCTGGATGACAATGAAATCGGCAAGATAGATCAACAGCAAAATTGGGGCAACAGTATCGTTATCAAACATTCCGAAGGGCTCTACACCAAAATGAGTCACCTGAAAAAGAACTCCTTTCGGGTCAAAACGGGTGAGTACGTCAAACAGGGTGATTTGCTCGCCTCCTGCGGTAATTCGGGACGCTCGCCGGAACCCCATTTGCATTTTCAAGTACAATATACTCCGTACATCGGAAGCAAAACGAGCGCATATCCCATGGCAAGTTTTTTAGCAAAAAAAGGCTCAGGCAAAAGCGAGTTTTTTGAATTTTCCATTCCTCAGGAAACCGATTTGGTGAGCAATTTAGACACCAATTCAGCCCTGAAAGCCGCTTTTGATTTTTTGCCCGGAGCTCGATTTACCGTAGAAGCCGAGGGGGTAGAAACGGGTGATTGGGAGGTGTTTACCGATGCCTACAATCAATCCTATCTCTATTGTCATCGTTCCAAAGCGACGGCCTATTTTGCTAAAAATGAAGTCAGTTTTTATTTTAAGTCCTTTTACGGACGAAAAGATACTTTGCTGTTCTGCTTTTATGAAGCCTGCTACAAAATCATTTTTACAACCAATCCCGACGTACGGGTTTCGGATCAATTTCCTTTGTTGTTAAGCAAAAACGGCCTGTTGAAATGGGTACAAGATCTTGTTTCTCCCTTTTACGTTTTCAGCCGATTGTTTTATGAATCCGAAAATTTCGCTTCTGGGAATGATTTTTTTGGCGAAAACATGACCATCAACAGTCGACAAACCACGCAGTTTTTAACCACGCGCAAAATAGTTTCGGAATCAACGGTTCAAATCAAAGACAATAAAGTTGCCTCCTTTACGATGGTACGCAATCACAAAACAATCGAAGCCATATGCTTACAAAAAGGATAATTTTACTCCTGACTTTCAGCAGTTTTCTACAGAGACTCATTGCTCAGGAACGAATCAGTGAACCCGTGGCCGATTATCAATCTCTGCAATTGTATAATGAAGAAAAATGGAAAGACCTGTTGGAATACGGTAAAAATACCATTACCTCAGGAACTGATTTTTCACTTCTGAGAATGCGTACGGGCTACGCCGCTTTTAGGCTGCACAATTACAGCCAAAGCCTGCTACACTATCAACAGGTTTTGGATCAGTACCCAGAAAATGAAACGGCATTGTATTATGTATATCTCAACCACCTGTATCTGAACAATACCGTTATGGCTCGCTATTATTCAGAAGGCTTTTCGGAAAAAACTCAAAAAGAGCTCAAAATCAAACCCTTCCGACTGTCAGCGGTTCAGGTAGAATACAGTTATAAAATTCCTCAAATTGCTACCCGCGGCAATGCACAATATGGGCGAGTGGGCATACATCTACAATTGGGAAAACACATCGAATTACAGCAAAGCGCCGCTTTTTTTAATCAACGCATCAGCGAAGCGAATTTTACATTGGTGACCGACAATACCAACATTGCGATTCAGCAAAAAGAGTATTACGCCAAGTTGTTGGCTTCCGTTGGTAAAAACTTAGTACTTATCGGCGGTTTTCATTACCAATATTCTCCTTTCAATAATTTGATTTATAAAAATACCGTTGCCTTTGGGGGTATAAAATACTACACTCCTTACGCGCATTTTCAGGCAATGGCTCATGTAGCGACCCTTGCCAATAAACAATTTACGCAGTTTGACGGGATGGTGACAGCTTATCCTTTTGGGAATACCAACCTCTACAGCATTACCCGAGTTTCGTACGGGAATCAATTGACGCTGACGCAAATGGTAGGGGTCAAGGTTGTCAAAGGCTTGTGGGCAGAAGCAAATGTCACTTTAGGAAGCTACGATATTCTTTTGGAAAATGACGGGCTCTACATTTATAACGACGTAGATACCAAGCAGTTGAAAGCCAGCGGAAGTATTTATGCTTCCTTATCAAAAAACCTTACCCTTTCGCTTAATTATACATTTGAGCAAAAATTGAAAATTTATACCACTGCAACTTCCTTTTACCAACATTCATTAAATTCAGGATTATCATGGAGTTTTTAAAGAAATTAACCCTTGTCATTACCTTCTTTTCCGTCGCATTTACGGTGAAAGGTCAGACTGCCACCGACATCCAAAAAGCATTTAATGCAAGCTACACGAGCGAATACAAAGGCAACTATACCCAAGCCATCGAAGAAGTCAAAAAAGCTTATAAAGCAGACAGTTACGAATGTAATCTGCGCTTGGGATGGCTATATTACAATGCCAAAAACTACGCGTCATCGATGGACTATTATCAGAAAGCCATTGACTTGAAAAAATACAGCGTAGAGGCAAGAATGGGCTACATAAAACCCGCCAACGCAGCCCAAAAATATGACAAAGCCTTTGAAATGTACGAGGCTATCCTAAAGATTGACCCCTACAACAGTACGGCTAATTATTGGGTAGGAGTGGGCTATTACACCGCCAAAAAGTACGATGCCGCTGCCAAGTACTTTGAATTAGTGGCCAATATGTATCCTTTCGATTACGATGCCAATCACATGCTCGGCTGTTCTTATTTAAACCTTGGCCGTACCGAAGAAGCCAGAGTACTGTTCACCAAAGCGTTACTAAATCGGCCGGGCGATAAATCAGCCTCCGATGGATTAGCGAAGTGCAGAAAATAAAAGTACTTATAGGTTTGATACTTTTCACACCATCATCCGTTCCAAATTTTGTTTACGTCGCTGCCAATCAGGCAGGATTCGACCTAATAACTCGTAGAATTTCTGATTGTGGAGACGATGGGCCAAATGACAGAGTTCGTGTATAATCACGTATTCGATGCTGCTGCCTGATGCTTTAATCAGGTCGGGATTAAGGTAAATAACCCCTGCTGAGGTACAACTGCCCCAACGGGTAGGCATTTTACGAAGTTTTATTTCCGGTACAGTCCACCCGTATGATTCAAAACGGGGCATGACTTCTGTCAAAATACGTTGAAAATAAATTTCCGCCCGTTGGCGATACCATCCATCCAAAACGGCAGCAACCGTTTCTGGAATAGGGTCAGGCAGGCTTATTTCGATAAAACCGGCCATCATCCGGATGGATTTTTCTCCCTTCATCAATTTGAGACGATACTGACGCCCCAAGTATCGATGGGTTTCTCCCGAACGAAATTGTCGCGGCGGTGTCAGCGGGCGAAACTGTTCAAAAAAACGCAATTGCTTCAAAATCCAAGCGGCTTTTTGTTTCACTGCTTTCGCCACTTCATCCTCGGTAAGTTCAAGCGGGGCAATCACGCGAACTGTAGCGTTGGGATGCACTTGTATCCGTACCGATTTTCTGGCTGTACGCCTTAATTCGTATGCAATGGTTTGCAGCCCAAACGCTACACTCATCAACTCCTCACTCATACATAGCGCAGTTTAGCAATGTTCAGGCAACCTTCAATGAGTTGATCCACCAAATCAAACGGCAGCGTAACTGCTGCGGGCCGACATTGTTCAAAAATAAAATCGTCCAAGTCTATCCGTATCTTTCCGGCCAAGTCAATGTTGTTTTGCCAATCCACCAAAGGGCGTCCCTTTTCCAAAATACGCTCCCGGATAGCCGCATCAATGCCCAAAGCCAGTTTAGCAAAAAAATCGTCTGATTGTTCTGTCACTATTTTACCTATCAACCCTTTGGCTACGCCATAAAAGGCCATCGCTACGGGGTTTTGCTGCAATGCTCCCGGAGCGCCTTCCACTCGTTCCTCCAAAAACGCCTGCTCATGCGTCATCACTCTTTGCAAAAACTCTCCTTCCGAAATGCGCTTGGCATAATACGCTTCGATGGTTTCCTGAATCAATTCCGCCAAATTTCGATACAACTCGGGTGACTCATTCACGCGCAACTCAATGGCCCTCAGTGTTCTGCTTGCAATATAGTCTGCCTGTGCGGCCTGACCTGCCTGCTTCGCCATTTCGGTTTGGCGTTGCTCCTGATCCAGCAAGGCAAATTCGGGCGTTACTACGAGCGTCTCCCCCTCCGTAGTGATGTATTTATCAATCAGTTTACGAATCTGCGGCTCATAGACGGCGTAGTTGGGTTCGTCTGAATACCGCCATTTCACCAAGTCACGCAGTTCAATAAAAAATTTAGCGTCGTTTTTATACCTTTTTATCTGTTCATCCGGTGTTTTTTGCATAAAAGACACGCTGGAAAGCGACAGTTTGAGCAAACGGGCATACACCGACAGTTTCTCATAAAATCCGACACGCCGATCTTCGTAAAAAAGCCATTCTTCGTAGGCATTTATGTCTATTTTATTGCCGACACCGTCAAAAACACTCCACAAATCGGCGTGTGCCTGGGGCAACTTGGCGGTTTCTGAATCAATGCTTTTGAGCGCTCCCTGTAAATCTTCCGCGTCAAAATTTTTCAAACCAGAATACAAATTCAACGCTTGGTCGAGGTTGCCGAGATTGCCATAATAATCCACAATCAACCCGTAAGGCTTGCCGGGAAATACCCGATTGACTCGCGCAATGGCCTGTAATAAAGTATGCTCTTTCAACGAACGGGTAAGGTACAGCACTGCATTGGCCGGGGCATCAAAACCGGTAAGCAGTTTGTCAACAACGATCAACAACTCGGGGACTTCCTGCTTTTTAAACGCGCTGACGAGCGTTTTTTCGTAGTTTTCAGCATTTTTATGGCGGTCCATTTGCCGTTTCCAAAAACTTCGTACATCACCTTCGTAACCATCATTTTCGTCGTCATCGCCCTCGTGTACTTCGGGGGGTGAAATAATGACCTCGCAGGTTACTCGCTTTTCTTCATTGGACTCACCAATTTCGTCAATGTACTTTTTGTACCGAACGGCCTGCCATTTTTTGCCCACCACCAACTGTCCTTTCATGCCCGTTCCTTGATAGTTATTGACAAAATGCTCTACAATGTCCCACGCCCGGGCGTAAATGACTTGGTCGGCTTCGTTGAGGGCATCAATGCGACTAAACTTCTGTTTGAGTTTTTTCTTCCCGTAGTCGCTGAGGGGTTCGGCTACTTTGTCAAAATAACGGTTGATGGCCGAAGCATTGGTAGAAATATGGTGGTGCCGCCCTTCGTACAGCAGCGGCACTACGGCTCCATCTTCTACGGCATCGCGAATGGTGTAGGCGGGTTCTATCAACCCGCCAAACTGCCGAGCGGTATTTTTTTCCGCTTTCATCAGGGGAGTTCCCGTAAACCCTAAAAAACAGGCGTTTGGAAACAATCGCCGCATACTGCCGTGAAAATTGCCGTGTTGGGTGCGGTGGGCTTCGTCCACCAAAACAAACAAGTTGGGCGAGTCCATTGGCTCGCCGTTGGTTTTGAGGGCAATTTCAAACTTATTGATGACTGTCGTGACAATATCGTCTGACTTTTCGTGCAGCAGGGCCAACAAACTCGTATCTCGCACTGGCTTTTTGGGATTTAGCTTTTCGGCAAGTTCAACGATTGGCTCGGGTTCATTGCCCGAAAGTTTGTTCCGTATTTCTTTGGAAGCGCCCGTAGTAGCTTGTACCACCTCTTTTTTGCATTTCTGAAAGGTTTCCGTCAACTGATTGTCTAAATCAACGCGGTCGGTCACGAGCAGAATTTTAGGATTGGGAATGTCGGGATGTTTGGCCAGAAGCTGCGCCAGCATCACCATCGTGAGCGATTTACCGCTCCCTTGCGTGTGCCAAATGACCCCGCCCGCCCGCCGCCCTGTAGCAGCATCTATGCGGCTGACCCGCTCCAAAGTTTGCCGAACGGTGAAATACTGCTGATAACGCGCTATTTTTTTGACGTTGTCATCAAACACAATGTAATTGAGCAGGAGGTCGAGCAGGCGCTCTGGACGGCACAAACTGTACAGCAAACGATCCTGCTCACTCACACCGACGGGTGCCAGCCGAAGGTCGCGGTAAAACTGCCGCGATGCCTCGTTCATGCTTGCCAGTACTGTGGCCTCGTGTTGGGGAGGTAAAGGGCTGTTAATCAGTTGCTCCAAACGGGATTCGTCGGCCTGTCGGATTTCCTGCGGGGTTTGCTCGCGCCAAGCTGCCCAAAATTCTTCTTGGGTGTCGGTGGTGGCGTAGCGGGCTTCATTACCGGCCAAGGCCAGTAAAATATTGGAATAATGGTACAGGCTCCGAATCCCGTCTGTGCGCTGATAGTCAATATGTTGGTGAATGGCCCGTTGGATGGCGTCTTTTTTGGGGCTTTTGCACTCAATGACACCCATCGGAATACCGTTGATGAACAGTACCAAGTCGGGGCGATAGGCATCGTGCCGCTCCGTACGGAGTACGCTGAACTCGGGCACGACGTGATACACGTTGTTTTCGGGTCGTTCCCAATCCACGTATTTCAGCGAATAACTTTTGCGGTCGCCTTCAATGACCTGCTCAAAACTTTTGCCCAACGTCACCAAGTCATACATGGCCTTGTTGGCGCTTGTGTAGCCGTCTTGCACGGGCAAATCGCGCAGGGCTAAAATCGCGGCATTGAGGTTGGTTTCCGAAAACGGATACACGCGCCCCCGGTAGGTGATGCTGTTGAGGGCGTGGAGTTGTTTTCTTAAAATTTCCTCAAACAATACGGCACTGCTGCGCCCTCCGCGCTCGGCCAGGGCTTGGGCAGGCGTAAGCGGTACGTATCCCATCTGCACCAGCAGGTGCAGCGCGGGGATTTTGCTGATGTCGTTTTCGAGCAGGGAGGGCGTTTCCATGAGGCTATTTACGATTTGTGATTGCTGATTTACGATTTATGATTTAGTACGGTACGAAGGATTGATTTTCAAAGATGGAACGCGGATAACGCGGACGGTTCCGCGACGGCGTACCGTGCCGCTGCCATGCAGGCACCACAGATTTTCACGGATTTTTGGGTAAATACACTGTTTGAAAAGTAATGTAATATTTCTTATCCCGCAGATAAACGCAGATTAAGATACAACGCAGATTGGCACAGATAAGCTCATTAACTTAATTAATAACCCAAAATCTGCGGTTATCTGCGGTTTTTAGAATCAGCGTAAATCAGCGGGTAAATCATGAAGAAACTAATTAAACAGCGTAGTAAATCTGTAAAAATCCGTGAACATCTTTCGTACAGTCGTAATTTTCAAATATATCTACACGATTTGAAACACTCTACAAATTATTAAGTTCACAAAAGTGTGCTCTTTTATGAAAAATATTTTTTGTAGAGCGTTACAAAAATAAAAAATAACCCTCAAAAAAAGCAACCGCGAAGGTTGCCATTCATTTTTTAAGCTGCGTTAGGCCACCGGCACTCGCACCCGCCCCGTGAGTAGGCACTGCATCAGGCCACGTTTTTGCTCCCGCAACACCTCCAATTTGGCCTCCTGCTGCTGAATTTCTTTCAGCGAAGCATCCAACACCTGCGCTATGGCACGTTGTTCTTGAATGGTAGAAGGTATGGCAACTCTTACTTTTGCAAACTCTGGGAATTTGCAGTTCAGGGTATCATCCACTAAACCCTGCGAGTTACGGTAAAACCGATGAATCATTTCAGGCAACTTGAATAAGTGTCCCATATATTGAACGTCAGTACCCTCTTTCGGTGTGACGATTGTATAAGCCGGACTTACAATCCCTTCTAATGACGAAACAGCAGAACGCCCTTGCCACATTCGCATTGTATTATAGCCTATATCGCCAACACAGATGCGTTTGTATTTTGATTTGTCCTCATTTGAAGTATCTCTTTTTTCTAATTCATCCCGATTTATGACCCCTTTTTCGGCAGTAATAGACAACAAAGGCAAATTGTTATAGCCCGACTGATTACGTTCTTTGAAGACTTCCCCTAATTTCACGGAACGCCACTCACCGCCAAACCCCGGCAAACGCACTTTTCCCGTAAGGAGTTGGTGCATCAAGCCGCGATGACGGGCGCGGAGGGCTTTGAGCAGCTCGGTGGTTTGCTCAATAGCGGTATCCCACGTACCCAACACGGCCGCAATGCGGCGCTGTTCGGGAAGGGGAGGACTCTTTCACGGCCAAAAACAAATAAAACTGTCGCTCTTCGGGGGTTTTACATTGCGAGAGAAGAATGAGGTGATGCGTCCAGCTCAATTGTCTCACCAGTGGTGAGACAATTTCGGAGGCATTACGATACGCTTCATAAAACTGACGCATTCGGTACAAACCCTGACGACTAAAACCTTTCAAATCAGGGTGTTGCTGTTGCAAATAGCGTGCAAGTTGTACCACAGTACCATCTCCCCATTCGCTGATTTCTATTTTTTGGCTGATATATCCGCCGACCTTTTGATAGAGGTCTATCAATTCCCGATTGACACTCGCCACTGCCCGCTGCCGGGCCTGCTGAATCAACGTCAAAATTTCAGTAAAATGATGAATCGGCTCCATACAGAAAAAGTAAATTTAGAATCCCAAATCAGTCAAGTACTTTTCCATTTGTCGTTCGGTGTCGGCAAGGGCGTCGCGGAGTTGTTGAATCTTAGCTTTCGTGGCCGCAATGTCCACCGTTACTTCTTCCTCAAAGGTATCCACGTAGCGGGGCAGGTTGAGGTTAAAATCGTTGCCCTTTATTTCGGCCAACGTAGCTCGGTAAGCGTATTTTTCTTCCAACACTCGTCCTTCGTCGCTTTGGTTAGGAACATCGGTACGGAAGCGGCTTACGGTATCAAGCACGTGCGCAATGCTGTTGGCTCCGAGGCGGTTTTGATTTTTTCCGCTGTCAAATTCCTTGCTTGTGTCAATGAACAGCACGTCGGTATTGGTGCCTTTGCCGCGATTAAAGAGCAGGATTGCCGCCGGAATACCCGTCCCGAAAAACAGATTGGCGGGCAGGCCGATGACCGCCTCCAAGAGATTTTCTTCTACCAATCGTTGCCGAATCGTACCTTCGGAGCTGCCGCGAAAGAGCACGCCGTTGGGCACGATGACCCCCACGCGCCCGTCGGTTTCGTAGGTCGTTTCAATCATGTGACTGATGAACGCAAAATCAGCTTTTGACTTGGGCGGTACGCCCCGGTGGTAGCGGTTGTGCGGGTCGCCGATGGCTTTTTCCGCGCCCCATTTGTCCAACGAAAAAGGCGGATTAGCCACCACCACGTTGAAGCGCATCAGGGCGTCGTTTTCAATCAACTTGGGGTTGTTGAGCGTATCGCCCCATTCGATACGGGCGCGATCCATGCCGTGCAAAAACATATTCATGCGGCAAAGCGCCCAGGTGCTGCCGTTGTTTTCCTGTCCGTACAGCGAAAAGTTATCACTTCCCACTTCCTTGGCCACCTTAATCAGGAGCGAGCCGGAGCCGCAGGTAGGGTCGCAGATGCGGTCACCCGAGCGGGGAGCCACCAATTTTGCCAGCATTTCCGATACTTCTGACGGGGTATAAAATTCCCCCGCTTTTTTGCCCGCCTGCCCGGCAAACTCACCGATCAGATACTCGTAGGCATCCCCGATAATATCATCATTTTGTAAATGCGACGGTTGCAAATCGAGGGCGGAGAAATCGACTAACAGGTTTTTAAGGCGACGATTTCGTTCGATCGGAGGGCCCAGCTGAGATTCTGAGTTAAACGACACCGAACGAAACACCCCTTCCAATTTTGCGCGGTTGGCGTCTTCCAAACCCATCAGGGCCACATCAATCAAGCCGCCAATGTCATCATTGCCTCGATTTTGGTACAGGTGGTCGAAGGTACATTCGGCGGGAACGTAAAACCGTTCGCGTCGCAGCGCACGGTCTATGCGTTCGGCATCGCCGGCGTATTTTTCTTCATACTGCGCCACTTTATCTTTCCATACGTCGGAAAGATACTTGACAAAAAGCATGGTCAGGACATAATCTTTATACTGCGTAGGGTCAACGGCACCGCGCAGTGTATCGCAACCACGCCAAACGACGGCGGCAATTTCTTCACGGCTCAATGTTCTCTTCAGGGGAAGCATGGATCAATCGGTTTATAAGGTTTTCAACAAGGGATTGTTTTTCAGTAATCAGGCTTTGCAACAGTTGAATCTGTTGCAAGTGCAATGAATGAATCTGTGCGACATTATGTTGCATTTCAAGACTCGGCACGGGTACTGCCAACTCGCTTAACTCGTTTTTTCGGATAGAAGGAATGCTTGTGCCCGCCCCCAGATGCCGTAGATATGCCTGTGTTTGGGGCAGATTCAGAAAGGCGGTTAGGTATTCGGGGAGTACCTGCTCTGGGTTTTTGAAAAAAAAAAAAAAAAAGAGGGTGGAAGCTACCGAAAGTTTCGGTGTTCCTTCATACTGCCAGGCAAAAAGCCGATAGCCTTTTCCTGCCAATAAAATATCACCGGGTTTTAGAATGTGCTTTTGACTTTTTTCGTCTGAGGGAATGAAAGAATCATCAAAACGGGTAAATTTACCGGAATCATCAAAATGCCGGGCCTGCAAATAATGCAACTCCCCTTCTTCGGCAGGAGCGTCATAATATCCAAACCGGATATGGGCAATTTCTGACAGTTTAAGGGTCATATACGAAGTACAAAAAGCAGGCAAAAATACGAAATTTAGGAGACATAAGCAATTTTATTTTTTGTACAAATTTTCAAATTTTTATTAAATAGATTCAAATAACGCCATTCCATCTATTTTCCTTGTCCGCAAACGACCCAAATCTTGTCCGTTTGCGGACATTTATTTTAACAAAATAAAATATAAATTGCTGATTAATAAATACTTACTGTTCTGGTACGCGATTTGAAGTAATAGTATCGAACTCATTTCCCTTTCATTGTTATGTTCCGCAACTACCTCAAAATCGCCCTCCGGAATCTTGCCAGAAACAAGGTATACAGCTTTATTAACATTGCCGGTTTGGCCATGGGAATTGCTGCCTTTTTATTGATTCTCGAATACGTAAGTCACGAAAAGAGTTTCAATCAATTTCACGCCAATTTGCCAACCATGTATCGGCTGATAAACGAAGACAAAAAAGGCGCAACGTGGGGAGAAGTAGAGCCTGGCTGGGCATCAAGAGCTAAACAGCGCTTTCCGGACATCAAAGACTATTGTCGATTTGCCGACGGCATGGCAAATGGGATAGTAAAAAAAGAGGGTACCAATAACGAATCTTTCCGTGAGACTAACATTGCCTACGCCGAAGGCAATTTCTTCTCGTTTTTCAGCTTTCCACTCAAGGCAGGTCAACCCAAAGCATTGGCGAAACCCAACGTGATCTTTGTGTCAGAAACTACCGCCAAGAAACACTTCGGATCCGAAAATGCGATGGGGAAAGTACTAATTCTATCCAATCAGTTCGGTACCACACCTTTCACTGTTGAAGGTATTTATGCCGATATGCCGGACAACTCTGATATTCGGTACGACATGGTGTTTTCGTTGGAAACTTTAAAAAATCCCGCCAATTTAGCCGGCAACAGCTGGGCAGACACCGAAAACATTGACTCTCAATACACCAATCTGTTTTTTCAACTTACTAAAGACGTAAACCCAACTGCTTTTGAATCCAAACTAACGGCCATGCGCAACGAATTGGGTAAAGAAAATGACGATGTTCGTTTTCGGTTGCAAGCCTTCAAAAACATGCACTTAGCGGCATCGCTCAATGATACACTCCAAACTTTGGGTAACCTCAAATACGTGTATATGCTTGGAGGAATTGCCTTCCTGATTTTAATCATCGGCTGGTTCAATTACATCAATCTTTCGACGGCCAATTCGCTCAAACGTGCCAACGAAGTAGGAGTTCGGAAAGTAATTGGCGCTACGCAGGGGCATTTGGTAAAGCAATTTTTGGGTGAATCCGTCTTGGTCAATTTTTTGGGATTTGGGTTGGCGCTTGTGTTGGTTACTTTATTGCAACCCTATTTTAATGAATTGCTTGATAAACCGCTCTCGCTTAAAACATTGGGATTTACCTCTGTCTGGATGTGGGGATTGGCCGTTGTCTTGTTTGGTTCATTGGCATCAGGAGCCTATACGGCCTTTGCATTGTCTAATTTTAATCCCATCAAAACGCTGAAAGGCCAACTGAACAAAACTTCTAAAGGTGCTTTTTTACGAAAGTCGTTGGTGGTTGTTCAGTTTTCTATTTCTGTGACTTTAGTATTGGCTACAATCGTCATTTACAGCCAATTGAATTACATGCAAAGTCAGAATTTGGGGATGAATACGCAGCAGTTATTGGTGATTCGCGGGCCGGAAGTGGGCAAAGACAGTACATACTCAACGCGTAAAAATGCCTTTTGGAATGAATTGACGCAGCAAAGTTACGTAAAGGATTACTGCACGTCGGGAAGTATTCCGAGCGGTTGGTACAACTTTAAAACAGCCGGATTTACCCAACCCAATTCTAAATCAGGCGATGAATTCAAAACGTATGCTTTTGCCATTATCGGCAATCGTTTTCTGAAAGCCTACGAAATCGGGCTGAAGGCCGGTCGCAATTTTACCGCCGAAGAGTGCAATGTAGAATGGGACCAAAACAGTAAAGTACTGATGAATGAGCGAGCTATTCAGCAATTGGGCTTTACCTCTCCTGAACAGGCACTCCAAACCAAAATCAAATGGGATGAGCGCTACCTCGAAATCATTGGTGTGGTCAAAGATTATCATCATACCGGCCTACAGCAAGCGATTGACCCCATTATTTTTTATCCCCAAAACAACAGCGCTTATTTTACCATTCGCCTGACTGCCGACCGAATGCCGGAAAAGATTGCGGCTTTGGACAAATTGTATAAAAATTACTTTACAGGTAATCCGTTTGATTACTTCTTCGTAGACGAGAACTTTAACAAACTCTACGTTTCGGAACAACAGTACAGCCGTATTTTTACAACGGCCTCGCTGTGGGCTATTTTTATTGCCTGCTTGGGGCTGTTTGGGTTGGCCACGTTTACGGTAGAATCGCGCACCAAAGAAATCGGTATCCGGAAAGTATTGGGTGCGTCGGTGGTGAGTATCACCGCTTTGCTTTCCAAAGACTTTCTGTTGCTTGTGTTAATTGCCATTGTCATTGCTTCGCCCATTGCTTATTATTTCATGAACAAATGGCTACAGGATTTTGCCTATCGTATTTCCATTTCGTGGTGGGTATTTGCCGTAGCGGGTGGCTTAGCCGTGCTGATTGCTTTTTTAACCGTTGGTTTTCAGTCCATTAAAGCGGCTTTGAACAATCCTGTAAAAAGTTTAAAGGCAGAATAAATAGTCAGACAGGTAAGAAGTTTGCGTTTACGCAAAAAACAAAGGGCCGAAAATTTCGGCCCTTTGTCGCGTATTACCATCCTCTATTACGCTGCCCATTACGACCGTAATCGTCATAGGTAGAGCGTTCACTATCTCGCTTTTCGTGAGTAATTTCTCGGTTTAACGCATACAAGTCTTGAGTCAATTCCTGACGTTCGCGAGGGTCAAGTACGCGGTCGCGCCAGAAAATCTGCTCTTTACGCTCAATACGTTCTACATCACGCATTAAGTGCTTTGCTTCCCGAGACGAAAGTGACCCTTGGGCAATTCCGTCCGAAATTCGGCGACGAGCTTCGCGTTGAAAATCATCAATTCGGTCGCCCATATTTCCACCTCTTCCTCCACGGTTATCGTATCCACCACGATTGTTATATCCACCACGATTGTCATATCCATCACGGTCATTACGACGATTGTCGTAACGATCGTCATTGCGGCGATTATGGTCGTTGTTTCCCCATTGGGCATTGGCGCTACCGAAAGCTACTAAAATCATGGCTATTGCAAACACTAACTTTTTCATGGCCTTTATTTGGTTTGTGGTAAAACTTATTTTGCTTGGTTTTACTCTTAGAACGCTAAAATTGGTAAAGGTTTATAACGGCTCGGTTAATGATTGTTAATGGGTTTTTAAAAGATTTTATTAACTTGCTAAACCAACCTAAACTACTCTCTAATTCATCATCAACCAACATACCTTATGAAAGTATCTTTTCTCATTGGCGGCTTTCTTTTGCTTGGCACGTGTGTGCAGGCCCAGAAAATCATTAGCGGTTTTACCCCCTCCAATCAAACTAAACAGGAAAAAGCCGAACAGGAATACCGCACCAAGCAATCGGCAGAACGGTACAAAAATCATTTGTATAAACTGACCAGCGTGCCGCACTTGGCAGGAACGCCCGAAAACGAAAAAGTCCGCGACTACATCGTGGACGTAATGCGGAAGGCAGGCTTGCAAGTTGAAATTTTCCCGCATGATATTTATTTATCCAAAAGTCCGGGCGAAAGCATTGTTGAAGTTGTAGAGCCCATTCGGATGCCGCTCAATAATCGTGAGTTTATTTTGCCCGAAGACAAGTACTCAGGAGATTCACGGCTTACGCCCGGTTGGAATGCTTATTCGGGGTCGGGCGATGTTACTTCGGAGGTAGTTTATGCGAACTATGGCCGTAAAGAAGATTTTGAACAACTGAAAGCCATGGGCATTTCGGTCAAAGGAAAAATTGTCATTGCACGTTACGGCGGCAACTTTCGTGGTTATAAAGCCAAACACGCCGAAGCGGCAGGCGCAGCGGGTGTCATCATTTATACCGACCCCTACGATAGTGGTTATATGAAAGGAATTACCTTTCCCGAAGGCTCACAACCCAGCGATAATACCATTCAGCGCGGCTCATTGCTGACCGTTGATTTTACGGGCGATCCGCTTACGCCTTTTGAGCCCGCATTGCCTCTTGACGGCGTTAAGAAAATCAAACGTCTTGACCCCAAAGATGTAGCGTTTCATAAAATTCCCGTTACGCCTTTGCCCTGGGGTTCGGCCGTTGAAATCCTCAAACGCATGACTGGCAAAGCCGTGCCTGCGGGTTGGCAGGGTGGATTGCCCATGGCCTATCGTTTGGAAGGAGGTCCGGTGCTGAAAGTGCGGTTGAAAGTAAAGCAAGATAAAGATTTTGTACGCGTATATGAAGTAGTGGGTACGTTGACGGGGAGTGAATTTCCTGACGAATGGATCATTGCGGGTTGCCACTACGATGCTTGGTCGTATGGCTCTACTGACCCCAACAGCGGTACTGCTATGTTGTTGAGCTTGGCCGAATCTTTGGGGAAACTGCCGCAAAAACCTAAACGTACCATTAAAATCTGTCATTGGGATGCGGAAGAGCACGGCGTGATTGGCTCGACCGAATGGGTCGAACAAATGCGTGATGAATTGGCCGCCAAAGCCGTGGCTTACATGAATTACGATGCAGCAGTATCGGGGAAAATATTTGGAGGCAGCGCTTCGCCTTCGTTGAAAAAACTATTGATTGAAGCTTCTCAGGCCGTAGACTATCCCGATTCCAACAAAACGGTTTACGAACATTGGATGGCGCAAAAAGGGGGCAGAAGAGGCAGTACAGCAGCCATAAGCGGCTCAGCACCTGTTTCCAATGAAAGCGAACCTACGATTGGCAACTTGGGCGGGGGCTCAGACCACATCGCTTTTTATATGCACGCGGGAATTCCTTCCTTGAGTGCGGGCACCGGCGGTCCCACCTTGTACCACTCACAGTACGACGATTTGTTTTTCTACAATAAATTTGTGGACTCAACCTATAAAATGGGTCCGATGGTAGAACAGGTAGTAGGAACCATGTCGTTGCGTTTAGCCAACGCCGATATTCTGCCTTACGACGTTTCTCGCTATGCTACGGATTTGGCTACTCACCTCAAAACCGCCGAAAAAGCAATCAAAGTCTATCAGCCTTCGTACTCAATTGAGAAGTTGTTGGCGCAAGTGGAAACCTTAAAGCAAACGGCGGAAGCATACGAAAGTCGTATCAAGACATTATTGGCTTCTGACCAATTAGACAGAGCCAAAGTTGCCGCCATCAATAAAGAACTGAGGAATTTGGAAAAAGCATTCATTGACCCCAAAGGCATGGCTTACGGGCCTTGGTACCGGTCTTTGTACGCATCCTCAGACCCGTACAGCGGATACGCGTCGTGGATGTTGCCAGCATTTCAGTACGAAGCTTCTCTAAAATCAACGGTTAATTTGCCTGATATTGAAGCCCGTCATGCCAAAGCGATAGAAACGTTGAACTCCAAAATTGTGACCATGAATCAACAATTGGGCGGTGCCGCTTCTTCGTTGGGAGGAGGAAAGAATTAAGAAAAATAGTAAAATCGACTAATAAACCAACGTCGGCGAGGTTTTGAACGGGGACGCGGTACGCCGCCGCGGCCCAGTCCTCGCCGACGTTTACTTTTTAATCTTCAAACAAATTTCCTAAACCGCCTAATACGGAACCGCTTTCTTTACGAGCCTGCGGGCCATATTGAGAAAGACGATCTACTAATTTGGAAATAGGCATGGACTGAATCCAGCATTTTCCGGTGCCTTGCAAGGTAGCCAAGAAAATTCCTTCTCCCCCAAAAATCATAGATTTAAGGCTTCCTGCGCGTTGAACGCTGAAGTTGACCGAAGGTTCAAAAGCGACCACACAGCCCGTATCTACCCGCAGGGTTTCATTGTTCAATTGACGCTCGATCACCACTCCACCCGCATGGACAAACGCCAAGCCGTCTCCCTGTAATTTTTGTAAAATGAAACCTTCACCACCAAACAAGCCGCTTCCCAGTCGTTGATTGAAGTGAATGCTCAGTTTGGTACCCATTGCTGCGCAGAGAAATCCATCTTTTTGTACAATCAGCGAATTGCCGTAGATATTCGACAAATTGATAGGCATTACCGTACCAGGATAAGGCGCGGCAAAGGCTACTTTGCGTTTGCCATAGCCACGGTTGGTAAAATGGGTCATAAACAGTGACTCTCCCGTGAGGAGGCGTGTACCTGCCTGAAAAATCTTGCCCATGATACTTTGGGTAGCACTGGAGCCGTCGCCCATTTTGGTTTCAAACTGAATGCCGTCTTCCATGAACAACATGGAACCTGCTTCGGCAATGACCGTTTCGTTGGGGTCTAATTCGATTTCGACGATTTGAATATCCTCGCCGATAATCTTGTAATCAATTTCGTGTGAGTTCATTTTTTTGTAGTTGGTTATTCTTCGGGGTTTTCGTTTAAGTCATCGCGTGAGCGCAGTTTTTTATCATCCACGTGCTTGTTCAGGAACTGATTAATTTTATCAATATCAATCGTCGAGGTGATTTCTCCGAATGAATTGATTTTAATATCAAAGCCATCCAAATCTTTGTGAACACGCGGCTTTTCAGTGCTTTCGGGCGGGGTTGTTTTTTTCTTCGTCATATCCGTCGATTTTTTTACGAAAATAAGTAGCTCCAACACCATTCGCAACCTTGATTGACTAAGCGGTGACTTTTTGTTGTTTTTTGGTCAAAAAATAGGGCGAATGGTTCACTAAAATTTAGCACAAATTTAGCACAAACTTGATACTGAAATTGAATAAAACTTGGCGAGGTCAATTGTCCATATTCTTTTTTTGTGGAATAGCTTTTACAATACTCTTACAATTTGACTCCGTTTTTAACCCTCAAAATGACCTTCTTTTGCTGCTATTGCCCTTAGCTTGGGGAAGTATCACAGGCACAATTCCAAATTTCAAGTCCGACTCAATCGTCCTGACGCCAAAAAATGTTATGCTATTTTTGTGGCTTAACAAACTCGTTATTATCCCTTTAGTAATCCTGTTTGTAGGAAACATGATTCCGGTTGAGAGCTATATTAATCAGGATATCTCTACAGAAATCATCATAACCATTATTTCTTTTGTGGCCTTTGTAATAGGTTGGGGGCTCTTTCCGCAAAAACAGGCTATCCATCCCATTGTTGCTCTTAATTCTCTAAAAAGGTGGGCCGGAATTTATTTCACTATTGCCCTTATTTCTCTTTTTTTGCTTTATGGCTCGCTAAGTAATTATTTCTCAGGGGCGATTTTCACCTACGTAACCCTCGAAATCGTAGAACAAAACGGAACTGTTGGAGGTTTTCTGGCAAACGTAGGGCAACGATTTTGGCCTTTTGGTACACTTTTGGCGTGGTACGACCAGAAAAGAAAGAAAGCTGAAATTCATTGGTTGAAGCAGATTCTTTGGCTTTTACTTTGTTCAGCAGGTACGCTGAGTAGTAACCGGTCAAATATGGTATACCCATTTCTAATGTTTTTGAGCGTTATGTGTGTCCGTTGGCGAACGCGTCGTAAGTTTTGGCCTGCTTCAATAGCGTTAGCCCTTATTATACTGTCATTTTTCTTTGGCTATGTGCGTGTACAACCTTCATTAGATTCCGAACAGACAGGAATTCTTTTCGGCAATTATCTGGAACATGACGAATACATTCCTTATGCATATCAAATTTATTTCGGAAGTCCTTATCAAATCACCCCGTTGCTTTCCATCCACCCACCTTCATTTACACTTATCAATTCCCTTTTAGAGTCGATTCCAATCTTGGGAAAAGCGTTTCGAGAGCAAAGCGGCTCTTATATTTACAATTTGGCCTATCACAATTCTTTAGTATCTCAGGACAAAGTCATTCCCGTTGCAGGCGAATTATTCTACAATGGTGGCTATCTTTTAGTAGCAGCAGTATATATGGCTTTTGGGATAGTATATCGTTGGCTGGATACTGCTTTTAAAAACTGCGTAGTCACAAATTTGCCATTGGCAGCGTGTTTTTTCTACATCTCCCTGTTATTCAATGCAACACTGATTCTCAGCCTGTCTGTATTGGTACAATTTGCGTTGTATAATGCGGCTCCTGCGTTGTTGTTCATTGTCATAAATTGGTGGCAAATGCGTGAGGCTTCGTAAACATAGTTGGTTATATTTGCACCCTCATTTAACTCATCATCCCCAATTTCAAGTCGCTATCATGGAAAAAATTACCGTTGCTAATCCCGTCGTCGAATTGGACGGCGATGAAATGACCCGTATCATCTGGCGTTTTATTAAAGATAAACTTATTCTTCCCTATTTAGACGTTGATATTAAATACTACGATTTAGGCATCGAATACCGTGACGAAACCAACGACCAAGTAACGATTGACTCGGCTAATGCCATCAAACAATACGGTGTCGGTATCAAATGCGCTACCATTACTCCTGATGAAGACCGCGTAAAAGAATTCAATTTGAAGCAAATGTGGAAATCGCCTAACGGTACCATCCGGAACATCTTGGATGGAACGGTTTTCCGTGAGCCAATCGTTTGCAAAAATGTACCGCGTTTAGTAACTAACTGGGATTCTCCTATTATCGTAGGTCGTCACGCTTTTGGAGATCAATACCGCGCTACGGATTTTGTAACCAAAGGCAAAGGCAAATTAACCATCAAATTTGAAGGCGAAGATGGAACCGTTATTGAGCACGAAGTTTATAACTTCAAAGGAGACGGGGTAGCTATGGCCATGTATAACCTTGACGAATCTATCCAAGGTTTTGCTCGTTCATGTTTCCAAGTGGCTATGCAAAAAGGATGGCCTTTGTACCTTTCGACAAAGAATACTATTTTGAAGAAATATGACGGTCGTTTCAAAGATATTTTCCAAGAAATCTACGAAGCCGAATTTAAAGGAAAAGTACATTATGAGCACCGTTTGATTGATGACATGGTAGCTTCTGCCTTGAAATGGAACGGTAACTTTGTATGGGCTTGTAAAAACTACGACGGCGACGTTCAGTCGGATACCGTAGCACAGGGATTTGGTTCATTGGGTTTGATGACTTCGGTACTTCTTACGCCAAACGGACAGGTAATGGAAGCAGAGGCCGCTCACGGAACTGTAACTCGCCACTACCGCGAACACCAAAAAGGAAATCCAACGTCTACTAACCCAATCGCTTCTATTTTTGCATGGACACGCGGCTTGGCTTTCAGAGGCAAATTGGATGGCAACCAACCGTTGATTGATTTCTGCTTGGCGCTGGAGAAAGTGTGCGTAGAAACCGTAGAAAGTGGCAAAATGACCAAGGATTTGGCTGTTTGTATCTATGGCAACAAAGTAAATCACGGCGAACATTATCTCTATACTGAAGAATTTTTGGATGCGATTGATGCTAATTTACAGGCAAAACTTGCTGGAAACTAGGCGTTAAAGAATACATAAAGTAGACTTCATTGGCGAGGCTTTTATGCCTCGCTTTTGTTTTTTCAAGGTTTTAGGTGTTAATTTCGTCAAAAATTATTCTCAAGCGTGCAGCGTCTGTTCCTACTCTTTTTTCTATTTTACTACTCTGTATTCACTGCCTCCGCACAGCGACCCAACGGCTATTTTCTTACCGACAGCATTGAAATCGGCAAGCCATTTAAGTACGCATTAAGCTTTCGACACCTTCCCAGATTAGAAGTTTTCTTCCCAGACACCAGCGCTGATTTTCGCCCTTTTGAGGTTATCAATCAAGATTACTTTCCAACAGAAACGGGGCCCGCAGGCAGTTTAGACAGTGCAGTCTATACCTTAGTTTCCTTTGATTTAAAAAAAATCCAATCCATATCTGTTCCCGTCTGGATTATTAATGGACGAGATTGTACGGCTGTTTATTCTGCAAAAGATTCCATCCGGCTGAAGGAAATGATTCGAGGAAATGAAATGGATACGCTTCGTCTAAAAGCTGATACTCAGATCGTACCGCTTCGCAATCAAACCAACTTTCCCTTTATCCTGTTAGTAACTCTCCTGATATTATTGATAGGAACGGGGGTTTATTTGCTGTTTGGAGAAGCCTTGACCCGCCAATGGGAATTGTACCAAATGTTTCTGCGAAATAGAGAATTTCGGCGAAGCTTTTCTCGCCTTACTCGGGATATTAATGGAGCGAAAGGGATTGAAAACGCGGAGAAAGTGGTGGTACTTTGGAAAATTTACCTGCAACGTTTGGAACGCAAGCCGTACGCTACTTATACAACCAAAGAGATTATTGACAGTCTTCCTGATGAGCAATTGGCCGAGGCACTCCGCTCTATTGATGGAGTTATTTATGGTGGTGTTTCTTCGCGCAACACTGCCGATTCGCTCAACACGTTGCGAGACATAGCGGACCAAAGTTATCGTCAAAAACGAATAGAAGCATCCCAAAAAGTATCTCAAAAAACACCCTCCGTTTAAACTTATTTACTCTTCAAATCATGCCCAATTTCCTGATTATACCTTCAAACGCGGCTTTAGCCGATTTCAAAAAATACCGAATCGGTCAAATAGACGGGGCAAAAACACCCACTCTTAAATCCTTTTATCAAGCGATTGAGAAAGCGCTCTCTTTTCCGGAATATTTTGAACATAATCTCGAATCACTCGACGAACTTCTCAATGATTTGGAATGGATCAAACAGGCTGATGTAGCTTTATACATTACCAATACGGAAGGGTTTTTAGCTCAGGAAAAACCGGCTAAAATTCTGGAATTGTTTAATTTATTGGATGCTACCGCCGAAGATTGGAAGTGGGTTGATGATGACGAAGACGTTCAACAAAAAAACTTTAAAATTATCATTCAGGACAGCCCCAAAATCATAGGCCTGTTAGAGAAGGAGGAGATTGGATTTGATAGAATGGGAAGCAGGGATGTATGAAGTCAGATGTATGATGAAAGAATAAGGGTATTTCCTACCTCCTATTTCTTACTTCCTGCCTCCTATCTCTTATTTCCTTCTTCTTACCTAAAAATCAATAAAACGCATCCTCAATGTGGTGAATTTTGACGGTGTTTTGAGTAATAACGACTGATACTACATCAAATCGAATGTCGCTTTGCCAGTCTCGGTCAAAAATATACTGTTCAGCAGCTTTCATTATTAATCGTCGTTTGGTCGCATCTACAAATTCCTCGGGCATACCATAGCTCACATTCGTGCGGGTTTTGACCTCAACGAAAACTAAAATTTTGTTCTTTTTTGCAATAATATCAATCTCTGCGTGTCGGTGTCGGTGATTGCGGACTAAAATTTCGTACCCTTTTTCCTCCAAGTGAGTCACGGCTTTATCTTCGCCTAATTTACCCGTTTCTAAATGTTCAGCCATTGGTATGATTCACCTCCTTCGTTACCCTTCTGCCCGCCGGTATTCTTTTTGGTATTGCAAAGGAGACTTATTGGTTAAGTTTTTAAACTGACGGTTGAAGTTTGAGACGGTGTTGAACCCACTTTCGTAACATATTTGAGTCACAGAATATTTTTCTTCTACCAACAGCTTACACGCATACCCCACGCGAATTTCGCTTACAAAGTCCGAAAACGTCTTATTTGTTCGACTTTTAAAATAGCGACAAAAGGCTGCTTCTGTCATATTCGTAAGGGCAGCCACCTCATTGAGGCGAATTTCTTCCTTAAAATGCTTCATCACGTACTCGTGTACTTTTTGCATCCGTTCCGTCTCCGACACCTTATGCGTATTAACGTACCCCACACTCGTGATATACGAAACCTCCGATGAAAGCGAAATATGATGCAGCGTAGTAAGCATCTGCAAAACGGAGCCGAAGCCATCAGCCACAACGAGTTCCTGCAAGCTTTTTTTTACATGTTCACGCGCATTGCCCGTAATGTCAAGCCCTCGTCTTCCTTTTTCCAATAATTGTCGCAACGTGTGCATTTCGGGTTTTTGGAAAAAGTGTTCTCCCAAAAAATCTTCCGTAAAATACACGACAATTCCGTGCGTTTTCAAATCTGAGTTTCCCTCAAAATAAGCACGATCGCTGCGCCAAAGGTGCGGAATGTTTGGGCCTAAAAATACAGTATCGCCCGCTTCAAAATGCCGAATATCGTCTCCAATAAAACGTGTTCCGGAACCTTCCAAAACTGTAAAAACCTGATAGTGCGGATGAAAATGCCAATTTGAATCAAAGTGCGGCTCTATCAACTCAATGGCCGTAAAAGAAGCCGTGGGAAGATTGAGTTCTTTCCGTAGTGGGATACGCATAATTAGGATGGGTTAGCTTTATTTAACCAAAAATAACTAAAACAATTTGTATTATAGTTAAAATAAAGTCATAACCTTTTAGATAACTATATTAATTCCCAAGCACTCAGATAAGCATCAATGCTTTCGGTATACGAAATAAAGTCGGCATAAAACGGAAGTTGAGCGAGAGTAGCGCTATCACCGACTACCACCATTTTTTTACGAGCGCGAGTCATTGCCACGTTCATGCGCCGAATATCCGCCAAAAAGCCAATGTTTCCTTCCTGATTGCTGCGGGTCATGCTGATGTAAACAATGTCCCGTTCCTGTCCCTGAAAACTGTCTACTGTATTGGCAGAAATAAAGGCAAGATAGGGTTCAAGCTCAGGCACATGAGTTAATTGCTCATTGATTACCTGAATCTGCTGTTTATAAGGAGAAATAATCGCAATGCTTGGAAAGGTCTCGTTCGTAGTTTGTGCTTCCCACTGTAAGGCGAGTTGAATAAGATGTTTGAGCAATAGCCCCGCTTCTTCGGGGTTAGTACTGCTGGTACCTTCCAATTTTTCTTCAAAACCACAACCCGCCGTATCAATAAACAACACCGGTTTATCACCGGTAAACAGCAATCGTTTCGCTACCGAAGTGTGCGCTCTGAGCTTGTTTTGATAAAAAATTTGGGAAGAATAGCCCATAATCTGCTCATTCATACGGTATTGCTCTTCCAACAGCGTAACGGCCTCGGGATGAATCTCTACGCATTTTTCAAGGAGTGTCGTACTGAGTCCGCTGCGGGCTGCCGTGTCTGATTTTATCGTGGGAGATAATTGACAATGGTCGCCGGCTAAAATTACTTTTTGCCCTTTCAAAATGGGAATCCAACAGGCGGGTTCGAGCGCTTGGCCCGCTTCATCGATTACCACCGTATGATACCGCACATCGCGTACCGTATAATGATTTGAGCCAACCAAAGTAGCTGTTATCACCTGCGCTTTAGCTACCAAATCATCAATGATGTATTGCTCCGTATTGCCGACTTCCTTCATGATTTTGTGGGCTTCGTCAAAAAGCAACTTTCGTTGATCTCTTTCCGATTTTCCAAAGTTACGCTTGTACTTATGCGCCATGTTTTTGAATTCCTGCGCCTGCTTTTTGAGGCGTTTGGATTCTTTCATTTGGGGATGCTCGGCCATTTTACTATCCAACGTCAACGACATGAGTCGCTCGGTAACTCGATTGGGATTTCCCACCCGCAACACATTGAGTCCTTCTTCGTGCAGTCTCTCACTCAACAAATCTACAGCCGTATTGCTCGGAGCTACTACCAAGATTTTTTGGTTATCTCGCTTAGCCAACGCCTTAATAGCCTGCACCAACGTAGTGGTTTTCCCCGTACCCGGAGGCCCATGAACAATTGCCAGTTCGTTGGCATTCAGTATTTTATGCACAGCAGATTGTTGCGAAGAATTTAAGGTCGGAACAGGTACCTGAAAAGTTGGTACCTGAAAAGTCGACCCTTTCTCTCCCGTCAGAATTTGTACCAAACGCGTTATTGAATCGTTGGCACCTTTTGCGTCAATAGCCGTTGCCTGCTTGAGGGCAGACTGCATTTCTTCGTAACTGTTATCGTCAAAAAGCACATCGATACCCAACTTACCATCGCGAGTCCACTCGGGCAGCTCGTCGGTGCGCAAGGTAATTTTCAACCGATTAGCATTTACGTGGGTTACGGTGCCTTCCACTCGGTCATTTTTGGGATCATGATTTCCAAAAAATACGGCAGGCATTCCAAACCGAAACTGATGCGAAATATCTTGGTGAGTGGTGCGTTCCAGCTCGACAGTCAAGTAGTCTCCCCGACTCATTTCATTTCCTCGAATAGCCACAGGATACCACGTCAAACCATTGGCTCGACGTTCGGAAACGGAGGTCTGTTCGGTGAGTTTACGGTATTGATTATGGTCTTCTTCCCGTTCAATTTTCAATAACTCAAGCAACTTTTTAAAATAATCCATGCACAAAGGTAGGAGATATGGAGCAAATTGACCTTCTAAAAGAAGTTATGTCAGACGATTTTTAGAGAACGTATTTAGCCTGTACTAACTTAATTTTAACAGTCTTTTACTTATTGTTTTTAATTTTAATCAAAATACAGTCAAAATTTGCAAATAAAAAAGAGGTTTTTAGTATTATTTCTCCATAAAATTGCATTATGAAATACAGTATGAATTTGCTCCTTTGGGGCACTCAAATTGACGAAAGTCTTTTCCCAACGCTTGAATTGATTCACGAAATTGGATTTGAAGGAGTGGAGGTACCTATTTTCAATACCAATCCGAATGCTTGGCACAGTTGGCGCAAAAAATTAGACGAATTGGGACTTCACCGCGAATGTGATACGTTTTGCGGGCCAAACGAAAACCTTATCAGCCCTGACGCTTCCATCCGGGCTGATGCGCTTGCCAACCTCAAACGAATCGTAGACTGCGGCGCTGTGTTGGGAGCGACCAAACTCATGGGGCCGTACCATTCGGCTATGAGCGTTTTTACGGGTCAACCCGCTACCCCCGACGAATGGAAATGGGGCGTAGAAGGTGTTCATCAATTGGCCGAATATGCCCAAAGTCAAGGCATCGTTTTGGGCTTGGAATACCTTAATCGGTTTGAATTATATCTGACAAGTTGCGGCGACGAATTGATTCGTTTTGTAGACGATGTAGCGCATCCCAATTGCAAAATCATGTTTGATACCTTCCACGCCAACATTGAAGAGAAAAATATCGGTGACTGTATCCGTAAAATGGGCGACCGCATCTCGTTCATCCAACTCTCTGAAAACGACCGCAGCACTCCTGGCAAAGGCAATGTCGATTGGGCAGGAACATTTCAGGCCATTAAAGACATTAATTACGACGGTTGGCTGAGTATTGAAGCGTTCAGTCCTAAGCTTCCCGCCGCTAATATTTGGCGAAAAATGTTTGATTCCGAGGAACAATTGATGCGGGATGGCTTGGCTTTTATTCGCAACTCATGTAACCACATAGGCATATAGAACACATAGTTTCTTTATACACAGTGCTCTATATTTCAAAGAAAAATAAATATACCCCTCAAAAACCTAAAACTACTATGTGACCTATGTCACTATGTGGTTGCAAAAATCAAACCATACTATGTCTAAAAAAATCAACATCGCTATTGTAGGGCTCGGTTTCGGAGCCGAATTTATTCCCATTTATCAGCGCCATCCTAACGCGAATATATACGCTATTTGTCAGCGGAATGTCGAAAAACTCAACGCCATCGGCGATGCTTTCAACATTGACGTACGTTATTCAGATTACGACGAATTGTTAAAAGACCCCAATATTGACGCCGTTCATATCAATTCTCCCATCCCCAACCACGCCGAACAAACCTTAAAGGCCTTGCGCGCGGGCAAACACGTGGCCTGTACTGTACCGATGGCGACTTCGGTAGCCGACTGTCTGGAAATCGTAAAAACCTGCAAAGAAACGGGCAAAAAATACATGATGATGGAAACGGTGGTGTATGCTCGTGAATTCCTATTTGTGAAAGAATTATACGAAAAAGGCGAGCTCGGCAAGGTACAGTTTCTGAAAGCTTCACATCAGCAGGACATGGAAGGGTGGCCGGACTATTGGCCCGGTTTGCCTCCTATGCACTACGCTACGCACTGCGTAGGACCGGTAGCCGGTTTGTTGCGATTGGAAGCAGAATACGTTTCGTGTTTTGGTTCGGGAACAATTCATGAAGATTTAGCCAAAATTCACAATTCACCTTTTGCGGTGGAGTCAGCACATATCAAGTTCAAAGACAGCGATTTAAGCGCTTATGTATACCGCTCGCTGTTTGACGTAGCGCGTCAGTACCGCGAAAGCTTTGAGGTATATGGCTCTAAAAAATCCTTTGAATGGCCGCTTATCGAAGGAGAAGAAGCCGTCATTCATACTGCCAAAAAAGAAGAACACGAAATTCCGGAACGCGTAACTACGCCCGATTATGCGCATTTGTTACCCGAAGAAATTCAGGCATTTACCACGGGAGGGGTATACGACATTACGGAAAACACGCACCTTTCTTTTACACAGGGAGGAGGCCACGGCGGCTCACACCCGCACTTAGCGCATGAGTTTTTATCGGCTTTGGTCGAAGATCGTGACCCGTTCCCCAATGCAGTCCAATCGGCCAACTGGACGTCGGTCGGTATTTTGGCGCACGAATCGGCCATGCAGGGTGGCAAGATTATGTATTTGCCCGATTTTAATGGGTAAACGACATATTTTTTTCTACAAATATTACGCCGCTCTGCGGCTTATTTAAAGGTGAAACGCACCGTAATATTTGTAGAAAAACACCAGTTTCAAAACCCCAAAGGTGCAGCGCACCGTAATATTTGTAGAACATGGCAAACACCTATACACAGCTTTATATCCAAATTGTCTTTGCTGTCAAAGGTCGTGAAAGCCTTATTCGTAATACATGGAAAAATGAATTATACGCGTATATAGGAGGTATAATTAAAGAGCAAGGGTCAAAGCCATTGGCAATCAATGGAATGTCTGACCATATCCACATCTTTATTGGGTATGGCACTTCCGTTTCTCTTGCTGACTTAGTTGAAGAAATAAAAACTTCATCAAACAAATTCCTGAAATCGCATTTTCGTCATAACAATTTCAGTTGGCAACGTGGCTATGGAGCTTTTTCATACAGCAGGTCACAAATTGACGCGGTAATTAAATATATCAACAATCAAGAAGAACATCATCGAAAACGAACATTCCGAGAAGAATACCTAAAAATGCTGTCTGATTTTGCAATAGAATACGACGAACAATATTTATTTGATTTTTTGGAAGAGATAGAACACTAATTGTAAAAACATTACCTGATTTCTAAAATGAAACGTCTCCTACCCATTGTTTTGCTTGCAATTTTGATGTGGCAATGCGCTACTCAAAAACCGGCACAAACGGCCCAATCTAACCAACCCGTGACCCCGCGCCGTCTGGAAATTCTTTTTCTGGGCGACAATGGCCACCACCGCCCCATTGAGCGTGTACCCGCCATCATGTCTGCGCTGGGAAGCAAAGGCATTAACTTTACGTATTCTGACCAATTGGACGACCTCAATCCAACCAACTTGGCCAAATATGACGGCGTTTTACTTTATGCCAACTGGGATACCATCAGCAAACCTCAGGAGCGCGCCTTGGTAGACTACATCGCGAGTGGTAAAGGGTTTATTCCCGTTCACTGCGCATCGTATTGTTTCCGCAATTCGGATGAATTGGTCAAAATCATGGGCGGTCAGTTTTGGCGGCATACGTGGGATACCATTCGCCCCGTTTGGACCAATCCCAATCACCCTGCCATCATGGGTGTGAAGCAATTCAAAACACTGGACGAAACGTATCTGCACAGCAAACTCCAACCTGATAACTTAGTACTGACCGAGCGAGAAATTCAGCCTGACCAGTACAAAGACAAACCTAATACCAAAACCGAACCTTACACCTGGGTACGTACGCACGGCAAAGGCCGCATTTTCTACACGGCATACGGCCACGATGACCGTACTTGGAGTCAGCCGGAGTTTATGAAAATGTTGGAAAAAGGGATTCGTTGGGCCGTAGGAGAGCAAGCGATTTCAAATTTGACCGCACTTGACCCATTGCCTTTTACGTACAAAGAAGCCAAACTTCCCAATTACGAAAAGCGCCCTGGGCCTCAACTGGAGCAAAACGCCGTGACTCCGCAGGAATCCATGAAACACATTCAGGTTCCGGCCGATTTTACGTTGGATTTGTTTGCCGCTGAGCCAAATGTTCAACACCCCATCGCCATGAGCTGGGACGAGCGCGGACGGTTGTACGTGTTAATTACCAAAGATTACCCCAACGAGCGTAAAGATACAGGTGGCACTGACTATGTTTTGATCTGTGAAGACACCGATAAAGACGGCAAAGCCGACAAATTCACGCGTTTTGCGGAGGGGTTGAGCATCCCGACGGGTATGGTGTTTGCCAACGGCGGTTTGATTGTCAGCCAGGCACCGCACATGGTCTTCCTGAAAGATACCAACGGCGATGACAAAGCTGACGAAAAGAAAATCTTATTCTCCGGTTTTGGTACGGGCGATACGCACGCAGGTCCGAGCAACTTGCACTACGGCTTCGACAACTGGATTTGGGGTTGTGTGGGTTATTCAGGCTTTGAAGGAAAACTGAAAGAGAATGCGGACAGCCTTAAATTCGGTCAGGCGTTCTTCCGTTTCAAACCTGACGGTTCTAAAATGGAGTGGATTACCAGTACGTCCAACAATACCTGGGGCTTTTCGTTCAACGAAGCAGGCGATGTATTTGGCTCCACGGCCAACAACTCACACGGTTGGTACATGGCGATTCCGCACCGTTATTTCACGGGCAATACAGGCATGGGCCGCGACAACGGAAGCCGCGGAACCGATACCCACAAAGATATGAAGACCGTTACCCCACGCATCCGTCAGGTGGACGTGTTTGGAGGTTTTACCGCTGCTTCGGGGCATAATTTCTATACCGCACGGGCGTTCCCTAAGAAATACTGGAATCAAATTGCCTTCGTCACGGAGCCTACCGGTCACGTGGTACACCAAAACCAAATGGTTAAAAACGGTACCGATTACGAAGACAAAGAAGCCTTTAACCTAATGGCGGGCGTGGACGAGTGGTTTTCACCTGTTTTTGCCGAAGTAGGTCCTGACGGTGCCGTTTGGGTAGCCGATTGGTATAGCTTTATCATTCAGCACAATCCTAAGCCGGATGGCTTCAAAATGGGTACCGGAAATGCGTACGAAACTGACCTCCGCGATTACACCCACGGTCGGATTTACCGCGTAGGCTACAAACAAGCGCCTGCGTATACGCCAGTTTCATTGAGCAAAGACCGTCCCGCAGAATTGGTAGCGGCTCTCAAAAACTCTAATATGTTTTGGCGTACTCAAGCCCAGCGCTTGTTGGTTGAACGAGGAAATAAAGATGTAGTTCCTCAATTAGTTGCCTTCGTAAATGACCCATCTGTTGACGAAATTGGCCTTAATCCTGCCGCGATTCATGCGCTTTGGGCTTTGCAGGGCTTGGGAGCTTTGTCCGACGAAAACGTCCTGAAAGCAGTAACCGCCGCGCTGAAACACCCAAGTGCCGCTGTTCGCAAAAATGCTTTGCAGGTATTGCCTCCTACCACCGCTACCGCTCAGGCACTTTTAGCGAATAATATATTGAATGACAGCGAGCCTTTGGTGGTACTCAATTCACTTTTGAAATTTACCGAAACACCGTTAACTCCTGACGTTGAAAAGGCCGTTTTGGCTCGTTTTGAAAGTTCAACCGAAGCCGACGACCGTTGGCTGCCCGATGCGTTTTCCATTATTTTGAATGCGCACAGCGGCAAATTGATGAAAACCTATTTGGCCAAACGTACTGTTGGAATGAAAGCAGAGATCGGACCGTCGCACGGCGGACCGTCGCAAGGCACAGCACCCGCTCCGATGAACCATGACCACAGCGCCATGCACGGACCCAATGCTTCCACGGCCCAAGCAGCCGATGCCAATCACGCAGCCCACACGGCTACTAAACCCGACTTGGCTATTACCAATATCACGACGACTCCCGCTCAACCTTTTGTACGGGAATATGCGGCGGTGACCATTGAAGTGACCAACAAAGGAGCGGCCATTCCGAAAGAAACGGTTCCGGTCGTGAAAGTTCAAATCGAAGGATTAGGATTGAAAATCAATAACGTGAGTTATCAATTGAAAAATGGTATCGGCGCGGGAGAAACCATTCAATTGGTTGAAAATAATAATGGACCTTGGGTTGGACGATTCGGATTTACGGCTGAACAGGCAGGAAAATTACGCATCAGTGCTTCTATCGACGCCGACAACCTGATTCCGGAAGAAGATGACGTGAAGAACAATTCGTTCAGCAAAACATTTGATGTAAAACGACCTGCCAAACTTTCTGACTTTGCGTTAGAGCGCGCCGCACGGAGTTATGCTTCTTCTACAATCAGTCCGGACTCCGTTGTTGCGTTGATTGCCAAAGCCAATACGTTGGACAGCGACGCTCGCTACGCGGTCTTGAAAGGGATTGTAAATGGTTGGAATCCTCGTCGCAAAGTGACCACCAACGATGCTAATAAAATGTTGTTGGTAAGCACCAAAGAAACAATTTCGGAAGATTTGAAAGCTAAGTTTACGGGCATTGTAGAATCTTTCGGGGCTAATGCTTTGGTTCCGGTTGACCCGAATTTGCAGATTGTCAAAATCAAGTCTATCAAAGAGGCAATGAAGTTTGATGTCAAAGAGTTTACCGTAATCGCAGGCAAGCCTGTTGAACTAACATTCGACAATCCAGATGCAATGCAACACAACTTAGTGATTATCAAGCCAAAATCTACCGACATCGTGGGAAATGCGGCTGATAAGATGATTACGCAAAAAGATGCGGCCGAGAAAAATTATGTGCCTAATCTGCCTCAGGTAATTGCGTTCACGCCGTTGGTCAATCCCGACCAAACGTACCGTCTTACTTTCACGGCTCCGACCGAACTGGGCAATTACCCGTACATCTGTACTTTCCCCGGCCACTGGCGCCTGATGAACGGGGTGATGAAAGTAGTGAAAGAGGAAGTGAAAACAACGAGTAAATAACCTAAATCGTAGAGCCGCAAAATTTTGCGGCTCTACTGCTTCACTGGATAATTCTGATGAAAGAAGGCGAACGTGAGAACAATTATAAAAAAGAATCCCGACTGAGAAGTCGGGATTCTTTTTGTAACTAACTCTGAATCAAAATTTTTGAAGTGCTACTTTTTGATTCAGTCTGTAAACGAATCAGATAAAAACCTATCTTCTCGGCGCTTAAGTCTAAGCTGAAATAATTTTGCCCCTTTACCGTTTGTTCCTCTCTTTGCTGAAGAATCAGTCCACTCAATCCCACTACCTGTACATTTAATTTCTCGGCTTTTTCAGCAACGTAGCCGACATTTATGATACCCGTTGACGGATTTGGAAAAACACTTATTTGTGGCTGTTCTTCCATTTCTTCAACCGAGTTTCTCGCGCCTGAAACTGACACCAAACGTATGTTATCAAAATAGGCCGTGACATTATTGGCTGTATAGTTTTGGAAATGGATTCGTTTGATTTGGGAAGGATTCCCTAACTGTGCAAGTGAAACAATGTACTCTGTCCACACATTGGCAGTTGTCGTAAAGGTATAACCGGACGCATCTCCTCCCGTATCTGTGGCAGAAGTATATACTTTAACAGTAGTGGCAGTTGGTGTCCGTAGCCAAAAACGCACCGCTGTACTCGCTGTACTCGCTGTCGTATTTACCGTCGTTGATACTTTTCGCAACGACAACGCTCCCCAAGCAGTATAATCTACCTTTGCCGATTTTGTACCTACTTTCACAGGAGTCGTATTATTGAAGTTTCGAGTTGTAGCCCACGACCAATCATTCCAGTCTGTATTGAGGGTTTCGTCATACACCACAATCGTCGAAGCTCCGCAAGCCGAGGTAGTGGCAGAAACTGTGTTGCTGCTTGCCGACTGATTTCCTGCCGCATCTTTGGCTTTTACGCTAAAGCTATACGCTGTACCGCAAGCCAAACCGATAACGGCATAAGTTGTTCCGGTAACCGTACCATTTAGTAAGGTTGCCCCTTGATACACCTGATAATTGGCTACGCCTATGTTATCCGTTGAAGCCGTCCAAGTCAGCGTCAAACCTGTTTGGCTGATGGCCGAGGCGGTTAAATTGGTTGGAGCAGTAGGTGCCTGAGTGTCAGGACAGGTAAGCGTAGTGGGAGTGACCACATTACTTACGGGCGATGTATTTCCTGCCGCGTCTTTAGAAGTTACACTGAAATTATATTGCGTTCCGCAGGCCAATCCTGTTACAGTATACGTTGTTCCCGTCACTGTTCCGCTTACCAAAGTCGTTCCTCGATACACTTGATAATTAACTACGCCTACGTTATCAGTGGAACCCGTCCAAGTCAAGGTCAAACCCATTTGACTGATATTGGAAGTGGCTAAGTTCGTCGGTGAAGTAGGCGCTTGGGCGCTTGGGTATCGGGACAGGTAAGTGTCGTTGATTGGGCTGTATTGCTCGTTAATGAGGTATTTCCTGCGGCGTCTTTGGCCGTCACGCTAAAATTGTACTGCGTTCCGCAGGCTAACCCTGTCACGGTATAAGTTGTACCGGTCACTGTCCCGCTTAACAAAGTTGTTCCTCGATATACTTGGCAATTAACTACCCCTACGTTATCGGTTGAACCCGTCCAAGTCAAGGTCAAACCCGTTTGGCTCACACTCGAAGCTGCCAAATTGGTCGGTGCAGTCGGGGCCTGCGTGTCAGCGGCAGGAGCCGTTGTCAATTGAATATTGTCAAAATAAGCAGTGACACTATTGGATGAATTATTCTGAATATTAATTCTGCGAATCGCGGTAGGAGTACCCAACGCTGCCATAGTTACCGTAATTTCCTGCCATTGATTTGCAGTAGTTGTAAAATTATAATTAGAACTGAACGCACCGCTGTCGTCCGTTTGCGTTTGAAGCGTAAAGGCATTCGCACCCGTACTGTATACCCAAAACTTGAGAGCTAAATTGGCCGCAGGATTGAGTATTGTATTTCTTCGTACCGAAAAACCTCCATATCCTGCGTAATCTGCCCGAATGGATTTGGTGCCTTGCTGCACAGGACTTGTCGTGTTTAAATAGGTTGTAGTACTCCATGACCAATCCGCCCAATTGGCGTTCAAAGCATCATCATAGACAATTTCACCCGTTGAGCAGGCAGTCGTCGTAGTTGAAGCGGTATTACTTGCGGCGGAGACATTTCCGGCAGCGTCTATCGCTTTTACTGTAAAACTACATTCTGTAAATAAAGGTGGCAAATAGTTAAATTTGGACTAAACTACAAAATCATGCTAAAAGCAACCATAAAAATTGAGGATGAAACAGGCCAAGTAATCGAAAAGACAGTGACCTATTTAGAGAAGAGCCTTCATTTAGGTACATTTTCAGCAATAGAAACCCTGATGGAAGACATTAAACAAAGCACTTTTCCAGAAATAG
>NZ_JAIXST010000274.1 GCF_027484545.1 Runella sp. | reverse complement strand
TTAATAAAAGTGTTTGGTCGTCGGAGCAGAACATGAAAGAGTTGATGAACCTAATTCCCTATCGCCGCATTGGCCAACCCGAAGATGTAGCTAAAGTGGCCGTTTGGCTGGCCTCCGACGATTCTGATTATGTGACAGGAGAAACTCTTTACGTAGACGGAGGAATGATGCTTTATCCTGAATTTTCGGATAAGGGGTAATAAAAAAAAGACTTGCCAAGATTGGATGTCTCGGATTAGGCATCCCCGATTCAAAATCTTGGCAAGGCTTCTTTTTATCTTAGAAATCCATTGTTTTTCCCAATCGGCTGCTTTCCAATGCCAATTCCATGACGCGTGTAGTGTTGCGTGCTTCCTGAGGTTTTACCTGCAATTCGGCTCCTAAGGCAATCGCTTCATATACATTTTCGTAGAAAGGAGCATAGTGACCGGCTAAGGTCGGAAGAATGGTTTTTCCTGCTTCGGTATAGAGGCTTCCCCACTGACTTTCGGGCTCTTCTCCCCAATTTTCTGTATTAGGAAGGATGTTTTTTCGCAGTGTATCTTCCTGAATATCTAACCCTGATTTAATAAAACTGCCTTTTTTGCCGTTAATGATGTACCGTAAGCTATTTTCAAAGACCAATAAACTGGCTTTTAAAATGACGCGTTTATCTTCATAATCCATTCGGATATCAAAATAATCGTCGGTTTCTCCATTCGGACGAATGGTTTTTATAGTCGCCGTGACTGTTTTTGGGGTGCCAAAAAGCACCAAAGCCTGGTCAATCAGGTGAGGCCCAAGGTTATATAAATTCCCTGCGCCGGCAGCTGCTATTTCCTTCCACGTTCCTTGAGCCACTTCGGGGCGATAGCGGTCAAAATGAGATTCGTATTCCACGATATCGCCCAATACTCCCCCTTTCAATAACTGTTGAATCGTTAAAAAATCGGCATCCCAACGGCGGTTTTGATAGGCCGTAATAATCAGATTGTTTTGAGTTGCGAGTTCAATCAGTGCGTCGGCTTCCGCAGCGGTATTGGCAAAAGGCTTTTCAATGACAACGTGTTTCCCCGCTTCCAGAGCTGCTTTGGCGTTTGAAAAGTGAAGGTGATTGGGAGTACAAACAAAAACCAAGTCAATGGTATCATCGGCCAAAAGTTCCTCTGCAGAGCTGACCACTTCAATGGCAGGGTTAAATTCATGAACAGCGGCGCTGTTTCGGGTAACTACTTTCTTGAGATTAAAATGCGGACTGACTTCTAAGAAAGGAGCGTGAAAATAGCGTCCCGATAGGCCAAAGCCGATAAGGCCAACATTTAAGGGAGTGTAGAGTGTTGATTGCATAAAAGAGTGTCGAGTGGGGGTTAATGCAAACGGGGCAGCCCGCGCGGTGTCGAATTAAAGTATAAAAGCGGTCAGTAAATAATGGAAACTCATAAGCAGTAAACCAATTTTACTTTTAAATCGAAGAGGTTTACTCCTAAAAGCTACTCTTACGGAGGTATCTTTTTTTAGAGATGGCTGAAAAAGTTGTATTTTTACCGTCCCAAAAATACAAATATGTCTTTTTTTCAGAAAAATACTTCCTTATTCGCTCGTCTCGGCTATTTCATCTCTTTTGTTATATTGTTGCTGCTATCGCTTATTGGAGTCGAATTTTTTGTAGGTAATGGCGACGGGATCTGGTTTGATTACGACTTGCGACTCATCGGATTTCGTTTGGTGGCCTGGGCTGTATCTTTCGTAGTTTTGTATTTGTTGATACGCAACGGCCCACCGCTTTTACAAAACGTCCTGTTGTCGTTGGTATCCGTTTTGTTGGTGATTTATGGAGTTGAAGTAGTGGTAGGATGGATTCACGACGCAAGTCAGAAGTCAACGACATCTTCTTTGCCGCAATATGCCGGCCCGGCGTATGATTCAAGCTATGCTTTTGATGAATTCTTAGGCCGTAAACCCATTCCCAATCATACGTTTTGGTGGACCAAAACCCTGAAGGGAAAACCTGTTGTACAGATAGGAATGAAAGCGGATTCTTTTTCGCGCCGAATTACGCCTTTTGCTGATAGTACTCATCCAAAACGTGATAAGTATGCTTTGTTTTTTGGCTGTTCGTTTACGTACGGTGATGCGGTGAAAGACAATGAAACTATACCGTACTATTTCCAGAAAGAAAATGCTGATTATCAAGCCTATAACTACGCCTTTTTCGGGTACTCGCCCCGTCATGCGCTGGCAAGGCTGCAACACGAAGATTTAACAAAGCAAGTTTCTCAAAAACAGGGAATTGCCATCTATACTTATATTGAAGATCACGTCAATCGGGCGATTCCTTCGGCGGGTTGGATAGGAATGTACGACGGCTATTTTCCTGATTTGGACGAATCCACCATGAAGACAACGGGGGTTTATCGTTTTGTACATCCCATTAAATATCGTTTTGGGATGATGATTTTTAAAAGTAAAGTGCGTCAACATTTTGCGATGGACTTTCCGTTTGGGTATCGCCCAAAAGACTACGAACTAACAGCAAACCTCATCAAAGCTTCGCAGGAAGAGTATAAAAAGCAGTTTAAAAATGATAACTTTTACGTCGTCGTTTACCCTGATTTGCTGAAAAAAGATTCGCCGATGATTGGTCTGTTGAAAGAGCGCGGTCTGAAGGTACTGGATTATCGAAAATTATTTCCGTTTCCTTCCAAGCAATACCAACTTTCCTACGACAGTCATCCTACTCCGGAAGCGCATCGTTTGTTGATGGAGCAATTGACCAAGGATTTGAAAAAAGTGGGAGGTGTATCGGGAATGACGAATTAATGAATGTAGAATGACGAATAGACTGAAAGCGTTTGATTTACAGGGTATAAGAGAGGTCGCAAGAGACGTCATTGCCGCTTGTGGGGATGAAATGATCTGGCTTTTTGAAGGTGAAATGGGAGCGGGCAAAACAACGCTTATTAAAGCCATCTGTGGAGAATTGGGCGTGTTGAATACAGTGCAAAGCCCCACCTTTTCGATTGTAAATGAATACCTGACTGACAGTGGGGAAACGATTTACCATTTTGATTGTTATCGACTTAAAAATGGGACCGAAGCATATGATATTGGTTTGGAAGAATACTTAGATTCAGGAGATTTGTGCTTTATAGAGTGGCCAGATAAGATTGCGGAGCTACTTCCTGAGAAATTCATTAAAATCAGTATTACCCAACTGTCAAACGGCAAACGTTCGATTGAGATTTCAACTAACGAATAAGAAACTATGATGGGTTTTGGCGAATTAGCGCAACAGACCGCACTGTATCCTCAGGAGGCGTTGGCTCCCGTAAAAACGAGTCAGCAAAGCCTGTTGATTGGGCTTCCAAAGGAGATTTCATTGCAGGAAAATCGAATTGCACTTACGCCAGAAGCGGTGGCGATTTTGGTGCGTAACGGTCACCGGGTTGTTGTAGAAAAGGGAGCAGGAGAAGGAGCCCAGTTTTCGGACAATGAATACAGTGAAGCAGGTGCTCAGATTGTGTATTCTCCGCAGGAAGTATTTGCGAGTGATTTGATTCTAAAGATAGAACCCATTGTAGAGCAGGAATTTAGCTACTTAAAAAACGGCCAAACGATTATTTCTGCCCTTAATTTGCCTACGCGCGAGCGGTCGTATTTTGAGCATCTCAACGACAAGCACATTACGGCTGTCAGTTATGAATACATCGAAGATCCAGGAGGCGGGCAGCCGGTTATTCGCTCCCTGAGCGAAATTGCCGGGAGCACCGTCATGCTCATCGCTGCCGAATATTTAAGCAGTGCCAACAAGGGGCGAGGTATTATTTTGGGAGGAATTACGGGCGTACCGCCTACGAAAGTGGTAATTATCGGAGCCGGAACGGTGGCCGAATATGCGGCACGAACTGCGTTAGGTTTGGGAGCCGAGATTAAAATCTTCGACCAGCACATCTATCGTTTGCAACGGCTCAAGTATGCCATAGGTCAAAATATCTATACATCCATTATTGAGTCGGACACATTATCGGAAGCGATTCAGCGGGCTGATGTTGTGATTGGTGCTTTGCGGCCTAACGAGGGTTACAGCCTTCATGTGGTAACTGAAGAAATGGTAGCTCGGATGAAGCCCAATTCGGTGATTATTGATGTCTCGATTGACCAAGGCGGTTGCATTGAAACTGCTCGGACTACTACACATAAAGAGCCGACGTATCGCCTTTATGATGTGATTCATTATTGCGTTCCCAACATCGCCTCCCGTGTAGGTCATACAGCGAGTATTGCGTTGAGTAATGTGTTTTTGCCAATGTTACTTAAAATGGGACATGCCGGGGGAGTGGAACAAATGATGTACGCCAGTCGTTGGTTCAGTAAGGGGGTGTATGCCCACGGAGGTACGTTGACGAATCCCTTTATTGCCAAAAAATTCAGTATGCGCCACAAAGATTTAAGTTTATTATTAGCAGCAAGAATGTAAAAAATAGGAGTGAGTAACGAGGAGTCAGTATTATTTTTTTACTCCTCACTTCTGTCTCCTGACTTCTGACTCCTTAAAAAATTATGATTAACAACAGTAACGAAAACAGCTTAATGGATGATGCCAATTCGCCCGACGTCAACAGACGACTTTTGGGGATGGTATCGCAGGATTTTGTCAAAGTAGCCGACCAATTAAAAGAGGCTTCGTACCAGATACGAAAAAGAGGTTTTTCCGAAAATCCCATTTTTGTCGCAGTTCAAAAAGAGCTGGAATTGGGGTTGTTACTAATTGGAAAGCAGGAACTCGAAAATGAATGGGCGTATCGCGCTTCTTTTCTGGATGAATTTGTTCAACGCGAATTGATTGGTACAGAGGCCGTTGAAATGTTCAGGGAAAATTATAAAAACCCCGATGAATTCTGTTGCCTGTTTGTCATCCAAGGCGATTTTGCCGGCTTTGTCTTTATTCCTTTCCCCGAAGATTAATTTTTGTTTGCGGTCAAAGGGAGTTTAGATTTCCTCTTTGACCGCAAAATATCGAATAAGCCAGTTAGACAGGCTCGGGAATAATTACTTTCAGGGCATCGGGAATAAGAATGGCTTTTATTTCCTTGACCTTTCCCAAATATTCGCCATCCACCTGAAAATGTACTTTTTTAGCCGAGCGCATTAGTAAAGCGTTTGTTTGAAATACTTCCGTTTTTTCGGAATCGTAAGGAGCGTGCGTGACCACCATTTTGAAAATTTCGCGGGGAGATATTTTTTTTACGGCGATCACTTCAAACAATTCATCGTCCAATTTTCCAATGGGGTTGATAACTGCCCCTGTACCGTACTTGGTGGCATTGGCAATCACAATCATGGCGGCTTTGATGGTGATTGGTTTTTTATCAATCTTCATTTCCACTTCCATCAATGAATGTTGCCACAGTACTCTAAAGGAAGCCATCAAATACCCCCACATTCCCCTGACCTTTATGCTTTCAAACCGCTTCATTAAATAAGCATTCAAACCGATGTCACTCAGATGAATGCACAATTCGCCGTTGACAGTGGTTACGTGTATTTTTTTTGAAAACCCTTTTGCAAGAATATCCAATGCTGCTGTGGTATTATCCCCGATGCCCAGTTCTTTGGCCAATCCGTTGGCAGAGCCTGCGGGCAGAATTCCTAAGGTCATATCGGTTTCCAGCAAACATTCGGCCACCAATTTGATGGTTCCATCTCCTCCTACTGCAATGACCTGATGCGGCGAAAACAACTTTATTCTTTCTTTAATTGTTTCCACATTGCAATTTTTTGGAAGAGAATACAATTCAATGGTATGAGGTAATGGTTTAAAATAATCAGCAATTATCACCGGCCAATCTGTCTTGTTGTTGCCTGAGCCGGGATTGATGACGAAAAATAATTTGAGGTTATTTTCTTGAGTCATTGGTGTGTGGTAATGTCATAAGTAATCAAATCTTCTGTAAATTGCTTAAAGATGGGAAATAAAATAGACTATTCCGGTGCCACCGTAAAGGTTTATCATGGCTACGGACATAAAGGTGATTTGGTGGTGTATGGTCATGTATTGGCAGGCAAACTGGTAAGGCCGAGCAAATTCACCAATAATGCGCTGACCAACAGTATTCATTTGGCTAAGTTGTTTTTTGTGAAGCCGATACCCAATGTCCAAGTGGAGCTAGAATGGGGGAATCAGCGATTATATTGCACTACAGAAGCAGACGGCTTTTTTAAGTTTGAATGGCAATCGGCTGCTTCTGTAGAAGCGGGATGGCATCACGTTAACGTAAACCTATTAACTCCGCAGGGGTATATCGCTGCTACGGGTCAGGGTAAAATTTTCGTGCCACATTCTACACAATATGGATTTATCTCAGACATTGACGATACTGTACTTGTTTCTCATTCAGCCGATACAGGTAAGAAATTAAGGGTCATGTTTACGGAAAACCCCCGCAGTCGAAAAACATTTGCGGACGTTGTGAAGTATTATCAACTGCTTGCCCTTGCGCATACGGAACCCGAACTGCCTAATCCCTTTTTCTACGTATCCAACAGCGAATGGAATCTGTACGATGATCTGAATGAATTTTTCAAACACAATGACCTGCCCAAAGGTGCTTTTCTTTTAAATAGCATCAAAAAATGGTATCAATTATTCAAAACGGGCAATACAAAACACCAGGGTAAATTAATGCGAGTGGTGAGAATTCTGAAGGTATTTCCCAAACAGCGATTCGTTTTACTGGGGGATAATTCACAAAAAGACCCTGAAATTTATGCCACTATTGCCAACAAATACCCGGATAGGATTGTGGCTATTTATCTCCGAAATATCAGTCTTGAAAAAGAGGCTCCTACTTTACATCTGTTGGAATCCATTCAAAATAAAGAAATTCATACCTGCCTTTTTAAACACACCGACGAAGCCATTGCGCATTCAATATCAATCGGACTGTTAAATTGAAGAAAATACTCAAAACAGTTCAGGTTTATTGTATTCTAATTCTGAATTGACCATCGTGTTTGAGTCGGGCATAACTTATATAAGGTTGCCCTTCTTTTACTACGTGTTTAAAATAGCGTTTGACAGGCTCTGGTAATCCAACCAGCTGTCTATAGCTGAACGTCTTATTGGAAATATTTTTTGAATGAGAAAAGAGTTCTTTTACTTCGTTGTTGAATTGAATAGACAGCGTTATTTTACCAATGATGGGCGCCATCAGGAAGATTCCTATTATTGTTAAACCTATTCTGACGCGTTTTTTAGTTGCCATCTCATAAAATCCTATAAATCAGGATACAAATGATAACGATAAAAAGAGTGGTATAAATCAATTTGTTATACTTCGCCAGCCAATTTGGAAGAAAAATGTCAAAGTTGTCTTTGGGCGAATCGGAGTATTTATGGGCCATGATCGTAAGCGGACACATCATTCTAAAATAAAGCAGTACCAGCCCTTCCATCAAAATGAGGCCAATGCCAATCCATACGAATATGTCAATTTTATTGGCAACGACTGCGTAAAATAGGTAAACAAGTACCACATTGAAAAAGAGCCAAATGAGGGTATGCGCAATTTTTATGACAGTTAATTTTGACATTTTGACTTATTTTTCTTTGTAAATTCCTATCTGTAGTAAACGAATACGGCTACAGGTGCATCGTTCCCATTCATAAATGTAAAAATGCGAACTTCCACTTCCAAAAGCAGTATACAACTACAGAAATGATTTCTATCATTCTCACATTTCCGTTACTGAAAGTGTAGCATATTTCGACTTCCCTTTTATCTTTGGGGAAATTGAAGTAATAAAAAAACAAAATGCTCCTCATTGATGCTCATCTGGACATGGCGATGAACGCCGTAGAATGCAACCGTGACTACACGTGCTCTGTATATGAACTCCGCGAGCGCGAAGTGGAAAAGAACCTGACCGACAAACGCGACCGCGGAAAAGGGACGGTTTCGTTGCCCGAATTGCGGCGCGGCAACGTGGGTTTGGTGGTGGCTACGCAGTTAGCACGTGTCACCGAGCGCGGAAGTGCATTTGACGGATGGTATTCTCCTGCGCAGGCTTGGGCCATGACGCAGGCGCAGGTAGCATGGTACCAGGCAATGGTTGATTTAGGGGGAATGGTGCAAATCACCAATTTAGCCGAACTCAACAAACACATTGCTCTTTGGGAAGATACATCAATTTTGAACGAAACGAAGCCCGTTGGCTTTATTCTTTCCCTCGAAGGAGCCGATTCCTTAGTGAATCTTTCCTATCTTGAAAAAGCATACGCTTATGGTTTACGAGCTCTGGGACCTGCGTGGTACGGCCCGGGTCGTTATGCTTCGGGTACGGGTACCGCCGACGGACTCACATTGGCAGGGCGGGATTTGCTCCGCGAAATGGACGCGTTGGGGATGATTATGGATGCTACCCACCTGACTGACAAAGGGTTTAGCGAAGCACTGGAATTGTTTAAAGGTCCGATTTGGGCGAGTCACCACAATTGCCGTACGTTGGTGCCGCATCAACGTCAACTTTCTGACGAGCAAATCTTGCGTTTGGTGGAACGCGGAGCGGTGATAGGCGGCGCACTGGATGCCTGGATGCTGGCACCCGGATTTTTGCAACGGCAATCAGACCCCAAGGAGTTTGGGGTGACTATGGAAAAATTGGTGGACCATTGGGATCATATTTGTCAATTGACGGGCAATAGCCTTCATGTAGCCTTTGGGACTGATTTGGACGGAATGTTTGGCCGCGAACAATCGCCTTATGATTTGGATACCATCTCAGATTTGCAGTTGTATCAGGGTCTATTGCGTAAACGAGGCTACTCAGAAACTGATATTCAGAATATCTTCCATAAAAATTGGTTAAGGCACTTAAATGCAGCTTGGGCAAGTGGTGCTTTATAGGTATTCTTTTAAAATAAAAAAATATATACGGCTTAGATATGTACAATTTTTAAGTGTATAAATGACATATTAAAAAAAATTAATAAACAGACCTTATTGTTAACAATTATTTAAAATTTACGTATAAATTGCGAATGGTAAGTTAACTAACCCCAATCTATTTTATGCGTAAAGTTTTACTGTTCAGTCTATTATCGGTTTTTATCGGTATTGGAAAATTGATGGCGCAGGACAGAATTCTGTCAGGTACTGTCAAAGACGAAAACGGGCAACTGTTGCCTGGCGTCAATGTCCTTCTCAAAGGCACCAATCGAGGAATCACTTCCGACGGTGATGGTGCTTTTAAACTTTCGGTTCCCGGTTCGGGAACTTTGATGTTTTCTTCGGTGGGTTATGCCCTGTTTGTGATTGCCGGCGTACGTCTATGAACGGTTATCGAAACCGCCCCAAAAAACGTTAGAATCAGAAATTGCATTTGTTTCTTGAATGTTGCATATTTGAAACAGGTTTTGAAAGCTTAACAGGTTCTTGCTTTTCAAAACCATTTCACAATGGAGGAACCTACAAAAAAAACAAAACTACTATGCAAAAAAACAAACTTTTATGGCTCATAGCCATTTTACTTTTCATGGTAAATGGCCTACGAGCACAAACGCGTGTCATAACAGGGAAGGTGACTTCTTCCGCCAATGAAGTCCAACCTGGCGCTTCGGTGATTGTCAAGGGCACAAACAAAGGAACGGTCACCAATGCTGACGGTACCTATAGTTTAAGCGTACCAAATGGCGATGTGATGGTGGCAGTATCGATTATTGGCTTTAATACCCTGGAAAAATTAGTGGGAGCTAATGTTTCGACCATGAACTTTTCGCTTACTGAAAATGCAAGTACCTTAAACGAAGTAGTCGTTACGGCACTTGGTATTTCTCGTGAAAAGAAAACGCTGGTGTATGCAACCCAAACTGTAAAACCCACTGAATTGGTAGAAGCAAGAGACCCAAACAACGTGATTAACTCGCTCTCGGGTAAAATTGCCAATGCCGTAATTACCCAAGGTTCGGGTGGTCCTGGCTCTGGAGCAAGAATTGTATTGAGAGGTAATCGCTCGATTCAAGGCTCAAACAATGCCTTGATTGTAGTGGATGGTGTGCCGTTGAGCAATGGTACAAACGGAACAGCAGGTAGCGACTTTGGGTTCGTGCAAGGTTCTGACGGTGCTTCGAGTATCAACCCTGACGATATTGAGTCAGTTACGGTATTGAGAGGTGCATCGGCAGCGGCATTGTATGGAAGCCAAGCGGGTAATGGCGTTTTGGTTATTACGACCAAAAAAGGTAAGGCAGATAAAATTGCTGTAAATATCAATTCAGGTTTTAGTACTGAAAACGTCTGGGCATTACCTCGCTTCCAAAATACCTATGGGCAAGGCAACGGTGGTACATTGACTACGACATCGGGCGAAAGCTGGGGTGCAAAAATGACAGGACAATCTATCACTAATTATTTAGGACAACCAGGGACTTATTCGGCACAACCTAATAATGTACGGGATTTTTTCAGAAATGGTTCGAGCTTAAATAATGCGATTAGTGTAACGGGTGGTACAGATAAAATGCAAACATACTTGTCTTATACCAATAACCGCATTAGTGGGATTATTAACAAAAATGATTTATTCAGAAATACAATAAACCTTCGTATTACTAACCAAATCTCGAAGCGTTTTTCGACGGATGCTAAAATCACGTATGTTAATCAACGAATAAATAGCCGCCCACGGTCGGGTGAAGAAAACGCCCCAGTATCTAATATTTATAATGTGGCGAGAAACATGACGACTGCCGATTTGATGCAATATGAAAAAACAAACAATGTCGGTATCCCGGAAGCTACAACTTTTCCATCTACGCTAAGTTCGATTTACCAAAACCCCTATTGGATGATAAATAACTACGTCAATAACGAAGCGAGAGATAGAGTGATTGGGTTTTTAACAGCTAAATACAAACTTACTGATTGGTTGACTCTTTCAGGAAAAGCTAACCTTGATAAAACTACTGACAACGGCGAAACTTCGATTAATCAAGGAACAATCTTGTATTCGAGGTCAGGTGGTGATTATTCAAGAAGCACGATAAATGTAACCGAAAAATGGTTTGACTTGATGCTTGATGGTAATAACAAAATCACTAATAATTTAAGCATCAATTATCGTGTAGGTGGAATTTTCCAAGATAGCCAATACGATGGTAATTTTCAATCAGCAGGTGGTTTGAATGTAACCAATAAATTCAGCTTGAATTTTGCACAAAACCCATCAGTATCATCAGGCTTTACCCGAGTACAAACACAGTCTGTATTTGCACAAGCCAACTTGTCTTTGAAAGAATCAGTATTTTTGGATTTGAGCTTGCGTAACGACTGGGATTCAAGACTTCCAAGTCCTCACTCATTCATTTATCCTTCTGTGGGTGTTTCAGCCATTCTTTCTGACTTATTGGAAGTCCCAGAAAGCATCTCCTTCTTAAAAGCAAGCGTAAACTATGCCGAAGTAGGTAATGGTGGTAGATTTGGTTTGTTGAAATCTGTCTATAATTATGGTCAAGGCGCAGGAAATGGATTTTTACAAATCAGTTCAACACTTCCTTTTCCTGACTTAAAGCCTGAAATTGTTAGAAACTTAGAATTCGGAATCGAAGCGAAGTTTTTGCAGAATAGATTAGGTGTCACAGCTACTTACTATAAGAGCAATTCATTCAACCAATTGTTGAGTGTGAGTTTACCAGTTGCCACTGGGTTTAGCAGCAAATACATCAATGCTGGAAACATCCAAAACTCAGGTATTGAATTGGTACTAACAGGTACACCTTTGCCTCAAGATTCGCCTTTGAAATGGGATATTACTTTCAATGCCGCTATGAACCGTAACAAAGTTGTTGCATTGAGCGATGAAGTAAAAATATTCTATCTCGGTGGTGGATTCGGTCGCTCGGCAACGCCAGTAGTTGAAGAAGGTAAAGCTTATGGCGATTTATGGGCTTTCAAATGGGATAAAAATGCTTCTGGGCAGAATATCGTTGATGCCAACGGTAAGCCTAAATTAACACAAGAGCAAAGTTATATCGGTAATTTCAACCCAAAAGCAACACTCGGCTTGACCAACTCGTTTAATTATAAAGATTTTTCTCTACGTTTATTAGTTGATGGTCGTGTGGGTGGCATTGTTGTTTCAGGAACTGAAATGAACTTGGCTTTTAGTGGTATTACTGAAGCAACAGAGGCAAATCGCGAAGGCGGCTGGAATCTGGGTGGTGTAAATGATAAAGGGGAAGCTAACTCAAAATCCATCAAAGCACAGGATTTCTGGCAAATCGCTTCCGGTAAAAGATACGGCGCAGGTGAGTTTTTTGCTTATGATGCTACTAATTTTAGAGTACGAGAACTTTCAATCGGATACAATCTCCCTGTAAAAAGCATTAAAGCTATAAAAGCAGCCAAATTGATGCTCGTTGCCCGTAACTTATTATGGTTATACAGAGGCAGTTCAATATTGGAGATTCCGGGTTTAGAAAAACGTAAAATGTGGTTTGACCCTGATATGAGTTTGGGTAATGGCAACTTCCAAGGCGTTGAATATGGTACAATGCCCGCAACTCGTACTTTGGGTGTAAATTTGCAAGTAACGTTCTAAGGTTTAATTTTTAAATTAAAAATTTACAAAATGAAGATAGATAGCTTTTTAAAATCCTTGTCTGTTCTCAGTTTTTTTGTACTTATATTCAGCTCTTGTACAGACAAATTTGACGAAATCAATACAGACAGAAACTCAGTCGCTACCGTAGGTTCGGCCGAATTACCCTTCCTTTTTGCCAAAGCAGAAGCCTCAGCAGTACCAAACATCTGGAATTATCAGGTAGCACAAAACCTTTTTGCAGACCAGTATTCTCAATATTTTGCATGTACGGCTACTTATTTCCCATCTGACCGATTGAATATTCGTATGGACTGGGTAGGGGCAGCTTTTAATCCGATTTATACCGAAATGGTGCCTCAGTTGCAGTCAATCAAGGCGGCTGCTCCTGCGGGTTCTGCCGAAGCAGCAATTGCAGACGTGGTTTGGGTACTTGGTTTTCACAGAGTTACGGATTACTGGGGGCCAATTCCTTATTTCAATGCTGGAAAAGCAGGTAGTTCGGTGGCGTACGACGCTCAAGACAAAATTTACGATGATTTCTTTAAGAAATTGGCGGCAGCATCTGATATTTTGAAATCGAAATCAAGCGAAAAACCTTATGGAAGTTTCGACCTCATTTATGGTGGAGATGCAAAAAAATGGTTAAAATTTGCTAATAGTCTGAGATTACGTTTAGCTTTGAGAATTTCAAAAGTTGACCCAGCAAGAGCAAAATCAGAAGCAGAAGCAGCAGTTGCGGCTGGTGTATTTACTGATAGCCCAAGCGATGATGCCCTTATTCAGAAAAGTACCAAAGGTGCAGATAATAATGGACTTTCGATTATGTCTGATTGGAACGAATTCCGCATGAGTGCTTCAATGGAGTCGGTTTTAAAAGGTTACAAAGACCCACGTATGTCGGTTTATTGGTTGCCAAACAATGCTACGAAATCAAATCCTAATGGTACAGGAAAATACGATGGCTTGCGTAATGGACTTACTTCTACTCAATTGACAGAAGCAATAAATTTACCAACTGCCAATGCTAAGGTTGGTCCCAGATGGTCTTCGCCAGATTTTGGTGGAAATGCCAATTACTTAGAAACACCTCAAAACATCATGTCAGTAGCAGAAGCCTACTTCTTACGTGCTGAAGGTGCATTATTAGGTTGGAACATGAACGGAACTGCCAAAAGTTTGTATGAACAAGGTATTACCCAATCAATGAAGCAATGGGGAATCACAGATGCTGCTGCAATTACTGCCTATATCAATAGTTCGGATGTACCTGTAGCTCCTGAAGATTTCTTGAAATCTCCGGCTGTTTCTAAAGCTCCAATCAAGTGGGCAAGTGATATAGCCACACAAAGAGAGCAGATTGCAATTCAGAAATGGTTGGCTATCTTCCCTGATGGAACAGAGGCATGGGCAGATTATCGTCGTAGTCGTAGCTTTATTTTGTATCCTGTGGCAAATTCTGAAAACCCGGATATTTCAGACCCAACCAAGCAATGGATAAGAAGAATTCCATTCTTGTTATCAGAAAAACAAAACAATAAAGCGGCTGTTGATGCAGCAGTTCCGTTGTTAGGTTCTGGTGGCGATAAAGTAACAACACCTCTTTGGTGGGATAAGAATTAGATTTTGTACTAAGATTTTTTTAGATTCCACCGAATATCGTTATTTGGTGGAATCTTTTTATCATTCATACCCAAAACCATGCGAAAACTCCTATTCGCCCTTTTTACACTGTTTTTTTTGAATTCGTGTAAAAACAATAATGCCCTTTTTACTGAATTGTCCGATTCTGAAACAGGTATCAATTTCAGAAATACGCTGTTTGAAGATGGTCCTTTAAATGTTGCCAATTACATCTATTTCTACAATGGCGGAGGCGTTGCTGTTGGCGACATCAACAACGATGGTCTGCAAGACATTCTTTTTACCGGAAATATGGTCAGGAATAGGCTTTTTTTGAATAAAGGGAATTTTCAATTTGAAGACATTACAAAAAAAGCAGGCGTTGATCAAATGCAGGGCTGGTGTACTGGAGCAACGATGAGCGATGTAAACAACGATGGAAAATTAGATATTTATATTTGTCGAAGTGCCGATATTAACCCCGACCGACGTAAAAACCTTCTTTTTGTCAATAATGGCGACCTAAGTTTTACCGAAAAAGCCGATGAATACGGTTTAGCCGACAATGGTTATTCGACAATGGCATCTTTTTTAGATTATGACAAAGACGGCGATTTAGACTGCTTCATTATCAATCATTCTATTCAAAAATATACTGCAGGCGTTCAAGATAACCCTGAGTTAAGAAAAGAACGCAACCCCGATTATGCCAGTAAACTTTATCGCAATGACAATAATCACTTTACTAATGTATCAGACCAAGAAGGCATTTTTTCAAATGTGTTGACTTTTGGTTTGGGAGTTACGGTCTCAGATTTCAACAACGATGGATGGTCAGATATTTCGGTTTCCAATGACTTCAACGAACCCGATTATTTCTTTGAAAACAATGGTAAGGTTTCAGGGGCATCCCCACGATTTACAGAAAAACTTATCCAAAAAATGGATAATATTTCCCTCTACTCGATGGGAACCGATGCTGCTGATTATGACAACGATGGAAATGTTGATTTACTGACCCTCGACATGATGCCAGAAGACAATAAAACCATCAAAATGCACAGCGGACCTGAGAATTTTGATAAGTTTCAGTTTCTGTTTAGGCAAGGATTTTATTATCAATTTAGCCGAAATATGCTTCAACGCAACAATGGCGATGGTACTTTCAGCGAAGTGGGGCAACTGGCTGGCGTATCAAATACCGATTGGAGTTGGGCGGGCTTATTCAGCGATTTTGATAAAGATGGATTCAAAGACCTTTTCATCACCAATGGCTACGTGAAAGATTATACTGAAATGGATTTTTTGAAGTATTCGGTGGATAGAGTTATTAAATCAATGGCAAAAGACTCAGCAAATGTGGACCCGATTCCTGAATATCTACGAAAAATGCCTAAAAATGAAACGCAAAATTATGCTTTCAAAAACAAAGGAGATGGTACTTTTCAAAAAATGTCAAATGAGTGGGGATTTACTACAAAAGGGGTTTCTGCCGGGGCTGCTTATGCCGATTTGGACAATGATGGCGACCTCGATTTAATCGTAAATAACACCAATGCATTGGCGAGTATCTATAAAAACAATGCCGAAAAATTAAGTAAAAACAATTATTTATCCGTCAAATTGGATGGTGGTGCTACCAACCGTTTTGGCATCGGTGCAAAGGTGAAACTGTACTCCAAAGGACAGCTTATGTACCAAGAACAATCGCCTGTAAGGGGCTTTCAATCATCAAATGACCCTGTTTTAAATTTTGGCGTTGGCGAAAATACCACGATTGATTCGTTGATAGTCATTTGGATGAATGATTCATATCAAAAGCTTACTTCCGTAAAAACCAATCAACTTTTAGAATTAAAAATAGCGGATGCCAAAAACAAATGGGTCTATCCAAATCAGAAACTAAATCCAATTTTCACGCAAAGCAATCTGACAAATGTGAGTCATAAAGAAAATGGATTCAATGATTTTACGGTACAATCGCTTTTGCCAAATTATTTCAGCCGACAAGGACCATCCATTGAGGTAGCAGACATCAATAATGATGGCTTGGATGACTTTTTTATGGGAGGAGCAAAAGGCGAAGTTTCGCAACTATTCACACAAAATAAAAACAATACTTTCAGTAAAATAAATACGCCGGTTTTTGCACAAAATGCCAGTAGTGAGGACATTGCAAGCACTTTTTTTGATGCAGATAACGACGGCGACAAAGACCTTTATGTTGTCGCAGGAGGCTATGAATTTGAAGCAAACGACCCATTGCTCCAAGATAGATTGTACATCAATGAAGGAAAAGGGAACGGTTCGTCGCCACGATTTAGTAAAAGTGAAAATGCTCTACCCAAACTATTAGCAAGCAAGGGGTGCGTAAAAGCGGCTGATATTGATTCGGACGGCGATTTAGACCTTTTTGTAGGTGGTAGAATCGTACCACGAAGGTATCCTGTTGCTCCAAATTCTTATATTTTAATCAATGACGGGAAGGGGAACTTTGCTGATAATACCCAAAAAACCTGTGCAGCATTGAGCCAAATTGGTATGATAACCGATGCCATTTGGATGGATTTAAACAATGACAAACAACAAGACTTGGTTGTAGTAGGCGAGTGGATGCCCATTAAAGTTTTTATCAATTCAAAAGGAAAATTGACTGATAAATCTGAGGAATACATCCATTTTGCAAGTACTGGATGGTGGAATAAAATCAATGCCACCGACATGGATGGCGATGGGGATTTGGATTTAATTATTGGGAATTGTGGGTTAAACACACAATTTAAAGTCAATGATAAAGAACCGATGACTGTCCATTACAAAGATTTTACTGATAATGGTTCGATTGTGCCTGTCCTGAGTTATTACATTGATGGAGTATCGTATCCGATGGCCTCTCGTGATGATTTGGCCGACCCAATGCCATTTATCAAGAAAAAATTCAATGATTATAAATCGTATTCAACCGCTACGATTACCGATGTTTTTAGCCCTGAAGAATTGAAAGATGCTAAGATCCTAAAAGCCGAAACCATGCAAACCGTCTATCTCGAAAATCAAGGTAGCAAAGGATTTAAAGCCCATACACTACCAATGGAAGCACAATATGCCCCTGTAACCGGCATCATAGCCGATGATTTTGACAATGATGGTAAAAAAGATTTGCTCTTGGCCGGTGGCAATACATGGACACGCATCAAATTTGGGCGCTACCTCGCCAATCACGGTGTATTGCTTTTGGGTGATGGAAAAAACAATTTTCAATATGCCCCACAATCTAAATCAGGATTGAATCTAAAAGGCAATATTAGAAGTTTGCAAACTATCAATTCGGGCAAAACTAAACGGATAATTGTTGGGGTAAATGATGGCGAGGCTTTGATTTTGGGTAGGAAGTAAATATGAACAGCCAACTCCGACAAAGCAAATACACCACACTTTGGTGGGATAAGAATTAATTTTGTAATAGGTAATATGTGATTAAACAAAAAACGGGCGATTTCCGCCCGTTTTTTGTAAATTGAAGCCTCAACTTCGAAGATATATGTCACGTTTCTATTTACTACTTTGGTTTCTAATGGTTGGCTTTGAAATCAATAGCTATGCCCAAAACGCAATTGTCAGAGAAACTACCCAAACCCTCAAAACGTACCCTTTTTCTGACCCGGACCCGGTACCCAAACCAGGACGGATTTACCCGTACTTTCGTTTCGATGGCTATACCGATAAACCGGTGATGAAAGAATGGAAGTTTATTGAACTCGAAAACGACTATATCAAAGTATATATCACGCCCGAAATAGGTGGGAAAATCTGGGGAGCGTACGAGAAATCAACCAATCATCCGTTTATCTATTTCAATCATACCGTCAAATTTCGCGACGTAGCCATGCGCGGTGCCTGGACGTCGGGAGGGATTGAAATCAATTTTGGCGACATTGGTCATGCTCCCACGGTTTCAACGCCCGTTGATTACTATACCCGAACCAATGCCGACGGAAGCGTCAGTTGCTTTTTGGGCGCGTGGGACTGGTCAGCGCGTACGCGTTGGATGGTGGAAGTAAATCTGCCAAAGGACAAAGCCTATTTTACCACCAAATCGCACTGGTACAACGCAACTCCCTTTGAAACAAGTTATTACCATTGGATGAATGCGGGTTTTAAAGCTGCAGGAAACTTAGAGTTTGTATTTCCGGGTACAAATTACATCGGCCACGACGGCGAAGTAGGCTCTTGGCCGAAAGATTCATTGGGCAGAAACCTGAATTTTTACAATCAGAACAACTTCGGTTCCTACAAATCGTACCACGTTTTGGGAAAGAAAACCGATTTCTTCGGCGGTTTTTGGCACGATGATAATATGGGTTTTGTCCGTTATTCGCCGTATCATGAAAAACTGGGCAAGAAAGTATGGGTGTGGGGGCTCTCGCGTCAGGGCATGATCTGGGAAAAACTCCTGACTGACGACGATGGGCAATACGTAGAATTGCAATCGGGGCGATTGTTCAATCAGGCCGCCGAAGGCAGTATGTACAGCCCGTTCAAGCACGTATCGTTTATGCCTTACACGCACGACAGTTGGACTGAATATTGGTATCCCGTCAAAAATACCCGTGGCTTAACGCACGCCACGCCGCAGGGAGCCATCAATTTACGGGTGCAGGACGGTTGGCTTAAACTGGACTACTGCGCCGTTTCGTTTGTACAGGATACCTTAACGATTGGTTTTGATTCGAAGCCCCTTATGACTAAAAAGCTGGATTTGAAACCGTTGGAAGTCGTTCGTGATTCTGTTCGTTGGACAGGAGATACCGAAAAACTGGCGATTCGTTTGGGAAATGAAATTATGGCAGATGGGGAATCTTTGGTTACTGAACGTCCTTTGAAAAATCCGAAGTCGTTTGATTGGGATTCTGAATATGGATTATTCCTAAAAGCTAAGGATTTTATGAACCAACGAAAGTACGCGGAGGCCGATACCGTTCTTCAAAAGCTGCTAAAGAAAAGCCCGAGCTATACGCCCGCCTTGACGTTGTTTGCGGAGTTGTCTTATTTGATGGGCGTTGAAGATGCTTCGCAATTGTTGACGGATTTCTCGTTGGCGTATAATACGTACGATGCCAAAGCCAATTTTATAGCAGGTATTGCAAATGAGCATTATGACCGATTGGCAGTCGCTAAAGACCGATTGGCAACTGCTTCACTTGACCCTATTTATCGTTCGGCGGCTTTGTATCATTTGGCCAAAATTGCCGTGAAAGAAAGGAATTATTCGCAGTCGTTAGTATTGGTAGAACAATCGCTGGAAAGTCAAAACGAAAACTGGAATGCCAAGCAGTTGGAAATCATTGTTTTGCGAAACCTCAACTTAAATGCGCGTGCTTTATTGAAAGCGAAAGAAGTTTTATTTAAAGACCCACTGAATCATTTTGCGCGTTTTGAAATAGCTCAAATAACCAAAAATGACGTTGATAGACAGGAGTTCATGGGGATGATTCGGGGTGAATTATCTGTAGAAACCTATCTTGAAATTGCCATAAATTATGTGGATTTAGGGTTGTATGGTAGGGCACTTGAAGTATTAAAAGAAGCTCCAAAAAACCCTATTATCAGCTTGTGGAACTCTTATTTATACAATAAAATCAACTTAAAAAACGAGTCAGAAATATCTTTAAATGAAGTAATTTCTATGTCTTGTGAAGGGGTTTTTCCCTTTCGGAATGAAACCGCGTTTGTTTTAAAATGGGCTATCAAGCAAAAACAACATTGGAAATTACTTTACTACCATCATTTGACTACTGCTTCTTACCGTTCAGAAAAGCAGGGTACGGTTGACTTTGGATTAATGGATACCCAAATGCCGCAACCTGATTTTGTGCCTTATTACTTATACAAAGCAGATGTGTTTAAAAGAGACAAAATTACTGCTAAAGCGAGCCTCGAACGTGCTTATGAGTTAGAACCCCACAACTGGCGAGTCGTAAAAGCCCTGTCAGATTTTTACGCCGCCAACGGACAGTTAAAAAAAGCCTTGGAGGTGAATACTAACTTTGACAAAGTTCAAAATTTTGTCAAAGTTGAAAAACCCGACCATGAAGTATATATTTTGGGACAACAGCGGGCGTACGTATTGCTCAAATTGGGTCGTTACAAAGAGTGCATTGATTGGATGAAATCGCTTACTATTTTGCCTAATGAAGGAGCTTCGGGCGCTCATGCGCTGTTTAGAGAAGCCAATATTCGCTATGCTGCCGAATTGACCAAAAACAGGAAATACAAAGAAGCCCAACCTTACTTGGACCAAGCTGAAACCTGGCCCGAAAATCTGGGTTCAGGGGCTCCTTATGACCCCGACAATCATTTGACCGCCTTTTTAAAAAAATACATTACCCGAAAAATGAAAAATCATAAAGTGGACATGGCCGATGTATTGAAACTCAGCAAAGAATTACCAAAATCTGACTTTGAATTACTGAAATCGCTGCCCGTAGAGCTGGGTACTAACTAACCTGATTGTTAATGGATTACTTTTGTAGATAATGGTTTGCAGACAATAAATTTATATGATAGTGTGGAAGTGCTTCGTATTTAAGATTTAACTCCGGCACCCTTTTCGTCGTCGGAGAAATAGAGGTTTCAATACCTGACACAGGCAAAATCGGGCTTGAAAGTAGAGGCAGAAGTGCGTTCTGTACAGTCAGTGGGAGGGTATTTATTGTTTGGAATCAATAACCAACCCACGCAAATGGACAAGTTGCCTTAAACGGGCAAATTTTAGGATTTTTGCCTAAAATATAGTATCTTTACGCGTTAAAAAATTAAAATAATTTCAGAAATAAGTACGCTATTCGTTCCCAAATTCAAAATATGGCAACAGAAACCATTGAAATTCCCGAGCAAATTGACAGAAGTAATTATTCAGCCGAAAACATCCAAGTTCTTGAAGGTTTAGAAGCAGTAAGAAAGCGTCCCGCCATGTACATCGGTGACATTGGCGTTAAAGGCCTTCACCACTTAATTTGGGAGGTTGTTGATAACTCTATTGATGAAGCATTGGCAGGTCATTGTGATCTTATTCAAGTGGTCATTAATACGGATAATTCTGTTACGGTAAAAGACAACGGGCGCGGTATCCCGACGGGAATACACTCCAAGGAAAAAAAGTCAGCCCTCGAAGTTGTTATGACTGTTTTGCACGCAGGGGGAAAATTTGATAAAGATACTTATAAAGTTTCGGGAGGTTTGCACGGCGTAGGGGTATCCTGCGTAAATGCACTCTCTAAATACCTGCGCGTTGAAGTACACCGCGAAGGCCAAATATTTGAACAGGAATACAACATCGGAAAACCATTGTATCCCGTTCGGTCTATCGGTACTGCCGACGATACGGGTACCTTTGTTCACTTCCTGCCCGATGACAGCATTTTCATCGTTTCCGAATACAAATACGAAACCGTAGCCAATCGGATCAGAGAGCTATCGTTCCTGAACAGAGGGATTCGCCTGACGCTTACTGATATGCGTGATTTGGACGAAAACGGGGAACCACGCTTTGAAGAATTCCTTTCGCAGGGAGGTTTGACGGAGTTTGTAACGTATTTGGACAGCACTCGCGATCACCTGATTCCGACGCCTATTTACATGGAAAATGACAAAGGCCCTGTGCCGGTTGAAGTGGCGATGATTTATAATACATCGTACTCAGAAAACGTCGTTTCGTACGTAAACAATATCAATACTGTAGAAGGTGGAACGCACGTATCCGGTTTTCGGATGGCGCTCACACGTACGTTGAAAAGCTACGCAGAGAAAACAGGAATTTTGGCCAAAGAAAAAATCGAAATCAGCGGTGATGACTTTCGTGAAGGTCTTACGGCGGTCATTTCGGTGAAAGTGCAGGAGCCTCAGTTTGAAGGACAAACCAAAACCAAACTCGGTAACTCCGATGTAGCGGGAGCGGTAAGTCAGGTGGTAAGCGAAATGCTTGACAACTTTCTTCAGGAAAATCCCAGAGAAGCGCGTACCATCGTTGATAAAGTCATTTTGGCGGCGAAAGCCCGTATTGCGGCCCGCAAAGCCCGCGAAATGGTACAACGTAAAACCGTGTTGGGAGGAGGAGGATTACCGGGTAAATTGGCCGACTGTTCTGAAACCGATCCATCACTGTGTGAGTTATACTTAGTGGAAGGGGACTCCGCAGGTGGTTCCGCCAAACAAGGCCGTAATCGTGCTTTTCAGGCAATTTTGCCGCTTAGAGGTAAGATTTTGAATGTAGAGAAAGCGCAGGAATACAGAATCTACGAAAACGACGAAATCAAGAATATGATTACTGCGTTGGGAGTGCATTTTGGTCGCGAAGGTGACGAAAGAGCCCTCAACATGGAAAAACTGCGTTACCATAAAATCATCATCATGACCGATGCTGACGTGGACGGTAGCCACATTCGTACGTTGATTTTGACGTTTTTCTTCCGTTATATGAAAGACCTGATTGACAACGGTTATATCTATATTGCACAACCGCCGTTGTATTTGGTCAAAAAAGGAAAAGAAGAACGCTATTGCTGGACGGAAGCACAACGTGAATTAGCCGTGCGTGAAATTGGTGGCGGGAAAGAAGACAGCGTCTATACTCAGCGTTACAAAGGTTTGGGGGAAATGAACCCTGAGCAGTTGTGGGAAACAACCATGAACCCGGAGCATCGCAGTTTGAAGCAAGTGGGAATTGAATCGGCTGCCGAATCAGACCACTTATTCTCTATGCTCATGGGTGACGAAGTAGCCCCGCGTCGTGAGTTTATTGAGCGCAATGCTAAGTATGCCCGCGTGGACGTATAAAAAGCAAAGCCATGTCAATTATTAAATTACCATTGCATTACGAAGGGTCACAGGGAGAAAAAGTGCTTTATACACTTTTTGATTCAGGAGCAACATTTTCTTGTATTAGCCCTGATGCTGCTGAAGATTTAGCTATATTGGAAAAACTATTCAGACCATTGGATGTAGCAACTGCGGCGGTTGGGCATTATCTTAGAATTGAAGAGCGTATTTCCGTTGATTTTTATATCAATGATGTACGGTTATCTGATGAATTTTATGTAGTGCCGGGACTCTCAGAAGATGCCATTCTTGGAGTAAATACATTTCAGAAATGGCGAATTAAATTAGATTTTGAGCATGATACCGTCATCGTTGATCCCAAAGTGGCGAAGGCAATGTTGAAATAACTTTTGTTAAGAAAACGTTAATTAAAGCCATTCGTCCCCCTGACGAGTGGCTTTTTGTCGTTATAATCCTATTTTTGAAAAAATAATTAAACTATGCCCAATTCCGATAGTCGTAAAACTAATATAGCCTCTTTGTTCTCTTTCGTTCGAGACCGCCGGGAAACCAAGGAAGGAAAACCTGCCGAAGAAGAAGATCGCTTTGCCCGCTCAGTGGAGAGGGTTAGCCAAACCATTGAGCAAAGTAATTTTATCAGTCGTGACCTAAGCTGGTTGCAATTTGATTTTCGCGTCTTAGACCAAGCCCGAAGCACTCGTCGAACGTTGTTTGAACGTATGAAGTTTTTGGCGATTTCGGACTCTAACTTAGACGAGTTTTTCACGATTCGGGTAGGCAGTTTGTACAATTACTTAGACTACGGAAAAGAACGGGTAGATTATTCGGGATTGAGGGAAGTGCCTTTCAAAAAAGCCCTGATGTCTGCTATTCATAAGTTTACCCAAGAACAGGATGATGTTTTTGCTAATGAACTGGTGCCTCTTTTTGAGGAGCATAATCTGAAAATAGGCCGTTGGGATGATTTGGAAGAGGAAGAAAGAAAGGAAGTGGGGAAGTATTTCGACCGTACCATCTATCCGATGCTGACACCCATGCTATTTGACTACACGCACACTTTTCCCGTTTTGTTAGCCAAAACGCTGATTTTTGCGGTAGTGACAAATACCAACGAAGACAGCAAAGTAGAAGAAGAAAATCGCAAAATATCCTTTGTTCAGATACCTGCTAACTTACGACGTTTTTATACTATTGAGCGTAAAGACGGCGTCCTTCTTTTCATTCCGATAGAAGAAATCATTCGCCACGAACTGAGAAAACTGTATCGAAATGTCGAGATACTCGATATGCACTTGTTCAGAATTGTGCGAAACGGAGATTTTTCTATTGAGGAAAACGACGACGTAGAAACGGACTTTTTGGACGAGATAAAACAAAAATTGAAGACACGGCGTCTCGGTCGGGTGGTTCGGATGGAGATTGAGCCCGGTGTGTCGGAATGGTTACTTAACTTGCTCAAAAAGCGCTGGGAAATAGACGATTACAATGTGTTTACCTGTGCTCACTTGCTTGATTTTACCTGCTTATGGCAAATCATCAAACACCCTGAATTTGCTCAACTGGCTCCCCCACCTCCGGCCCCTGTACCTCCATTGGGTTTAAGTAATCTCCAAATTACAGAGAATATCTTTGAAACTATCAAAGAAGGGGATGTCATGCTTCACCATCCTTATAATAACTTTGAACCCGTACTGCAGCTGTTGGAAGATGCTGCCGAAGACCCGAATGTGTTGGCTATCAAGCTGACTATCTATCGATTGGCTAAAAAATCGCGTATTACGGCGGCGCTCTTGAAAGCGGCCGAAAACGGAAAACACATATCGGTACTTTTTGAAGTAAAAGCGCGTTTTGATGAAGAAAATAACATCCGCGAAGCACAGCGACTTCAGAAAGCGGGTTGTTTTGTGATTTACGGAATCAGCCGTTTCAAGACCCATACGAAATTGCTTCAAATCGTTCGTGCTGAGGAGAATGGCGTGGTGAGTTATTCCCATTTGGCCAGCGGAAATTATAACGAAGAAACAGCCAAATTGTACACTGACATCGGTTTGTTGACGTGTGATGAGGTGTATAACCGCGACATTACGGAGTTTTTCAACGTAATTACCGGCCATTCACTCCCAAATCAATACCAATATTTATTGACTGCTCCGCGCGATATGCGCAAGCAGATTATCAAACTGATTCAGCAGGAAGCGACCAATGCCAAGGAAGGATTGCCGAGCGGTATTTGCATTAAAATCAACTCTTTGGAAGACAAAAGTACCATTGAGGAATTGTATAAAGCCTCGCAGGTAGGGGTATTGATTCGTCTGATTGTGAGAGGAATTTGCTGCCTTCGTCCAGGTCGTCCCGGATTGAGTGAAAACATTACTGTGCGTTCTATTGTAGGTGATTTTTTAGAACATACGCGTATTTTTTATTTTCACAACAACGGAAATTCGAAAGTGTATGGCGGTAGCGCCGACGTCATGGTTCGCTCCTTTGACCGTCGGATTGAGTCTATGTTTGCTTTTGTGAATCCTCGCGTGAAGCAACAGGCCATTCATATTTTGGACTATAACCTTCGTGACAACGTCAACTCCTATGAGTTGTTGGAAGATGGCAATTATATAAAATGTGCCATACCAGAAGAGGGCGAAACCTTCAATATTCATGAGCGTTTCTTTGAGGTAACCTTGGAAGAGGTGATGAAAACGCAACTCTTTTTTCAACCAAGACCACAGGAAGAGCCTTCTGCGGAATCCCCCCTTACCGAAATAGAATCCGAGGCCTAATCGCAATGAGGAATTATTTTAAAGTACTGATTTTTATACCCGTTCTTTTGTACGTTACTGAAAAAAGTTGGGCGCAATCCAATAAACGTAAAGCCTTGTTTGTCATTGTAGATGGAATAGCTTCAGACGTCATTGAGAAGCTTGATTTGCCTAATTTGAAGGCTATTGCCAAAGAAGGTGGTTATACCCGTGCGTATGTGGGCGGTAAAAAAAATACGTATTCGCAAACACCTACCATCTCGGCAGTAGGATACAATAGTCTCTTAACGGGGACATGGGTGAATAAGCACAATGTATGGGACAACAGCATCGAAGACCCAAATTATCACTATTGGACTATTTTCCGCTTTTTTGAAGAGCAATATCCGCAGAAAAAGACCGCTGTTTTTTCAACGTGGCTCGACAATCGTACAAAATTGATTGGGGATGGATTGCCGCAGACCGATCGCCTGAAAGTAGACTATTTTTTCGACGGTTTTGAGTTAGATACCTTACAGTTTCCGCACGATAAGGAAGCCAATTACATTCATCAAATTGATGAAAAAGTAGTGGATGAGGCGTCCCAATACATTCAAAATGAAAGCCCCGACCTGTCGTGGGTCTATTTGGAATATACTGATGATATGGGACATAAATACGGGGATAGTGAGCAGTTTACCAAAGCTGTTCAACTAATGGATAATCAAATGGGACATTTGTGGAAGGCGATTCAATACCGTCAGAAAAATTTCGGAGAAGAGTGGCAACTGTTTATCACTACCGACCACGGGAGAGATACTGCAAGCGGAAAAAATCACGGGGGGCAATCCGACCGTGAGCGCAATACGTGGATGGTGACCAATGCTAAAGCGTTGAATAGTTACTTTTTGGGAAAAACAGGTATTGAAGCTATTCCGGGGGTGGTGGATATAATGCCAACCATTGCGCAACATCTACAAATCTCTATTCCCAAAGAGCAGGCGTTTGAAATAGACGGTACGCGTTTGACGGGCAAATTGTCACTCATTAATTCCAACGTTAAAAAGGAAGTAAACAGCATTGAATTGACTTGGAAAGCGCTGGAAAAAGAAGGAATGGTAAAGATTTGGTTATCAACGACAAACAACTTTGAGCAGGGCGGTGCAGACCGTTATCTGCTGATGGATGAAGTGGCGGTCAGTAATGAAAAAGTAGTTATTGATATTTCAAAAATTCCCTCAAAACTCTACAAGATTGTGTTGGAAGCAAAGTACAATTCGCAAAATAAATGGATAGTGGAATAAAGCGATAGTTCCAACCTTTCAGCGAATTCAGGCGTCATGTAGTTAGTGAGACAATAGTTAGATGTTTCACCAAACTGAGAATACTAATTATGACGCTAATGAAAAATTTGTTTTTGATTGGTTTGGTAGCATTGATTGAAGTGCAATGCAAATCAACTTCGCAAGATGCCCTGCTGAGTCCTCAGGGATGCGCTTCTGAAAAACCCACACTGATTGGACCATGGGCAATGACCGAGTTTCGATACTACGGTGGATGCTGTCCGGTGATTGTAGACTCAACTTGGAAAAAAGCGACTGACAATTCGTATTTCGTAGAATTTACTTCGGATGGCAAGTTGAAAGTGACTGACAATACACCCGGAGTCAGTAATGGATTGATAGCAGCTACACCTGCTCACTTAGTAACTGACTATACTTTTGACGGAAAAGAAATTACGTTGAACGAGCAGATTTTAGGCGGAAGTTTGGCTTATAAAAAAGTGGGAGTATCCAAGTTGACCACTACTGAATTGGTACTCACGATACTTGTTGGAAAAGAAGGGGAGACCAACGCCTGTAAATTTATACGAAGTTGTCAGTAAATGGAAGGTCAGCCACATTTTTGCGGCTGATCTTCCATTTTATTACTCAAAAAACGGCACGCCTTTTGGCGCGTACTTGCGCATTCCTTCTTCGTTGATCTCAACACCGATACCGGGTTTTTCAGAAAGTGGAATATAGCCGTCTTTCACCATTGGCCCGTCAAAGGTTACTATTTCTTTGAACATAGGGTCTTCGTGGAAATAAATTTGCCACTCCAAAATTAAAAAGTTAGGTACGGAGGCGCATACGTGGGCCGAGGCCATCGCGCCCAAATACGAGGCAACCATGTGGGGAGCAAAGGGTACGTAATAGAGGTTTGCCAAGTTGGCAATGCGTTGACCTTCACCGAGTCCACCTGCTTTTTGAAGGTCAGGCATAATGATGTCCACGGCGCCAAGTTCCAATAATTTTCTGAATCCGTGTGCCAAATAGTGATTTTCTCCCGCACAAATGGGCGTTTGAGTAGAATCGCGGACGATTTTATAGGCTTCCGGGTTTTCGGCAGGAAAAGGTTCTTCCAAAAACAGCAATTTTAACGGCTCCATCATCTTGGCAACCCGTTTGCCCGTCGTTGTGTCGTAGCGCCCGTGCATATCTACGCAAATATCAATCTTGGGTCCAACGGCTTCGCGCACAGCAGCGATTTGATTGTACATTCGCTCCAACTCCATGTTGTTGGCCGTCCAGTTATACACATCGTATTTGTTGGGGTCATTGCGCTCATCAATATCGTATTTCACGGCATTGAAACCCATTTTTACGGCTGCTTTAGCGCTTTGGGCAAAGGCAGCAGGTCCTGTTTCTGTCGTGCGATAAGCTCCGGTATCGCAGTAAACCCGAATTTTGTCCCGAAATTTTCCGCCCAATAATTGATAAACCGGCAATCCGAGGGCTTTTCCTACCAAATCCCAAAGCGCCGATTCAACGGCCGACAAAACGGCAATGTACATTCCTGCCTGAGCTCCTTCAAAGAAACCGGCGCGTCGAACGTCTTCAAAAAGTCGGTGAACATTCAGCGGGCTTTTACCTTTAATACGTTCCCCCATCATCTTGACCAGATGGTAGGTGCCGGGCGTAGCATCCACTCCTTCTCCACACCCATGAATCCCCTGATTGGTATGGACTTTCACAAATAGACTGTGGCCACCCCGAGTAAACCCACATTTTATATCCGTTATTTTTAAATCAGAAGGAGCCGAAGATAGGGGAGCGCGCTCAACGGCCGTTTCGAGCCCTTGCCCAAAACTGCTGAAAGTGGAAAGCCCAAGGGCGGTAGAAATGGCACTTTTAGTCAAAAAATCGCGGCGGGAAGTCATTTTGAGTGTAAAGGTTAAAGTGGAAAGGGTAGAGAGAAGTTGTAAATAATATCACCAAGTCCGTTTTTTCAGGTATTCCTGAATTTGCTCTTTCGGTACGGGAAGTTCGTTGATGTGGGCGTTGAGCCACTGCGAAAAATCCTTTTCTATATCGTCCGACCAACGATTGTCAATTTGTCCAGCAGTGTATTTCTGTTGGCGTAATCGTTCATGGCCAAACATATCACGCAAACGCACAATTTCAGAAGTAGTAACCACTTTTTCTGCCAAATGCGGCGGAATAAAGGTAACGGCACCGTCTCGTCCCAAAACTACGTCGCCGGGCATAACCATGACTTTTCCAATGCGTGTGGGATGATTGATTCCCACTAAGGTGGTGTTTAACTCTCCATCGGGGTTGTTGAGGTGGTGCGAAGGATGGTAAGTACGGAAAAACGAAGTAAAACCACCGATTTCTTTCAAACCTGCAATGTCTCTAACAGCTCCTTCATAGACAATTCCATTGCCTGATTTGGCATAAATGGAATTCCCCAAGTTATCGCCAATCGTTGGACCATTTTCGTGAGCACCAAACTGATCTACTACATACACATCGCCTTTCACCAGCAAATCAATCGGCCACGAGTTTTGCGACTTAATACGTCCGTCTTTTTCGTGCCCTTTTTTATCAATGACGCGGTGAACATCGGGCCGACCCGGCATGAACGTAGCGGTTAAAGCTCGGCCTACCAACACGCTGTCAGGATTGATGCATTGCCAGCCTTCGGCATATTGGAACTTGTAATTTTCGCCTTTCATGACGGCCCATGCTTCTTCGTGGGTGACGAGTCTCATGCGTTTTAGGAGCGCATCCGACACTTTGGGTCGTCCGTCAGCAAAGCGTTCGCCTTTCCATTCGGGAGTGAGAAACAGGAGTTCTTCTTTGGAAATTTGTTGGGCAACAAGAGAGATGCTCAGGCTTAAACAAGCCCAAAATACACTCAGTGAGCGTATATGTTTCATAGAATCGAAGGGTTTATACTTAAAAGGAGAATTTAAGTATAAAAGAGAAATGGACGAGAAAGCTACTTTGGAAAAGTAATATGTATAGATAGAATAGTAATAAAAAGAGATTACTTGCTTAATTGCTGACCAATAAGTTGAGCGGCGGTGCGCACGCCGATGGTAAAACCGAAAAAGGGACCGAAGTCTTGGCCTGCCATAAAACTTGTGAAAAACAAGCCGGGGATATTACTTTGAAAATGGGAGTCTAAAGTTGGAAAACTGTTTGAACACTGAAGAGCAGACAGCAAATTGGGATTCAAAAACGGCACTCGATTCGTTTCCACTTTGTAACCAGTCGCTGTTATGATGTGATCTACTTCCAGTATTTCACCGTTGCTTAACTCAATTTTTACTGAATCAGCAGGGGTTATTTCTGCTTTGACTACTTGGGTATGCGGATGAAGATAGACATTGGGATGGTGGACACTCTCGTCGAGCCACGGTTCTACTTTTAAACGGCCTTCAGCCCAGAGTTTATAGAGGTATTTTTCCTTGTCTTCACTGCTTAATTCACGAAACCAAGTAGGATGTTGACCAATGTTGTTTACGACATCCATTACCCAATTCCAGTGGGCAACTGCAAATTGGGGTGTATCATGTCGATAACTTACATGAACTTCTGAGGCTCCTTTTTCGTGAAGGAGGGCTGTCCATTCAAACGCACTTTGGCGTCCTCCAATTATCAAAACCCACTTCTGAGCAAATTCCTCTAAATGAACAGTTTGGCAGGTGTGAGAAAATTTGCCCTTGGGTAAAATGACTGATAATTCATTGGGTGTGAAGGCGAAATACTGAAAACCTATCGCTACGACCACATTTTGGGCTTTTATGGTACTGCCGTCGTCTAATTTTGCCGTAAATCCCTGAGCCGTTTGTTGTAAATCCACCACATAAGCAGAATGTATCGAAGGTTGAGTTTGCTTCAGGAACCAACGGACATACTCCAAATAAAAATTTTGGCGGTGTATCAAATGTAATGCTGCCTCTCCAAGTTGAATTGCCAAAAGCACCAACCAATCGCCAAGTTGTGCCACTTGTCCAATTTGGAAAAGGATAGCGACTTTCTGACC
>NZ_JAIXST010000222.1 GCF_027484545.1 Runella sp. | reverse complement strand
TAAAACAGTTTCGCCTATATCAGTTGTGATTTCAATTTTTACTTTTGCCATAATTGTGATTTTGGAAACAAAAATAACAGGACAAAAGGGTTAACACACAAAATATTACAGCGGGATTTTTTTTAAAATTTTCGAAAATAATTTCAACTGCGCAAAAAGGCTGCGCACTTAGGGCTAACATTTGTATCATCAAAGCACAAAACAAATGAACAGTCATGAAATTTAATTTTTACAACCGCAACCAAACCGAAACGCTAAACCATGAAGGAGCAAAGCGTTTCGGTTGACGCCCGAAATGGAATTGTATTCGTCCGTAGCAACGACTATGTTGAGCGATATCTCCTACGAAAAAGCAGACGAACGTTTAGCACGTATCAAAGCGTTGATTGCGAAAGTCAATCCCGTGTTTGCCGCAAAATTGGCGGTCTATGTTCGGGAACAAATGTACTTGCGTACCGCTCCTGTGGTGTTGGTCAATGAATTGGCTAAAATCCACAATGGTGACGATTTGGTCAGCAAAGCGGTAGAAAAAGTAGTAAAGCGTCCTGATGAAATCACCGAGTTGTTGGCCTATTATCAAGTACACAACCAACGTAAGGAAACAAAGAAACTGAACCGTTTGTCAAAACAAGTCCAAAAAGGGTTGGCATCGGCCTTTAACAAATTTGACGAATATCAATTTGCCAAATATGACCGTGCAGCTCAGGTGACGCTCCGCGATGCGCTGTTTTTGGTACACCCTAAAGCGAAAGACGAAGCCCAACAAACTGTGTTCAACAAAATTGTCAATGATCAATTAGCTATTCCCTATACGTGGGAAACCGAGCTTTCGGCCTTGGGACAAACCCAATTTGCCACTGAAGTCCTGAAAGCAGCAGCGCAAAAAGCCAAATGGGAAGAATTGATTGACAGTGGAAAGATGGGGTATATGGCTACGCTGCGTAACTTGCGTAATATCTTGGAAGCCAACGTCAGTGCGGCTCACATCGAAAAAGTAGGTGCGTATTTGTCCAACGAAAAAGCGGTTCAAAACGCCAAACAATTGCCTTTTCGGTTTTTGGCAGCCTACCGAGAGTTGAAAGAGTTACCATCTGGATATGGTCCCATGCTACTCGAAGCGCTGGAGTCTGCACTGAAAGCGAGCGTTGTTAATCTACGTGGTTTTGAGTCTGCTACAAAAGTCGTTATTGCCTGCGACGTATCGGGTTCGATGCAAAAAGCGGTTTCTGCCAAAAGCAAAATAATGTTGTACGACATTGGGTTGTTGATGGGAATGTTGCTGCAATCTAAATGCAAAAACGTGCTGAGCGGGATGTTTGGAGATACGTGGAAAACCGTGGGTTTGCCGGGTCGTAACATCTTAGCTAATGTAGATGCTTTTTACGAACGTGAAGGAGAAGTAGGCTATTCCACCAACGGATTCAAAGTGTTGCAGGATTTGATTGCGCGCCGTTATATCGCCGATAAGGTCATGCTATTTACGGACACGCAGCTATGGGACAGTGCATCTCATAATAAATCCGGAGCCAACACGCTGAGTACCCAATGGAAAATGTACAAACAAATCGCGCCCGATGCCAAACTGTATTTGTTTGATTTGGCAGGTTACGGACAGGCACCTTTGCGGGTAGAGGACAACGATGTGTTTTTAATTGCGGGTTGGTCTGACAAGATTTTCGACGTCTTGCAGGCGTTGGAAGACAGACAGAGCGCACTTGAAAAAGTAATGAAAGTTGATTTATAACCGGAAGCGGTGGTCAGACGTACAGCGTTTGGCCACTTACAAAACATAAAACAGGACTCAATCCGCTTGTTACTCTTGTTTTAAACTAATGGCAGGTGCCGTAAAACAGCGTTACTTCGTTTTCCCAACCTATGGTCGCTGTTTGCTTATTGCCTTGCTAAATATCTTACCCCAACGGGTGTCGTTGTTTAGGGTTACTTCGGGCGTCGGGGACGGTCGGCCGCTGCCGTTCGAATCTTCCTTTCTTCTTAGGAAGGAATAGCTCAGTCGGTAGAGCACTAAAAACACCCTTTTCGCTTGTTACCCCGTTGGGTTAAAGTTTAAAAAATTATATTGTCATCAATTCTTTAGAAAAATCTTACCCCAACGGGTGTCGTAGAAAAGGGTTACTTCGAATTTTAATCGGACGGTCGTGGGTTCGACTCCTATTTCTGTAGAAATACAGAATAGCTCAGTGGTAGAGCACCATGTGCCTTTTTCGTTTGTTACCCCGTTGGATTAAAGTTTAAAAAATTATATTGAATTTGATTTTTTGTGAAAAATATTCCCAACGGGTGTCGTAGAAAAGGGTTACTTCGATTGAGGTTCGGGTGGTCGCGGGTTCGAGCCCCGCTTCTGTAGAGATGTAGAATAGCTCAGTTGGTCAGAGCGCCAAAACGTACTCTTTTCGCCTGTTACCCCGTTGGGATTTTATTTTACGTCCGCATCGGCGGTCCGAGTTAACTAATAAACAAGACTTGCCAAGTTTTTCAGCATACCTGACTTAAACTTGGCAAGTCTAACTGAAACGATGAATATCTCCGCTTTACAACAACTCATTGCCGACGATTACATCAAGGTACAAAAGCACCCGACGGCACCGTTGTACATTTACAACTATACCCCAAAAGCCCAATACGACCGAGTTTGGAACGAACTTACGCTGGCGTGCCGAGGCTTGATTTTGGATGAACAATATAATGTGGTAGCCCGTCCTTTTGGAAAATTTTTCAACTTGGGCGAAATGGAAAACCAAGTCATTCCCAACGAGCCTTTTGAAGTGTTTGAAAAGCTTGATGGGTCTCTGGGAATCCTGTATTGGCATGAGGATAAACCATTTATCGCTTCGCGCGGATCGTTTTCGAGTGAACAGGCGCTGATGGCTACGGAGCTATTGCATACCCAATATGCCCACGTTATTCCGAATTTAGATCCGACCAAAACGTATTTATTTGAAATCATTTATCCCGAAAACCGTATTGTGGTCGATTACGGTGCCGAGCGAAAATTGGTCTTTTTAGCCGTTATTGATACTCAAACGGGAATTGACATTGTAGAGACGCAAAATTTTCGGTCCGCCGCCGCGCAGTCCGCCGCCGCGGCGTCTCTACGAGTAGATGGTTTTGACATTGTTAAACGCTATGACGGCCTGAATGATTTACATTTGTTGAAAACCTTGGAGGAAGAAAACAAAGAAGGATTTGTGGTGCGTTTTCAGAGCGGCTATCGTTTGAAAGTCAAATTTGAAGAGTACCAGCGCATCCACCGCATTGTGACGGGTGTATCCAACGTCAGCATTTGGGAGTATTTGAAAGCGGGACAGGACTTAACGCCGATTTTGGAAAAAGTCCCCGATGAATTTTATGAGTGGGTGAAAGAAACCCATGCGCAGCTTTTGGTGCAATTTGCGGAAATTGAAGCGATTTGTAAGACTGATTTTCGAATTTTAGAGACGCGCAAAGACACGGCGCTGTATTTTCAAACCTGTCGCTATCCGGCGGTTTTATTCAAAATGTTTGACCAAAAGCCCTACGACGAAGTGATTTGGAAGCAACTGCGGCCAGTATTTCAGAAGCCGTTTGCCAATTACGATGTATAAAAAATGAAAAAAGTAATCTTACTGCGCGGCTTGCCCGCCAGTGGTAAATCCACCCTTGCCCGACAACTGTTGGATGAGAACAAGGGCATGTACAAACGGCTGAACAAGGACGAATTGCGCGCCATGCTCGACAACAGCGAGCATTCCAAACACAACGAAAAATTTGTGGAGCGTGTTCGCGATTTGATGCTTTTGGAAGCCCTACGCGATGGAAAACACGTCATCATTGACGATACCAACTTATCAGACCGTCCCGTCGAGCGCATTCGTCAGGTGGTGGAAAAGTACACTAAAAGTACGGGTGAGCAGGTAAAAATAGAGATTCGGGAAATGACGGCTACGTTGGAGGAAAGTCTGGCGCGGGATGAAGTGCGCGAGAAAAAAGTGGGGCGCGATGTCATCATGCGAATGTACAAAACCCACGTGTTGGGCGATGAGCGCGGCCCGCATTATCAGCCGCAGGATACGACGCTGCCGCCCGCTATCCTGTGCGATTTGGACGGAACCTTGGCTATTTTACGTCGCAGTCCTTACGATGCTATGTCGTGCGAGCGCGACGATTTGAACGAGCCCATTGCCCAAATTGTCAAGAACTATCATGCCTTAGGCGTAAAGATCATATTGATGTCGGGGCGCGAAGAAAAATCACGTACTCCAACCCTTAATTGGCTGACATATAACAGCATTCCTTATGACGCGCTGTATATGCGAACTACAGGCGATATGCGCAAAGACGCCGTTATCAAAAAAGAGCTTTACGAAGCGCATGTTAAAGAAAAATACTTCGTAAAATTCGTACTGGACGACCGCAACCAGGTCGTGGATTTGTGGCGATTGGAGTTGGGTTTGCCGTGTTTGCAGGTGAATTACGGAGATTTTTAATTCTGCGGAAGGTCAGACGATAGTCAGACCAGAAACCTTACCTACAAAGCATAGTAGGAAATAGTAAGTTTTATATAATATCACATGTCTTATAGGGTAAAACCATTTAGTAGTTGGTTTCAGAGAAATGCTTTTATTGATACAACTACTTTTTTACAATGAATCTCCAAAACCGCCGTACGTTTCTGCAACAATCACTCGCGGCATTGTCGCTGCCGATGATGTCTTTTAAGCCCGAGGCCGTTCCCATTCGCGCGATTACCAAAGGCCCTAAGTACCATTGGTTCGGGTATTATGATAAATGGCAATTTGACCCTACGGGGAGGTACGTTTTGGGGATGGAAGTAGATTTTGAGCACCGTTCTCCTACCGAAAAAGACATTGTCAAAATCGGCCTCATAGATTTGCAGGACAATGACCGCTGGACAACCTTGGGTGAAAGTCGCTCGTGGGGATGGCAACAAGGCTGTATGTTGCAGTGGATTCCTCAATCAACCACTGAAATTATTTGGAACGACCGCGTTGATAATCAGTTTGTCAGTCACATTGTAAACATAAAAACGGGCAAAAAACGCACCTTGCCCAAAGCCGTTTATGCGCTCAGTCCCGATGGGAAATGGGCCATCGGGACTGAGTTTTCGCGTATTCAGGATCTGCGACCGGGCTATGGCTATTCTGGGATTCCCGACCCGTATTTTTCCGTCAAAGCGCCGAAAGAAATTGGGCTGTATAAAATGGATTTGCAAACGGGCAAAACCCAACTGCTCTTTTCGTTGAACGAACTCGCCGAACTGCCGTATCAGGGCCAATCCATCGTTGATAATTTTCATTGGTTCAACCATTTGTTGGTCAATAACGACGGTAGCCGATTTACCTTTCTCCACCGTTGGCGAGCGGTGCGGGAGGATCGACAAATTATGGCACGAACCAATTTTATCACGCGCATGTTTACAGCAGATGCTGACGGCAAAAATCCCTATTGCATTGACCCTTCAGGCTTTACTTCACACTTTATCTGGAAAGACCCCCGTACCATTTGTGCCTACACTAAACCCGAAGGCCAAGCCTCGGGCTTTTATTTATTAGAAGATTTTACGGGAAAATACACGCGCATCGGCGCCGACAAAATGAAAGTAAACGGCCACCAAACGTACTTGCCCATTGGCAACGGCACGAACGGTCCGCCGTCGCGGTGGATCCTGAACGACAACTACGCCGCCGGACAAGACCGATTGCAAACCCCCTACATCTACCATCTTCCCACCGATCGGCGCACGGATCTGGGCAGTTTCTATGCACCTCCCGAATATGTTGGCGAATGGCGTTGCGATTTACACCCCCGTTTCAACCACGACGGTACCAAAGTCTGCATTGATTCTACCCACGGCGGCAACGGCCGACAGATGTATTTGCTCGATATTTCAGAAGCTATAAAATCTTGATTCCCAACACCCACAATTATGCAAAAACCGTTTCTGTTTCTTTGCCTTCTTTTTTGTCAAAACCTCTACGCCCAATCTCCCAAACCCAATATTCTCTTTCTTTTTGCCGACGATCTCCGCGCCGACGCCTTGGGCTGTTATGGAAACCCGTATGTCCAAACGCCCAACCTCGACCAATTGGCAAGAAACGGCACGCTATTCAGCGAAGCGCATATTTTGGGTGGTAATCACGGAGCGGTTTGTGCACCGAGTCGGGCGATGCTGATGAGTGGAAAAGGCTTTTTTAGGGTATTGGATAAACTCAACGGTGTCACGACCTGGCCGATGCTGCTGCGCCAAAACGGTTATTCTACCTTTATGACGGGCAAATGGCACAACGAACCCGCCGCTGTGGGAGCGAGTTTTATGGAGGCTAAAAATGTCATGCTGGGCGGAATGGCCGACCATTATCAAACGCCGATGAGTGATTTGAAACCCGACGGAACCTTTACCGAACCCATAAAAAAAGGTTTTTCTGCCGATCATTTTGCCGAAACTGCCATTCAGTTTCTGGACAAACAAATGGCCAATAAACCCTTTGTGACCTACGTAGCTTTTACGGCTCCGCATGATCCTCGTTCGCCTTTGCCCGATTATCTCAAACGCTACGGTACGGTGCCACTTCCACCCAATTTTATGCCCGTTCACCCTTTCAACTTTGGCAGCGACATGACCGTGCGTGACGAAATGCTGGCGGGCTATCCGCGCACTACCGATGTTATTAAATCACAGTTGACGGAGTATTACGCCATGATTACGCATTTAGACGAGGCTATCGGTAAGATTTTGGCGAAGTTGAAAGAAAAAGGGTTGGACAAAAATACAATCATCGTTTTTGCGGCCGACAACGGCTTGGCCATGGGAAGTCATGGGTTGTTGGGTAAACAAAATCTCTACGAACACAGCATGAGAGTCCCGCTGATTCTGAGTGGAAAGGGTATTCCTCAACATCAAAAAAGCGACGCCTTTGTGTATCTGTTTGATCTGTTTCCGACCTTCTGCAAAATGCTGAATGTCACCGCTCCCAAGGACTTGGAAGGCAAAGATTTGTCGGGTATCATTCAGGGAGAAATGCCATCTGTGCGAGAGCAGGTATTTACGGCCTATACTTTTTCTCAACGCGCTATCCGTGACCGACGCTGGAAATTGATTCGTTATCCAAAAGTGGATTTTACTCAATTGTTTGATTTACAAACGGATCCGTACGAACTCAATAATCTGGCTCAAAAACCCGAATATGCGACCAAAGTCAAAAAAATGATGGAAGACCTCAAAAAGCATCAGCAACTATACGGCGATACATTTCCGCTGACGGCTTCGGAAATTTCATCACAAGTATTTGATTACAAAAGCATTGACCGAAAACCCGACCAATGGCAACCGAAAGAAATTCTGGAAAAATATTTTAAAGACTAACTCCCTCCTTGCGCCCTTTGCGAAAAACCATTCTTTTTCTTATGAAACATTTAGTTGTATTCCTGTTTATCCTCCTTTCTTTAAAAGCAATGGCTCAAAACCCTAATTTTAAAGGCAAAAAACTGCATTTGTACCTCCTCGTTGGCCAATCCAATATGGCAGGGCGCGGTGACTTGGAGCCGGTTGACCGCACACCTCACCCGCGTATTTGGATGCTTAATAAAGAAAATCAATGGGTTCCGGCAGTTGCGCCTATGCATTTCGACAAACCAGTGGCGGGTGTGGGACCTGGATCTGAGTTTGCCAAAGTCATGGCCGAGGCCGATACAACGGTTATGATAGGCTTGATACCTGCGGCAGTAGGCGGCTCACCTATTGACTCGTGGCAACCTGGCGGCTACCACGACCAAACCAAAAGTCATCCTTACGACGATGCCCTTCGTCGGGCAAAAGCGGCACTGCCTGCAGGCACGTTAAAGGGGATTTTGTGGCATCAGGGCGAAAGCGACAGCAAGCCTGAATTGGTGGGAAGTTATACCTCAAAATTAGAGATTCTAATTGGGCGTTTTCGCAAGGAATTATCGGCGCGTAATGTGCCGTTTGTCGTTGGTACATTGGGGGATTTCTTCGTTGTCAATAACCCCGAAGCAAAAAATATCAATGAACAACTTCGTCAATTACCAAAAAAAGTAAAACGCACGGCTTGCGCAGAAGCAACCGGCCTGGTCGACAAAGGCGACAAAACCCACTTTGATACGCCTTCGGCCCGCGAATTAGGTCGTCGCTATGCCGAAGCGATGAAAAGCTTTTAAGAATATAATTTAATCAGTAAATTATTCAAAATCTGCCCTTTCATTCCTTGTTACCAAAGCAACTTTAGAAACCATGAACCGACGGGAAGTTCTTCGAAATACCGCCTTGGCTGCGGGTGGTTTTATTGCGTTACCTACGTGGGCAGAAGCCTGGACCCCGAGCAATGTCCGGAACAGAAATATTTTTTTGTCCGGCGAGCAGGAGGCATTACTGACTTCCATCATTGATACCATCATTCCAACTACCGATACGCCGGGCGCCAAGGATTTGGGAGTTCCTGCTTTTATTCAAAAAATGTTGGTGGATTGTTACGAAAAAGACGTTCAGGAAAATTTTATAAAAGGACTTGAAAAGACCGAAGCCCTTGCCAAAGACAGTTACTTGAGTGCGTTTGGTTCATGCACGGCTCTTCAGCGAAAAGAGGTTCTTAATAAGCTATCAACGTCCGCTGACCAAACTCAGAAAGACTATTTCGCATTGGTAAAGTCACTGACGATTCTTGGCTTTACCACCTCTGAATACGTTCAAACCAAACACCTGAATTACAACCCTATTCCGGGTCATTACTATGGGTGTATACCGGTAAAAGTGTAGAAAGGAAAAAGGTCAAAGTGGAAAGGAAAACGAAATTTATTCTTCTCCAAAGTCAAACTTCTCAGAAAATGTCATACTTAAATATAGATTCTGTCAAAGACCGCACGTACGATGCCATTGTCATCGGCTCGGGCATCAGCGGTGGTTGGGCAGCAAAAGAATTGTGCGAAAAGGGACTCAAAACGCTTGTGTTGGAACGTGGCCGCGACGTGCAGCACGTAACCGATTACCCCACCGCCAACAAACACCCGTGGGAATTTGAACACCGTGGCCAGGTGCCGTTGGAAATCCGAAATCAATACTCGAAAGGGCGAGCAAGTTTTATGCGCGAAGAAACCGTGCATTGGGCTATCAAGCCTGATGAACAGCCTTTTGTGGAAGAACAACCCTTTCAGTGGACGCGCGGCTACCACGTAGGCGGAAAGTCGCTGCTGTGGGCGCGTCAAACGCAGCGGTGGTCAGATTTTGATTTTGAAGGCCCCGCCCGCGATGGATATGCGACGGATTGGCCCATTCGCTACAAAGACATTGCGCCCTGGTACAGTCACGTCGAGAAATTTGCGGGGATTTCGGGAAATAAAGACGGTTTGCCCGAATTGCCCGATGGTGAATTTTTGCCGGCCATTGAACTGAGCTGCATTGAAAAACATTTTCAGGAAGCCATTTCCAAAAACTACAAAGACCGCCACGTCATTCAGGGGCGTTGTGCGCACATCACTGACCCGCAGCAAATCCACGCTGATCAAGGTCGTGCACAATGCCAACATCGAAATCTGTGCAACCGTGGCTGTCCGTTTGGCGGTTATTTCAGCAGCAACGCTTCCACCTTGCCGTGGGCGGTCAAAACAGGCAACATGACCCTGCGCCCGCATTCGGTGGTGCATTCGATTATTTTTGACGAGAAGAAACAAAGGGCTTCCGGCGTGCGTGTTGTAGACGCGAACACGAAAGAGATGATCGAATTTTACGCCAAAATCATTTTTGTCAACGGCTCGGCGCTCAACAGTAATTTGATTTTGTTGAATTCCATTTCAAGTCGTTTCCCCAATGGTTTGGGTAATGACAGCGGAACCTTAGGTAAATATATTGCGTGGCATAATTACCGAGGACGAATGAACGCGGAATACGAAGGCTATTACGACAAAATGACCGACGGTAAAAATCCCAGCAACGCCTACATTCCCCGTTTCAGAAATCTTCACAAACAGGAAAGCGATTTTCTGCGCGGCTACGCTACAGGCATCGGCGGTGGTCGGGGACGCGGTGCACGACAGGCGGGCATCGGCGAAGAACTCAAAGAAGCGCTCCTGCATCCGCAATTGGGCAACTGGAACATCAGCGCGTGGATGATGGGCGAAACGGTGCCTATCGAAAGCAATCACGTGCGCCTCGACGCCAACCTAAAAGACAAATATGGCATTCCGCAGTTAGTGACGTCGGTGAAGTGGACCGAGAATGACGACAAAATGGTGAAAGATTACCTGGAACAACTCACCGAAATGTTTACGCTGGCGGGCTTTAAGAATATTCGCGGTACGGATACCCACGCTAATCCCGGCTCCGATATTCACGAAATGGGCGGTATTCGGATGGGTAAAGACCCCAAAACGTCTATGTTGAACGAGTGGAATCAGGTACACAGTTGCAAAAACGTATTCGT
>NZ_JAIXST010000090.1 GCF_027484545.1 Runella sp. | reverse complement strand
CTCATGTAAAGAGGTCAAGGCCACAAATTTGGCTGGTTTGAGTCGTATTTTATCGTAATCCATAAGGAGGATAATGTTTCGCGAGTTATTATAAAATAATTTTGTCAATATTCACTATTAGGTAATGCTATTTTTTTCTTCCTCTCAATTTATGACTTCGTCCCAAACGCCTCTCTCAACTCCTCCCTATCATCAAAATGATGCTTTACACCTTTGATTTCCTGATAGGTTTCGTGGCCTTTGCCGGCTACTAAGATGATGTCGTGCGGCTTGGCCAGGGATACCGCAAAACGAATGGCTTCTTGGCGGTCTTCGATTACCTTCATTTTTTTATAATCTACGGGCGAGATTCCGACCTGCATTTGCTCCAAGATGGCATTAGGGTCTTCGTTGCGCGGGTTATCGGAAGTGAGAATCACTTTATTGCTCATTTCTCCCGCAATCCGTGCCATTTCCGGGCGTTTGGTGGCATCGCGGTTGCCGCCGCAACCTACTACGGTAATCACCTGTTGGTCGCCTTCACGAAGTTCATTGATGGTCTCCAATACATTTTGAAGGGCATCGGGCGTGTGGGCATAATCTACAATGCCTACTACCGAATCCGCGCTCATTACCTGCTCAAAGCGGCCGGGAGGAGGCGTAATTTCTGAAAGAGCCAGCAGTACCTGCTCTACATCTTCGCCCAACAGCAAAGCCGCTCCATAAACTCCTAATAAATTGTAAGCGTTGAACTTACCAATCAACTTAAACCAAACCTCTTTTCCATCCATTTCCATCTGAAGTCCAAACAGGCTGTCAGCCAAGAGTTTGCCTTTAAAAGTGGCAATGGTTTGGAGGGAATAGGTTTCTTTACGAGCTGCCGTATTTTGCACCATTACTCCGCCGCGACGGTCGTCGATATTGATAAGCGCAAAAGCATGTTTGGGCAATTGGTCAAAGAACCCTTTCTTGGCTTTGATGTAATTGTCAAATGTTTTGTGAAAGTCGAGGTGGTCGTGGGTGATATTGGTAAAAATACCTCCCGAAAATACCAACCCCGCAATACGCTCCTGCGCTACGGCGTGAGAGCTTACTTCCATAAAACAATGCGAACATCCGCGCCGTACCATTTCAGTCAGTAATTCATTGATTTTAACTGAATCGGGCGTAGTATGCGTGGAAGGAATAATGTCATCGTCAATTTGGTTTTGAACTGTGGAAAGCAACCCAACGCGGTAACCCAATTGACGAAACAGTTTGAATAAAAGCGTTACGGTTGAAGTTTTGCCGTTGGTGCCGGTAACTCCCACTAATTTGAGTTTTGAAGAGGGATTGTGGTAAAAGTTAGCTGCAATCAACCCCATGGCACGAGCCGAATCGGCTACGTGAATGTACGTGATTCCATCGGCCAAATCAGTGGGAAGGTCTTCGCATAAAATGGCCGCCGCACCCATTTCAATGACTTTGGGAATAAACTGATGCCCATCCACTTGGGTGCCTTTTTGGGCTACAAACAACGACCCGGCCGCAACGCGACGAGAGTCGAATTCGATGCTATTTATTTCAATATCGACAGTCCCAATCACTGAAACAATCGGAACACCTGTTAATAATTGTTGAAGCGTCTTTGACATTTTAAACTCGGTCTTTGGTTAAAAAAACGAGAATTTGAGAAATCCTCAGGGCTGGTTTCTCAAATCCAACATCACTCACTTATCTCCTGACTATTGAATTCTTACTCCTCACTACTGTCATTTCACTTCTCCTGCTGAATATTCTTTAATTCCAACTTACTTTCTTTGCGCTCAAAGGCCAGCATTTTATCCAGCAACTCCTCAATATTGTCGGCAACAATCAGCAAATCACGGTTTTCGGGTTTCAGAAATCCTTCTTCTACCATTACTTCGATGTGTGCCAAAAGGTGATTATAAAAACCATTGTAGTTGAGAACACCTACCGGACCGTGAAAAATCTTTAACTGCGACCAAGATAAAATCTCAAACATTTCGTCGAGTGTGCCGTAGCCCCCGGGTAAATTGATAACACCATCCGAGAGGGATACCATTTTGGCTTTGCGCTCATGCATGGTTTCCACAAAATGAATTTCGGTCAAGGTTTGGTGGGCTACTTCCAATTCGGCCAAAAAATTCGGGATGATACCGGTTACCCGGGCTCCGCCTGCCAATGTACCATCGGCTACGGCGCGCATAAGTCCCAGATTCCCGCCGCCATAGACTAAGTTGATGCCATGCTTGGCCATCGCCAAACCTACTTCGGTCGCCAATTCGAGATACTCAGGACGCTTGCCCGCATTGGAGCCACAATACACTACAATTGATTTCATGTTGGGAAAAATAAGCTTTTGGGCGCAAATATCGGTAACGAATTTGACCAATGCTAACACTCATCATTTGTATACCCAATTGAAAAACCTATTTTTGCTTTAAACCGTTATAGGGTAGTAAAAACCAATGAATAACCCGTAGCCAAAAACAGATTCAAGTACTGCAATGAAAGAGATTAAAGCAATCATCAACGCTTACGACCACATTAATTCTGAAACCAATAAAGCAGCAATCGCCACCGTGGTACGGGTGGAAGGGTCGTCGTATCGCCGTACAGGAGCGCGTATGCTCGTCACAGACGACGGCGTATGGGTAGGCGGTATCAGCGGTGGATGTCTCGAAGGCGATGCACTCCGACGGGCTCGCCTCGCCATGGCCAAATCAGAAGCAAGTTTAGTGACGTACGATACAAGTGAAGATGACCAATATCAAATTGGGGTAGGGTTGGGGTGCAACGGAGTTATTGATGTCTTGCTCACTCCGCTCGAAATCGGAAACCCCATGAATCCCGTCGAACTTTTGAAAAGCTGCATGGCCGAACGTCGTCAAACGCATATTTTGCTCACGGTCATGCGTTTGGAAGATGAACTCAACGGACTGAAAGCGGGGCAGATGCTGCGCTATACGGGAGAAGAAAGTTTAGTGATATTTGGAACGCTCCAATTGGAGTTGGAAGAAGCTATTCAACAATTAGTATATAAAGGAAGATCGGCTCCCAAAACGTTTGAACTGCCCGACGGGGGCGAAATGGAATTATTTATCGAAATTCTTCCTCCCGAAGTGCACCTTGTTTTGATGGGACATCAATACGACGTGTTGCCTCTGGCACGTTTGGTGAAGGAGATTGGCTGGCGGGCTACGGTAGTTGCCAATCCGCAGAAAGTGATGCAAAAACTTTTTGCCGTTGCCGATGCACTGGTTGCTCCTGCCGATTTCGATACCATTTTAATTGACAGGCACACGGCCATCATTTTGATGTCGCACGATTTCAAAACCGATAAATACAATTTGCCCAAAGTGCTGAAAACCGGCTCTTCTTATATCGGTATGCTGGGACCGCGGGTGCGTTCCGAAAAAGTATTCAATGAACTTGCTCAGGAAGGAATTGAGATTTCCGATAATGACATGGAGCGAATCTATGCACCCGTAGGTTTGGACATTGGCGCTGTTTCGCCCGAAGAAATTGCCCTGTCGATTGTGGCTGAAATTCGTGCTGTGTTCTCTGACCGTGATGGGGTCGCTTTACGCCTGCGTACCACTCCTATTCACGAAAGGGATTGATAGTTCGTGAATAGGAGTGTGCAACATACATTATCAGACGAGGAGCAAACTGTCGAATAATTCGGAAGTTGCCGATTCGTCTTCTACGTGGTCATCTTTCATGCCTGCATCTTTGATCAGATTGGCGGCTTTCAATTTATTGTATTGCAATACACAGCGGCGCAATTGTTCGGCCAAAATCACGCCCCACGCTCCTTTGTAGAAATATTTTTTGGTACGTCCGTTGGGATTAAAATCTTCGGTGTATGAAATGTCGTAAACGTAGTGGAAAGGGATGACTTTTAACAGCTTAGACCTTCTGCGGCGTACCATGATAGAAGCATACACCTCTGTTTTCGGGCGTGTTTTGATACCGAAACAGATACCAAACGTACGTAAATCGTGCTCGTCAAACGCCTTTACCAAATCCAGTTTAAGTTGTAACGCATCTTCAGAATCATCTTCTACCTGCCAGTTGAGTTCATTGGCAGCGTGGCGTACGTTGATGTTGTATTTAAATAAAAGATTGCTCCAATCGTTACGGGACTCCTCTCCAATACCCTTAATGATGATTGATTTCCAAGGGGTTAAACAAACCTCCTCTATTTTGTTTTGCTCGCACAACTCGCAGATTTCAAGCAGGAAATCAATCGAAAACAATTCATTTCTTCGATAAATACCCAGCCAGGTTTTGTTGCCATACCGATTGAATCCTTCGTAATAAGGCAGCGAAAAAGCAGGTGGAGTGAAAGGTGTTTCGTCTGAAATGAAATTTTTGGAAGAAATCTTAGTGAACACGTCATTGATACCCACCTGTTCCTGATTATCGGACTTCAAAATTAGCTTTTCAATAACCTGACATACACTCGGAATTTCGGCAGAGGGTATCAATTTTTGAAAAGGATATACTTTGTTGGTTTTAGGCAAACGAATGTATAAATGCCAGAAATCAGGAATTTCTGATGAAACAAAGTTTAAGTGTCCGGAAAACAGCGGCGAAAAACTCTGTTGTGCGTCCGAAAGATTGACTTTAAGTTGAGGTTCTTCCGTAAAGCCGTCGAAAATAGATTTATAAATACCTTCCGTAAGCCAATTTCCCGTTTGAAAAACGTCTTCCGCTACGTACGAACTCACAATATTAGGCTTGGTATTAGTGTCAGATTCAAAGCTGAAATTCAGACTTTGGGCTTTTTGCTGAAACCCCTTTGCGTAGTTGCGCGGCAAGTCAAAAATCATTTGCTGTCGAAGTCCAAAACGGACTTTATACACCTGAAACTCGTTGGCCGTCTCTAAAATAGTTTTTAATTGAGCAGGCGAGGCAATACCTCCTTTGAAGTTGATACGAATCGTATAAAAATCTCTCATGAAAGGAATTTGTTCTGAATAATAAATTGGTAGAGTTGGCCGCAAAGTTATATAAAATGTATTCTTGCACCTCACAATTATTGGGAGCCGGCTTTTCTCAAAAACAGAATAGTTGCCAAAAATACAGCTATGTTTATCGTACCTTTGTGCGGTATAAAACAGAACGACACTACCTGTATGGAACTGACCCCTGTTACGGAAGCCACCCGCATCATTTTAGAAAATACCATAGATTACGGAACTGAGTACGTGCCTTTTGATTCGGCAAATCGCCGGGTTTTAGCAGAGCCTTTAGTAGCTGATCGTGATTTTCCTCCTTTCGACCGCGTTACAATGGATGGTATCGCTATTCAATGGCAAAGTTATGTGAACGGTCAACGCTCTTTTCGAATTGAAAGCACACAAACCGCGGGCGAAACCCAACAAACCCTTACCGATTCAAATGCCTGCATTGAGGTAATGACGGGAACCTCTTTACCAGTCAATACTAATTTGGTAATTCGATACGAGGATCTCGAAATTAAAGAAGGGGTTGCTCATCTAAAAACTACCGTAAATGAAGGCCAAAATATCCATTATCGAGGAGAAGACCGAATGGTGGGGAAGATCATCATTGAACCGAATACACCCTTGGGACCACCCGAGATTGCCATTGCTGCCAGTATTGGTGCTACCCGAATTGGGGTAAAAAAACTCCCGACGGTGGTTATTATTACTTCAGGTGATGAATTGGTTTCTGTTGAGCAAACTCCTTTGTCCCACCAAATTCGCAGTTCAAACGTGCATTGCATTGCAACTCTGCTGAAAGAATACCAAATCAACGTTGATTTTATTCATATTCCTGACGATTTAAGTACTACTCAGCAAACCATTCAAATAGCCCTGACTCAGTACGATGTGCTGATTTTGTGCGGAGGAGTATCCCAGGGGAAAAAAGACTTCATTCCCAAGGCTTTGCAGGCGGAAGGTGTTGAGAAATATTTTCACAAATTAAGCCAACAGCCCGGGAAACCGTTTTGGTTTGGGCGAAAAGGAAATAATGTGGTCTTTGCACTGCCCGGCAATCCGGTTTCGTCTTTTATGTGTGCTCGTCGGTATTTTATTCCCTGGCTGCGCAAATCATTAGGTTTGTCTCCCATGGACACTATGTACGCTGCGCTCAGTGAAGATTATACCTATACCTCTCCCCTTACTTATTTTTTGCAGGTACAACTTTTTCAGGAAGGAGCTACATTAATGGCTCGTCCGATAACAGGGCACGGTTCAGGGGATTTTGCCAATTTGGTGAATACCCAAGGGTTTTTGGAGTTGCCAAAAGAGAAGAATGAGTTTCACAGAGGGGAGATTTTTCCCCTCTGGCGGTACGATTTTGGGTCATAATTACCGCTTGATAAATAAATTGAAAAAAAGCAGGCTAAAATTTTGCAGGCCAAAAATCTTTGTTTACAATTGTAAACAATTACTTCTCGTGGCCATAGAAAGGTATGGCTAGGCTTGGGGAAAAAAATGTAAAAAATTTTCGTATAAATTTTTAGTGAAACCAAGTTCGTCTTAGATGACTGTAACCTGTTAAGGGCAAATTCGTTAACAATTTCTTAACGTTACTCAACGATTAGATTTTTCAAATTTATTACGTGCTTCCGACCAAGGCTCTATTATGGTCGGACGTAAAAGGTTTGTATTTTCGCAAAACTAAATTTTTAAATCGTAATTGCTTTAGGTGAGCAATTCACTCACTTGCAAGATTTTTTTATTAATTTCCCCAAAATCAAAGAGTATAAAAGATACAAGAACCCTATAAATTATAATTACCCTATGTACGTTATTAAGCGCGATGGCCGCCGCGAGTCGGTCAAATTCGATAAAATCACCTCTCGAATTGAAAAGTTGTGTTATGCTTTGGAAGCTGCTTACATCCAACCCATAGAAGTAGCAAAAAAAGTAGTGGCAGGCATCTATGATGGTGTTACTACGGCAGAATTGGACGTATTGGCTGCTGAAACTGCTGCTTCTATGACTACGAAGCATCCTGATTATGCTATCTTGGCTGCACGGATTGCTATTTCCAATCTGCACAAAAACACGCTGAAGTCATTTTCGGCGACCATGAAGCAGCTTTTTACGTACACAGACCCCAAAACGGGCGAAAATGCGTCTTTGATTTCTAAAGAAGCGTACGATATTATTCGTAAACACGCCGCCCTGCTTGATTCTACCATCATTTATGATCGTGATTATGGGTATGACTACTTCGGTTATAAAACCCTTGAAAAATCGTATTTGCTCAAAACCCACGGCAAAATAGCAGAGCGCCCTCAGCACATGCTGATGCGCGTAGCCGTAGGGATTCATTTAGAAGATATTGATTCGGTCATCGAAACTTACAATCTGCTTTCAGAACGTTGGTTTACCCACGCTACTCCTACGCTTTTCAACGCAGGTACGCCTAAGCCGCAAATGTCAAGCTGCTTCCTGTTGACAATGAAAGACGACAGTATTGCAGGGATTTATGATACCCTTAAGCAGTGCTCTCTCATTTCGCAATCGGCGGGAGGTATCGGTTTGAGCATTCATAATATCCGCGCTACGGGGAGCTATATCAAAGGTACGAATGGTACTTCCAACGGTATTGTACCGATGTTGCGCGTATTCAACGACACCGCCCGTTATGTAGATCAGGGAGGTGGAAAACGTAAAGGTTCATTTGCCATTTATTTGGAACCTTGGCACGCTGATATTTTTGATTTTCTGGATTTGAAGAAAAACCACGGTAAAGAAGAACTTCGTGCCCGCGATTTGTTCTACGCCATGTGGATTCCTGACTTGTTCATGAAGCGCGTGGAAGCCAACGATACGTGGTCGCTGCTGTGCCCTCACGAGTGCCCCGGATTGGCAGATACGTACGGCGATGAGTTTGAGGCATTGTACGAAAAATACGAACGTGAAGGCAAGGTACGTAAAACCATCAAGGCGCAGGATTTGTGGTTTGCGATTATGGAGTCTCAAATTGAGACAGGTACGCCTTACATGCTTTACAAAGACCACGCCAACCGTAAGTCTAACCAAAAGAACTTAGGCACCATCAAGTCGTCGAACCTGTGTACTGAAATCATGGAGTACACGTCTCCGGAAGAAGTCGCGGTTTGTAATTTGGCGTCACTGTCATTACCTAAATTTGTAGAGCAGGGAAGTGACGGCTTCTTGCATTTCAACCACCAAAAATTGTTCGAAATCACCAAGGTGGTTACGAAAAACCTTAACAAAATCATTGACCTCAATTATTACCCAGTTCCCGAAGCAGAACTCAGCAACAAACGCCACCGTCCTATCGGTATCGGTATCCAAGGATTGGCCGATGCGTTTTTGATGATGCGTATGCCGTTTGAATCGGATGAAGCTCGCCGCCTCAACGAAGATATTCACGAGACTATCTATCACGGTGCGATGATTGCTTCGATGGAATTGGCGAAAAAAGAAGGTCCGTATGAAACTTGGAAAGGGTCGCCCATTTCACAAGGGATTTTCCAATTTGATATGTGGAACGTTACGCCGAAGAGCGGTCGCTGGAATTGGGAACAATTGCGCAAAGAAGTCGTGAGATACGGTGTGCGTAACTCGCTTCTTTTGGCTCCGATGCCAACGGCTTCTACGAGCCAAATTTTGGGTAATAACGAGTGTTTTGAGCCATTTACCTCCAATTTATATGTTCGTCGGGTATTGTCAGGAGAGTTTGTAGTTGTTAACAAATACTTGCTCAAAGACCTTGTAAAAGAAGGGTTGTGGAATGATACTATGAAAAACGAGTTGATGAAACATAACGGCTCGGTACAAAAAATCAGTGAAGTTCCATCACACCTCAAAGAACTTTACAAAACCGCTTGGGAAATAAAGCAGAAAACCATCGTAGATATGGCTGCTGAACGAGGGGCTTATATTTGCCAATCGCAATCGTTGAATATTTTCATGGAAAACGCCAACTACGGCAAACTGACTTCCATGCACTTCTACGCTTGGAAAAAAGGCTTGAAGACAGGTATGTACTATCTGCGTACGCAGGCAGCAGTGGATGCGGTTAAATTTACAGTAGAGAAAAATGCCGAGGCTGTTCTTGAGCCTGTTACGAGCAGTGTAGCTGAGAAGGACTTGAACTACGAAAAATATGCGAAAGACCATGCTCCGCAGGTAACTGCAAAAGAGGCACAAGCAGAAACGCAGTATCCGATTGATACTCCTCAGGATAAGTAAAAATATATAAAATCCCCTTAATGGTGGATTTATGGGGAAGATAGGGCAGGCCAAACGTTGGTCTGCCCTTCTTTTTTTCAATGGAACAAAAAAACTCCCCAATCGCGCAACTGGCAATTGGGGAGCTAAAGATTGAACTATTCAATTATTATTCAGGATAGCCCGGATTCTGTGGTTTCAGATTCGGGTTGTTCAGCATCTCCTGTTTTCCAAGCGGCAATAACAAATGTTTTGATTGCAAGGCTTGGTTAGAACTCAAGTTTACGTGCCCCACAAAGTTGTCAAATCCTTTGGTTTTTTCGTTGAACACTTTACGGAGACGAACCATGTCAAACCAAGTAATTTGCTCATAACACAGCTCATACCAACGCTCTCTCCACACGGCTTCGCGGAAAGTAGTCTGGGTGTAGGTGCCAAGTGCAGGCGTAGTGAGTTGGGCTCTGTCTCTGATACGTTTGAAGGCATCGTAAGCAGCCTGCGTAGGTGCGCCCAATTCATTTTGTGCTTCGGCAAACGTAAGCAATACCTCTGCATAACGAATCTGCGGTACATTGAGGTTGTTTGCGCGCGAGCCAGGCACCCCAGCAGTACCGTTTGCAACTCGGTTAAAGTGTTTGAAAATATAAGGCGCGCCCAACTCAAACCTTGCGCCGTTTCCATTGGTAAAATAGGTGGTATAAAAATAACCATCTTGGTCTTTGGTGCGCAAATCGCCTGGCTCGTATGAATTATAAAAGGCCAAGGTAGGTACCGTACTTCCTGTTCCACCTGGGCCATTGAAAGTTACCGGCTTAAAGTTAGGAAACATATTGCCCATGGGATTTTGCTCAACAACGGCATTGTATTGCAACATAAAAAGGTGTTCCACACGGTTTTTGTTGCTTTCTCTGCGCGTGTCTTCGTAAGTAGGAAATAAGTTGATTGTTCCGGGATTAGCATTGGCATAAGTAATCACTTCCAAGGCTTTATCGGCCGCCAACTTATAATGCGACGCACCTTTGTTGAGGGGGAAACCTGCCATGGTCAAATATACCCTTGCAAGCTGTGCTTTGGTAGCCGCCAAATTGACACGACCGCTCAAATCCATCCATGCCAAACCCGCAGCTTCGGCTGCAAGTAAGTCATCTACAATCAGTTTATAAACCTCCTCTTGCGAGGAACGCTTAGGGGAAAAATCTTCCGAAGAAGCCGTTTGTGGATTGGTAATCAGTGGAATATCGCCCCACAAACGCACTGCCGTAAAGTAAGCCGATGCACGTAGGAACCTTGCTTCTCCCAGAATTTTTTTCTTCTGGGCTTCGGGCATTGGGGTAATGGGCGGCACTTTGGCAATTACCTGATTGGCTTGTGCAATGATTTTGTACAAACCATTCCAATAATTGACTACGTGTACAGTATTGCCATCGTGCACTAAGCCATATAAGTTGTTCAAGTCTGAATTTTGGGCAGTTTCGGTGGTAGATGTACCCGTCATTGCTTCCAGCAATTGCCAGTTAGAAGAGAATATACCTGCTCCTCCACCCATAAAACGCAAATCAGCATATACAGAAGCAAGTGCAGCTTCGGCGTGGTCGGGTATGGTGTAAAAGCTTTCGGGTGTTAGGTTAGAAGGCGCTTGCTCCGCCAAAAACTCAGTACAGCCTGTGTGCCCCAGCAAAAGGGAGGCTACCAAAGCTGTTTTTCCTATATTTTTAAGTAGTTGCATTTTCTAATTGATTTAGATGTAAAACAGTGATGAATTAAAGACCCACCTGTAATCCGATCATGTAAGTTGTGGGTTTGGGATAGTTGTGCCAAATCATACCTTGCGAGAAAGCACTGTTGCCGCCTCCTTGGTTGGTTGGCGTAACTTCAGGGTCACCTACAATCTTATCTTTCACCGCGAGGAAGAAGTTTTGGGCTGAAGCATATACTCTGAGGCGACTCATTTTGAGTTTGCTGGTTACGTTGCTTGGGAAAGTATAACCCAATAAAAGGTTTCTGCCACGCAAGAAAGACCCATCTTTTATCCATTGCGTGTCCACGTTGGTTACGTAGCCTGCACGGGTATCCCGTATTTCGGCAATCATTGTATTCTGATTTTGCGGAGTCCAAGCGTTGAGTACAGATGTGTAGCTGTTGGCCAAGTTTTGACGGTCTTCGCTGGGGTGTAGGTTCATCATCATTACGTCGTTGCCATACGAAAACTGCATCTCAAAAGTCAAGTCAAAATTGTTGTAGCGAAGCGTGTTGGTCATGGCTCCCCAAGCTTTGGGGCTACCGTTGCCAATGATACTGCGGTCGGCGTCGGTGATGGCTCTGTCTCCATTGACATCGAGGTACTTAATATCACCAGGGAGCATGGTCAAGCCATTGCGATAGCTGGTAAATTTCGCAGCCTGCTCACGCTCTGCTTCGCTCCATATACCCACGCGAGTTAATCCCCAGAAAGAACCAACGGGTTCGCCAATTCTAATTATGTTGGTTGGGTTGGTGAAGTTGGGGCCTCCTACGTTGAAAATATCAGAGGGTGTAGCCAATGAAAGTACCTTGTTGCGATTGAATGAAATGTTGAAGTTGGTATTCCATTGGAAACCGCCACGGTCTATATTGATGGTATTCAAGGCCAATTCAACTCCTTTGTTATACATTGAGCCTACGTTTCTACGGATGGTACCGTAACCACTGGTGGTGGGCACGGGTGCATCCAAAAGCATATCGGTAGTGAGGCGATAGTAATAGTCGGCTTCAAGCGTTATTCTTCCTCCAAACAAGCCTAACTCAATACCCGCATCGGTTTGGGCAGTTTTTTCCCAGCGCAAATCGGGGTTGGCCAAACGAGATAAACCTGTACCAGCTACTCGCCCATCGTTATATACAGTGGCGTAGTTTGAACTCAACAACGAAAGCGAAGAATAAGGGGGAATTTCAGAGTTTCCGGTCAAGCCATAGCTTGTTCTGATTTTGAGGTTAGAAATAATCGAGTTGCCTTTCAAGAAATCTTCTTCCGAAACCCGCCAAGCCAATGCACCCGATGGGAAGAAAGCGTATTTGTGGTTGTCCCCAAATTTAGATGAACCATCGGCGCGGCCCGTGAGGGTTACTAAGTATTTGTTGGACAATGTATAATTAACACGGCCAAAGTAAGAGTTAAAAGCAAATCGTGAAGCCCCTGAACTAACGGAAGGATTGGTAGCACCTGCACCCAAGTTGTTGAAATTAAAATAGTCAGTGGCAAAGTTGTTTACACTGGCGCCGATACCAAACGTATTGGTTTCCTGCCACGAAAGTCCCAACAAGGCATTGATAGAGTGCTTATCACCGATTTGCTTGTTGTAGGTCAAGTAGTTTTCCAACGACCAAAAAGTCTCTTTGTTGTTGTTGGTAGAGGCGTTTCCGTTACCACCGATATTAAGGGTTCGGGTTTGCGATTGATTGATTTCCTGGGTTTGTACATTCACCCCCAATACCGTACGCATCTCCAAACCTTTGACGATGTTGAGGTTGGAATATAAGCTTCCCAAGGTTGTTTGGTTGTTTACGATGTACTTACGACCTTCCAAACGGTGCACAGAACTGAAAGTACCTTCGGCAAGTGGATAATCGCGGTTGTTGGCATAAGTACCATCTTCGTATCTTACTGGCAAAAACGGAAAGTCTTCAACAATCTGACGCGCTACGGCATCGTTGATGTCCACGATATTTTCTGATTGGTTGTTATAAGAAAGTGTACCACCTATTTTCAACCATTTTTTCACTTGGTCATCAATTGTAAAACGGGTAGAATACCGCTTCATGTAAGATTGTTTCAACAAACCTTGGTCATCACGGTAGCCCAACGAAAGGTTGTACTGTGTCCGCTCATTGCCCCCACTAAAACCCAATTGATGGTTTTGCGATAGCTTGTTTTGGGTCGTTTCTTTAAACCAATCGGTATCAAACTTATTGGTACCATCTGCGTTCCATACGCGCGGGTCTACTCTGCGTAACTTTGGATTGAGGTTCGCAAACTTACCTTGTGCCCATCCGACAGGGTCGTATTTGGCCATGTTGGCCCAAGCCAAGTCTTCTACGGCCATGTATTCTTTGGCGTTCAGTACTTGTGGTCTGTTGGGACCCATGGTGTTTACGCTAAAATCAGCATTGTACGTTACACTACCTTCGCCCGCTTTTCCTTTTTTGGTGGTTACAAGGATAACCCCATTGGCTCCCCTTGCTCCGTATATGGCCGTAGAAGAGGCATCTTTCAGTACTTCTACCGACACGATGTCGTTAGGGTTGATGTAATCAATGGCCGAAGTAAATTGCGTTTGGGTTCCTTGTGGCATCATTACGCCATCTACTACATACAACGGGTTGTTGGAAGAGTTGATAGAGCTGAATCCACGTACCCGAATGGTGGTTCTACCGCCAGGGCGGCCAGAGTTAGTATTGACCTGTACCCCAGCCATTCTACCAGATAGTTGTTGCGCAAGCGAGGGCGCCGGGCGCTCCATCAGTTGGTCGGCTTTGACGGTGCCGACGGCACCCGTTAGATCGGATTTTCTAAGGGTACCGTACCCAATGACTACGATTTCTTCCAGCACTTTGCTGTCGGCTCTCAGCGTAAGGTTGAGTGTAGTTTGATTGCCAATCACAATTTCCTGAGGCATATAGCCTACGTAGGAAAAAATGAGCGTGGCTTTGTCAGGTACTTCGATGCGGTATTGACCGTTTCCATCGGTAACGGTACCTCTTTGCGTACCTTTCAAAACAATACTGACACCGGGTAAAGGAGAATTGGTTTCATCCACAATTTTACCCGAAATCGTTTTGTCAACCGCTTTTTCTTCTAACTGAAGAGGGGCAGGTTTTCCGAGATTATCTCGGTCGGGGGTGGCATACGTAATGCCGGAGCAGCAAAAAGCCAAAATGACTTGGGGTACCGACAGTCTAATCACCTTAGACCACAGCTTGCGCGGGTGTAGCATTTGCGACATAGAAATTTGCCTTTTTAGGGGCTGTTTAGCTTTTAGATAAAAAATAAGACAAAACTCAGAAATGGATTGTGTTATGAATCAAAAAATGGTTTGCTGCAAAGGTAATAAGCAGATGGCAGTTACTCAACATTTAATAAATAAAATAGTTATTTTTGGTTTATTATTTGAATTTATCTAATATAATGAATTTTGTCTTTCTATCAGTTACTTAGGCAATAAGTATTATCTTATTTTTCTCTTATTACTACGAAAGCTTCCACTATTTGTTGCTGTAATATTTAGTGTTCTTGATGCTGCTTTTGCTAAGTTGAGAGCCTCTGCCCTCAAAGTTGATAAGGCATAATTGCCTTTTTCTGACCATGCAATGGGTTTATTTTTTTG
>NZ_JAIXST010000037.1 GCF_027484545.1 Runella sp. | reverse complement strand
TCTTAAAGCGAGAGCCGACTGAAATGAGTTTGGCTCGTAAGCGAAAGAAAGCCGCTCGCGACGATGCTTACCTTAAAACCCTGTTAAACCAACTTAACACTTGATGCAATCACCCTATATCCCTAATGATAAACTGGCAGAAGGTTTAATTGATTTATGAAAACAGTTTAACCGGCAGGCAGCAATTTCCCTGGATTCATCAGGTTGTTGGGGTCAATTGACTGTTTGATAGCCCGCATTACGTCGAGGGCACCTTCGTGTTCCAGAGCCATATAGGCTAATTTTCCCACCCCTACTCCATGTTCGCCCGTACAGGTTCCTTCCATGGCCAAGGCTCGACGCACCAAACGCTCGTTTAAGGCTTTTGCCCGTTCAAACGATTCAAAATCATCGGGGTCAATCAATATGGTAAGGTGAAAATTCCCATCGCCGACGTGACCCAAAATGGGTGCAAGTATTCTCGTTTGTTGAATATCCAATTGGGTTTCAACGATGCATTGCGCCAAACGTGAAATCGGCACGCATACGTCGGTAGACATCAGTTTTGAGCCGGGTCGCAACGCCAGCGCAGCAGGGGCTGCATCGGTTCGGGCACGCCAAAGTTTCTTCCGATTGGCTTCGTCTTTTTCCCAGACAAAATCCTCTGCCCCAAATTCCTGTGCGAACTGTTGAACTGCTAAAATTTGAGCTTCAACTTCTGCCGCAGTACCGCCAAATTCCAAAAAAAGCGTAGGAACTTCTTGGTAATCAAGCGAAGAATAGCGATTGATAGCCCGCATCATTTGGTCGTCCAACAATTCTATTTTGGCAATCGGAACGCCTTTTTGGATGGTTTTTATCGCGGTATTGACCGCCGCTTCCACCGAAGGAAAAGGGCAAACCGCGGCATAAATGGTTTCGGGTTCGCTGTGCAACTTGAGCGTCAGTTCACTGATAACTCCCAACGTTCCTTCAGCACCCACAAAAAGCCGGGTCAGGTCATATCCTGCCGACGATTTTTTGGCTTTGCTCGCCGTTTTAATAATTTTCCCGTCGGGCAAAACCACCGTCAGCGAAATCACATTGTCTTTCATCGTTCCGTAACGCACGGCATTCGTGCCCGACGCCCGCGTACTCGCCATTCCTCCCAAGGTTGCATTCACACCGGGGCCAATAGGGAAAAAGAAACCACTTCCTTCCAACAAGCCATCCAATTGATTGCGCGTCACGCCCGCTTGGACTGTAACGTACATATCGGCTTGATTTACCTCCATGATTTGGTTCATTAAACTCAGGTCGATACACACGCCCCCACGAAGCGCCAATACGTGGCCTTCAATGGAAGTACCCGCCCCAAAAGGAATAATCGGAACACCGTATTTGGCACATATCTTCACTATTTCGGCTATTTCTTCGGTGGTTTGCGGATAGACCACTGCATCCGGCGGTTGGCATTCATGGTAACTAAATCCAACACCGTGTTGGTCGCGCACGGCAGGTTCGCGACTTATGCGCTCTCCTAAATAGGTCTGAAGTTCCTGAGTAAAAAGTAGATTATCCATCAATAACTATTGCTCATCAAATCGAAGTTTGGCAAGAAGCTCATCCGTTACTTCTTCTGTATACACCCCGTAACCGCTCACTAACAACCCCTTAATAGCATGATTCTCAGAGGAAATAGCGTACAAAACTGCTTCATCCGCCGGGTCGGTTTGGCCTTCAAAGCGAAAAAATTCATCAATTCTAAACTCGTCGGCAAACACCTTAAGCGCTCCTGCGCGGCATACCAAGGCATCTTGCCCTAAATTAAAATCTTCAACATAGCCTTCTTTACGAAGGGCTTCCATGGTTTCGGACAACGTGTCGTAGGCTTGCATTGATTTCTATAGTTAGGTGGGGAGTAAGTCCTGATAGTGAGGGTGTTCCTGAATGTAGTCAGTGACAAAAGGACAATAAATCTTCAAAGGTAATTTCTCCTACCGAATGGCATCCAAGGCAAACTTAGCCAGTTTTTGCGCCAACCCTTGGCCGCGCAGGTTATCCGGCACAAACGTATGCATCAGATACACCGTACCATCATTCATGCGGTATTCTATGAAAGCAAATTCACCGTCAACATCTATCTCAAAACGTTGACGGTCAAGGTTATTGATAACGTTCATTGAACTTTAGTTTAAGCAAATAAATTCGTGATAAATTTATTATCAATTAGCTAATCACGGCACGGGCGAACAGACCTACTATTCACTAAATCACTCATTCACCGCACGGGCGGCCCCGTAATTCACAATTAGTACTCAGGCTTTTACCAATTCAACCATCGTAATTTCGGGTAAAATACCCACTCGACCGGGATAACCGATGTAACCAAAGCCCCGGTTTACGTACAAATGTTGGTCTCCTTCTTTGTACAATCCGCCCCATTGTTTGTAACGATACTGTACCGGACTCCACTGAAATCCACCTATTTCTACGCCAAATTGCATCCCGTGCGTATGACCTGCAAAGGCAATATCAATGTCTTTATACTTCTCCATTACCTGCGAGTTCCAGTGACTTGGGTCGTGCGAAAGAAGCAATTTTACGGGAAAATCTTCGGTGTTTTGATACGCTTTTTCCAACACACCGTATTTTGCAAAGCCACCGGCACCCCAGTTTTGAATTCCCAACAGACCGATTTTCTCATTTTCGACTTGAATAGCGCGGTGTTCGTCCAACAACAAATCCCAGCCGAGCAGGCGATGTGCTTCTTTCAAATCCGCTAAGTTTTTACGTTTAGCTTCAGCACTCGGCCATTGGTAATAATCACCGTAGTCGTGGTTTCCCAAAACCGAAAACGTCCCCAACGGAGCTTTTATCTTTTTGAAAATATCAATGTAATCCTTCACCTCATCGGCCGTATTATTGACCAAATCACCGGTAAAGAAAAACAAATCGGGTTTCTCAGCCATCAGCATCTCTACACCTCCTTTCACGGCGGTTTTATTAAAGAAACTTCCCGAGTGAATATCCGAAAGCTGCCCAATTTTAATACCTTCAAACGCCTTCGGCAAATTTTTAACGGGAATCCGTACCCGACGAATCCGATAATCGTGCGCTCCGGATACAATTCCGTAGGTGAAGCCGGCAACTGTTGTACCCGCTACCGCCAAGGCTGTTTTAATCAAAAATTCGGAACGCGGAATGGCAGGCGCATCGGGCAGTGGATTTGACACAACCAGCTGATTACCAAAGAAATTTGTCACCCATTTCCCAAAACGGACGACGTCGTCAATCAACAAAATGAATAACGAGAAGAATTTAGCAAAATAAGGAATCAGCAAGGCAGTCCAAATAAATTGGCGCGTCGTTCGGCTGAGTGAATCGGGGGAAATGAGAAACTGAGTAACTATCCAGACGGCTAAACTGATGATAGGAATTACCCAATAGATAGCGTGAATAATACGACGGGTTTCGAGGGCGCTGCCTCGCGTAAGGGCTTTTACGGCTTGAAAAACGTACAAATCCAACAAAAAGAATACGCCAATGGTTATAAGGATGGCAGGCAGACGATTCATAATATACCTTGAATGAGTTTTCGGTACAACAAAAGACAATTAAAAAAAGTGTAAAATAGGAGTAGATTTGTGGGAAACGGCCAATTTTTAGGATGAAGTGACTATTTTTGGCGCTAATTCATTTCAGAAATCAACATGATTGACATACAATTATTGGATACCAAGCTCAATTCCCAAACCTGTTTCGACTACGTACTCTCGGATGATGCCGGCGGCATCGTAACTTTTGTGGGAACCGTGCGCAACCATACCAAGGGAAAGCGGGTCTTACGTTTGGAATTTGAGTCCTACGCGCCCATGGCCATCAAGGAAATGCAAAAAATTGCGGAACAAGCCGTGCAACGTTGGCCCGTGTTAAAAATTTCCATTCATCATCGCGTGGGCGTTTTGGATATTGGTGAAATCCCCGTCATCATTGCCGTAGCCTGCGCTCACCGCAAAGCAGCTTTTGAAGCGTGTCAGTTTGTCATTGATACCCTCAAAGAAACAGTTCCCATTTGGAAAAAAGAGTTTTTTGAAGACGGTGAAGTGTGGGTAGCGGCGCATCCTTGATTTATTGACGAATTACGACGGGGTCGCCCGTGCGATTATGAATTATGGAAAATTTTCTTGGGTGAAAGAAGGTTCCTGATGCTCGACTTTATTCTTAAAATTTAACAGCAAAAAATTGAAAATGAATATCCAAAAGGTGTCTATTGTTCGGATAAATGGAGCAAGCTCGGAAAATACGACCGACTTAATTGTTGTGGAAGAGCCCGTTGAAATCCGATTGGAATATTGGGATGTGGTGAAAGGATGGGTTGAAAAATCAGTGTCCATCACCATGCGAACTCCCGGAGAAGACGAAGCATTGGCCGTTGGTTTTTTGAAAACGGAAGGAATTGTAAAAGGTGATGATATAGACTCCGCAAAGGTAAGTTTGGACAATACGGTCACCGTTAAACTTAAACCTCACGTAAGACCTGATCTTCAAAAATTACAACGCAATTTTTATGCAACGTCAAGTTGTGGCGTATGCGGAAAATCCTCTTTAGATGCCTTAGGTTATACCTACGAAAATCTGGATTTTGCGAAAAACTTGGCTCCTTTGTCTCCTGAATTGATAACTTCTTTACCTGATAAACTCACTACTTTTCAACGTATTTTTGACCAAACAGGCGGAATCCACGCAGCGGGATTATTTGATCGGGAGGGAAATCTACAACTTTACGCCGAAGATGTGGGTCGCCACAATGCCGTGGATAAAATTGCGGGCAAAGCATTGTTGAATCACTTCTCTACTTTCAATAAACACATTTTGGTTTTGAGCGGCCGCGCCTGTTTTGAGCTGTTGCACAAGGCATTAGCGATGTCAATCCCCGTGGTGGTCGCCGTAGGAGCACCCTCCAGTTTGGCCGTGGAAACGGCAGAAAAATTTGGACAAACTCTGATTGGTTTTACGCGCGAAGGGCGGTTCAATATTTATACGGGACCGCAACGAATTGGCTAATCGTTCATTTATTTTCTCGCAGATATACACAGATTTTAAAGCGCAGATTGCCGCAGATTAAAAATCAAAAACTGTGACCTTCCGAGGTTATGCCCTTGGTGGTGTTTTCACCACCAAGTAGCCGACGCAGGCAAAATATTACAGAACCAATTGCGCATGCAATCGGGCAAGCGTTTCGGCAGCATCGGTACACAAGCCCGGGTGAACCGCCGATGACTGAATAATGGTGCTGCGGGTAGATGTTAACCAACGAAAACGCTCGGCAATTGTCAACTGACCGATGATGCCTCCTTCCCTGCGTCCCGCACAAATGCGCTCAAAGGTGCAAAGGCGTTCCCGTAATTCTTCCACATCTATTTTGGCTGAAAACGCCCGAAGCCGTTCTTCATTCAGTTCAAACACCGTTTGCAGAAATCGTTGGGCAGGGCAGTAAACGATAACGCCTACATTGAGAAATTCTTCGCGTTCGACGCGCGGTACGACGCGAATGACGGCGTACTCAAACAAGTGTTTTTCTTGCATTTTGCGCTTCTTTGACAAAAATTTCTGACGCGGCCAATCGCGCCTCTAAAAATTGAATATAGACCTGCCGCCGTTCTTCCGCTGACTGCGTGGTAGATTCATCGGACAGCCACTCGTCAGGAACAAGTGCCACAATTGCCTGAATCCGTTCCAGTGTTAATTTCTGCCGAAATTCCGCATCTACCGCGTCTAATTCAGCGGCTTGGGGGAGTAACATATGGTTTTTAATGGATGCAAACGGGCTTTGGTTTTGTTGTGCCCAATTGTCCCAAGAATGGTGAAAATAAAGCGAAGCACCGTGGTCAATGAGCCATAACTCTTTGTGCCACATCAACATATTGGTGTTGCGGGCGGTACGGTCCACATTCATAATGAAGCTATCCAACCACACAATCTGCGAAGCGAGTTGGGTATCTACGGTGGTGATTAAAGAATCAAACGTAATGGAACCTGAAAGAAAATGAAGAGCCAGATTGAGTCCTACGCTGCCGCGAAGCAAATCCTGAATTTCTTCATCGGGTTCACTGCGACTAAAGGCAATATCCAATTCGGCAAAGACGATTTCCGGCACTCGAAAGCCCAAAGCACGGGCAATTTCGCCCGAGATAAGTTCAGCAATGAGGGCTTTTTCTCCCTGCCCCGCTCCCCGAAATTTCATCACGTACAAAAACCCGTCATCGGCCTCCACTATGGCGGGCAAAGAGCCGCCTTCGCGCAAAGGAGTCACATAGCGCGTCACATTGACTGTTCGGAGGGTGGGTTCGATGGTTGACATTATTTATGAAGCTTGTTTTTAAAACAGCAACGCCGAAAGTTAGGGCGTTTTTTTGAAAAAACAGGCATCTTTACGCCCAAACTCATCGGCAATCGTCACGCTGTTCCTGTATTTCATCACTTCTTTTTTCAACTTTAAAACGGCTCGCTTAGTTTTGACTCATTAAATTTTTTTATTTGTATCCTCCTAAACCAAAACAGCTATGGAATTTATGCTTGCTCCGTCCGAGAGTTCTTCTCAAAGAATCACCTTCAAAAAAGCAGCCAAAGAGGCTTTTCAGTACCTTAAAAATCCTCGATATTCAGTAGAAGACAACGCATTTACGCTGGGGCAAAAAGTGCATTATTGTTTCCAAATTTATTTACTTCAACTGGTTTTTCTTCCGTTTTTAGTTCCTTTGATTTACGTTGCAAAAAAAATGACTCAGGCCGAACACCTTGAAATTGATCAGAAAAATTGGGCTGTCGTTTTGTACATCATTCTTCTCGGTCCTTTGCTGGAAGAACTTGTTTTCAGAGGTTTATTGCGTTTCAACCGTAAAGTCATTGCGTTTTGGGGATCACTTTTATTGGGTGGCTTAGGGTGGGTTTTATCCCCCAACAGTACTTTTAAAAACGCTTCCGTTTATATGGTTTTTATGTCTTTCCCTGTTTTTTATATTGCCACTGAATATGTCAAAACAACACTTCATGAGTTTTGGAAAAACCACTTCAAAGTTGTTTTTCACTTTGTTGCTGTATCGTTTGCACTGATACACTTGGGAAACTTTACCAACATCCACAATTACCTTTGGGCGCTGCCCCTTGTTTCAATTCAGCTTATTTTGGGCTATTTTCTGGGCTTTCTCCGAATAAAATTCGGATTTTGGTACGGCGTAGGTTTGCACATAATGTGGAACTTTACTTTTACTATCATTTCTTTACTGGATAATAGCTAACCTCCTCCCTGTAACGCTAAATACAGCTATTATAAATGACTTCGATAACGTATTTTTTTACCTTCTTCGAGGGTATAAATGCCTTTACGCTGAGTTAGCAGCCAGTTACCATCATTCCAGGTACCCGTCTCGTTTTCTTTTGCTATTTTAAGTACGATGGAGCCGTCTGATTTAGGCACGTACAATTCCATTTGAGTACTATCTGCCGACGCTATTGCAAAAGCAGAAAGGGTTTGGTCAAGCGTAGCATCTTGGGGATCCAATCGAATGCCGACTTCAAATATACGCACACATTCATTGCGTACTACGGACCAAGTATAACCTGCCGAGCCTTTGCACCCGTGTTTGTCAAGGTCATTTCCGACCATTACCGGCGCTTCGGAGATGGCTGTAGTATCGGTAACTGAAGTATTTTCAGTTTGTTTTTGCCCGCAATTTGCTAATGAAATAATTGATAATAAAGCAATTACAGTTTTTTTCATTTGGTACATCTATATTGGTTTAAGATTGTTTTAGCGGTCGATAATCAGAATTCTTTCAACGCAAAGTTAAGAGGTTTTTCCATGGGGGCTATTTACCTATTCTTTTGTCTTATTTTAGGTCACAAACAACCTTTATTCTTCCATTTCCCAAGTTCATTACAAATTGTCCCACGATAACCCTATTTCATCACTTCTATTTTCAATTAGCCTTTGCCTTCCTTAGTTTTGAATCAACAAACTGACATACTTACTACTTAACCTAACACAAACCTATGAAACCAAATTCTTATTACCTCCAATTGTTTCTCGGCTTTTGCGTCTGTACGCTTCTGTACTCAATGTTCAGCGATTTTTATCCCGTCGTAAAAAGCATGTTTTTCAAAGATACCGACACTTCGTTACTCTTTCAGAAAACCTTTGCCCAAATGGGATGGATTCGTATTATTATCAAACCGCTGTTTATAGGTGCGTTTGTAGCTTATGTCAGTTATAGAGAACGGCCGAACTTCTTGGAATCAAAACTAAAATAATTGCAATTTTGCGAAATGAAAAAGAAAGTAGAAATAAGCGAACCAGAACGATTGGCAAATTTCATGCATTCATTTGGCCAAAATCACG
>NZ_JAIXST010000082.1 GCF_027484545.1 Runella sp. | reverse complement strand
TCAGGCACTTCGTCAAATATTTTTTTCCATTCCATCCTCAAAAATACAACCAACAACAATTATATGGCTATTTTTGACCTATGCCCTAAATTAAGATTATTAGGTGCGTTCAACCTGTTTAATAGGCTTTTAATCTGACTCTTAAACGGATTTAATCTTCATTCTACACCTTTGTTCTATAAAAGATAAAAGTCCAAATAACGCAGCTTACATGAGAATAGAGGGGCTAAAAATCTTACCCTGGCCGCAGTGACCGACTGCCTAAGATTTATGGTACTTTGAGACACAAGTTGTGTCGATGTGGAGCATTAAGCAAAACAATAAAATACAGACGAATGAACTTCAAAAAATGGCTGCTCGCCGTAGGAATTACGGCAGCCCCTGCTGCACCTATGCGCAGGCTGACACGCTACGCCTGACACTGCCACAGGCCGAACAACAATTTATCCAACGCAATTTTGCGTTATTAGCTCAGAAATACAACGTCAATATTGCAGACGCTGCCGTACAGCAAGCCAAATTGTGGTACAATCCAAATTTGTTTGTAGAAACTAATCTCTACAACGGTTACAGCGGAAAAATACTGCCCTACGGTCACAATTCTGACTTGTATAACCCAACGGCGGGCGTTTTCAACGTACAAATCCAGCAAATCGTGAGCCTGACCAGCACGCGCAGTAAGTTGGTTCGATTGGCAGAAACCAACGTAGCGCTGCAACAGGCTGCTTTTCAGGACTTAATGCGCACGATTCGGTACCAGCTCACGCAAACATTTGGAAATTTGGCGGCTGAACAACAAAAACTTCAACTGCTTCAGCTTCAGGGGCAACAATTGGAAACGCTGCTGGCCGCCTTTCGGGCACAACTCAAATTGGGGGTCATTGCTCCTTATGAAGTGACCCGTTTGGAACTGGAACAGAAAAATCAGGAAAGTAACGTAACTGCCTTGCAGGGACAAATCAGTCAGGATGAAGCTACCTTGCGGGTGCTATTGTCGGAAAACGGCTCTGCGTATATTATCCCCGTTCAAGAATTAAACCTATCAGGTTTTAAAAACCTCATAGGTTTGTCGCAGCTTATCGACCAAGCCTACGCCAACCGGCCTGATTTACAGATAACCGATAAACAACTTACTTACAACCAAGAAAACCTTGTTTATCAAAAAGCACTGGCTACCCCTAACTTAACCTTAGGAGCTGATTATCAACACGTAGGCGGACCTTTCCCTAATTATGTAGGAGTCCAGGCGTTAATAGACCTGCCCATTCGCAACAAAAACCAGGGCAATATTCAAGCAGCACGGCTCAGTATCGACCAAGCCAAACAGGGACAGAATTTGGGACGATTGCAGGTAGAACAGGACGTGCTCACGGCCTATCAGCATTACTAACAAGCCGTGAGCCTGCAGTCAAAAATAACACCCGAGTACCTGCAAAGCATTCAGGATATTTCTAAAAATGCCACCGAAGATTACACCCGACGGGTAATTGATCTGGTGAGTTTCATTGATAAAATAAGGGCTTACAAAGATGCCCAACTCAACCTCATTGACATGAACAATCAGCTTTTTCAATCAGGGCAACAGCTCAACTACGCGACCAATTCCAACGTATTTTAAGGCAATTCTCAACTCCATAAAACGATGAAAATCAAGGTATTTATCGGGGCACTTCTATTGCCCACACTGGCTCTCCTGTCTTGTCAATCCGAAAAAAAAGCGGAAGAACCCAAGACCAAAGTTACCGATTCCGCTTTCCGCACCGATTCGGTACAACTGCGAAATTACGAACAAGAGTTACAGTTTACGGGACAGGTTTCTTTTGACCAAAAGCAGGTAGATCGCATCTACCCCATGGTGAGCGGCAACGTGTTGGAAGTCAACGCCGAGCTGGGTGCTTACGTAAAAAAAGGACAGGTATTGGCCAAACTACAAAGCGCCGATGTAAGCCAATTCCTGAAAGAATATAACACGGCCAAATCCAACTACGACATTGCCAAACGTAATGCCGATAATGTGGAACAATTGTACAAAACTAAATTTTCGTCCGAAAATGATTTAGTCAATTCCCGTAAACAATTAGAAATTGCTTCGTCTGAATTAGACCGCTCCTCGCAGGTTCTGAAGATGTATGGCGGAGCTTCTTCGGCGAGTCAGCCCCTGTTTACGGTTCAATCTCCCGTGAGCGGCTACGTAGTGGAACGCAACGTCAACCCCAACATGCAGATTCGTTCCGACAACGGCAACAGCCTGTTTACCATTTCCAATTTGTCGGATGTATGGGTGTTGATTAATATTTATGAATCTGATATTCAGGCCGTAAAGATAGGCCAGACGGTCACTATTACGACGTTGGCTTATCCCGGCAAAATATTCCGAGGGCGCATTGATAACATCAGCCAAGTCGTAGACAACGACAGTAAGGTATTACAGGCACGGGTGGTATTACCCAACCCCAGCGGATTACTGAAACCGGATATGTTTTGTACCGTAAAACTGCATGTAGAAAAGCCCGAACGGCTATTGGCCGTTAATCCTAAATCGGTGATTTTCAGCGAGGATAAGTATTTCGTTATCAAAGACAACGGAAACGGCAAATACGCCTCTATCCCGGTAGAAGTGATAAAGAGCACCTCAAAATTCAGCTACATAAAAGCCAACCTCAAAGACGGCGACCGAGTAGTTACCGAAGGTGCATTGTTGTTATTCAACAAATTAACGGATTAAGCCATGAACAACTTAATTAAAAATATCATCGGTTTTTCACTCAAGAACAAAGGGATTGTCTTTTTCATCACTTTGTTGGTAGTGGTAGCCGGGGCCGTTAGTTTTTACAATACGCCCGTGGAAGCTTATCCTGACGTGACCAACACTGAAGTGGTCATCATTACGCAATGGTCGGGCCGCAGTGCCGAAGAAATAGAGCGTTTCATCTCCATCCCTATTGAGACGGAAATGAACTCCATCAGCCGCCGTACGGCCATCCGGAGCGTCAATCTGTTTGGCTTGTCGTTTATCAAAATCATTTTTGAAGACGGCGTAGATAATTTTAACGCCCGCATGGAAGCAAGTCAGAAATTGGCAAATGTGGATTTACCCGAAGGTGTTCATGCCGAAATTCAACCCCCGGCAGGGCCTACGGGCGAAATTTACCGCTACACTTTATCTTCCAAAACCAAATCGGTCACCGAACTCAAAGCCTTTCAAGATTGGGTGGTGCAAAAAAACCTCAAAGCCGTACAGGGTGTAGCCGATGTGGTGAGTTTTGGCGGAAAAGTAAAGGCGTTTGAAGTAAGTGTCAACCCCAATTTGCTCACCAAATACAACCTCACTGCCTTGGATGTGTACGGTGCTTTGCAGCGCGCCAACGTCAACGTAGGGGGCGATATTTTGCGCAAAGGGCAGCAGGTATTTGTAGTGCGGGGTATAGGTATTGTCAAAAATGTACCTGACATTGAAAAGATTATTGTAAAAAACATCAACGGTGTACCCGTTCGAATTTCCAACATCAGTACGGTACAGGAATCTAATTTACCGCAGTTGGGAATTGTCGGCCGCGACGACCACGACGATGCCGTAGAAGGAATCGTGTTGATGCGCAAAGGCGAAAACTCAGGGGAAGTGTTGCCCAGCCTACCTCAATTCCACAGTTTTGCCGCAGGACGTCAAAATTAAGGTGTTTTACGACCGCACCGAACTCAATAACCACACCCTGCACACCGTGGGCGAAAACGTGGCTTTGGGCATCACACTGGTCACGGTTATTTTGCTCATCTTTTTGGCCGACTGGCGCACTACCGTTACCGTCGCCCTGATTATTCCGTTGGCATTGCTGTTTGCGTTTATTTTGATGCGGGCCAAAGGCATGACCGCCAACTTACTTTCCATAGGCACCATTGACTTTGGAATCATCATTGATGGGGCGGTAGTAATGGTGGAAGGGTTGTTTGTAATGCTGGCGCATTGGGCAGAAAAGGAGGGCATGGAGAATTTTAACAAACGCGCCAAACTGAGCCGAATTTTGAAAACGGCCGTAGAAATGGGCAAATCCATTTTTACGTCAAAACTCATCATTATCACCGCCTTGTTACCCATTTTCGCATTCCAAAAGGTTGAAGGAAAACTGTTTAGCCCGCTGGCCTTTACCATTGGCTTTGCTTTATTGGGAGCCTTGCTGCTCTCCTTGACGTTTGTACCCGTTTTGAGCAGCATTTTACTGAACAAAAATGTCAGGGAACGTCATAACCCACTGATTGTTTGGTTGAACAAGGGGTATGCGCCGTTATTGGATCATGTGATGAAACATCCCAAAAGAGCCATGATAACGGGCGTGACCGCATTAACAATTGCTCTCGGGGCATTTCACTTTGTGGGTTCGGAGTTTTTACCGCAACTCAACGAAGGTTCTATTTACGTGCGGGCCAGTATGCCGCTCAGTATCAGTCTCGAAGACAGTTATCATTTTACCCGTAAATTTCGTCAGGTATTTGAGCAATTTCCTGAGGTGCGTGGGGTAATTTCTCAAACGGGCCGCCCCAACGACGGTACTGACCCCACCGGTTTTTTCAATCAGGAATTCTTCGTGGATTTATACCCTGCCGACGAATGGAAACGCGCTATTACCAAAGACCAACTAATAGCCGAAATGCAAGCCAAACTGGCGGGTTTCCGAGGCGTTGATTTTGGTTTTTCTCAACCCATTTCCGACAACGTAGCTGAGGCTGTATCGGGCGTAAAAGGCTCGATGGCTGTAAAGATTCAAGGAGATGATTTGGCTGTTTTGGACAAAAAAATCACCGAAGTGTTCAACGTTCTGAAAACCGTGAAAGGCGTAGAAGATTTAGGCGTGTTTCGGAACTTGGGGCAGCCCGAACTTCGAATTACGCTCAATCCCGACAAAATGGCCCAATACGGCATTGATGCTGCCGATGCCAACGCCGTGATTGAAATGGCGATTGGGGGCAAAGCCGTGAGTCAGGTCTACGAAGGGGAGAAAAAATTCGACCTTAGGCTGCGTTACGAACAGCCTTTCCGCTCTTCCATCGAACAAATCGGCAACTTACAGGTGCCTACCCTCAACGGCGGCAAAATTCCACTCAAACAAATTGCTACTATTAGCAACGTAGCGGGTCCGGCTTTCATTTACCGCGAAGACAATGCCCGTTTTATTGCCGCTAAATTCTCGGTGCGCGGGCGCGATTTGGGGAGTACCATTGCCGACGCCCAACAAAAGGTCAACGCAGTCGTAAAACTGCCTAAGGGTTATGAAATGGAACGGCGAATTTGAAAACCAGGAACGCGCCCAAAATCGCTTAGCAACTGTGCTTCCTATTAGTTTGATTCTGATTTTCTTCATCTTGTTCGTATCCTTCGGCAACGCCTTAGATTCTGTGTTAGTATTGCTCAATGTACCTTTCGCACTTATCGGTGGAATTGCGGCCCTTTTACTGACGGGAGTCAATTTCAGTATCTCCGCTGGGGTAGGTTTTATAGCGCTCTTTGGAATTGCCACCCAAAACGGCGTCATTCTGATCAATAATTATCATAAAAACTTAAAAGCAGATATGCCGCTCATTGAGGCCATCAAAGAAGGATCCAAATCCATGTTGCGCCCCATTGTGATGACCGCACTGATGGCTTCTCTGGGACTGTTACCTGCAGCAATTTCGACGGGGATTGGTTCAGAAACTCAAAAACCGCTGGCCATTGTGGTCATTGGAGGCTTAATTACAGCTACCTTACTCTCCCTTTTGATTTTGCCAACGGTCTATGAATGGATTTACAGCAGTCGCGCCAAACGTAAAGAATTAATGAAATAATCAATTGAGTATTGGGGCTTTATTTCTCTTTCTGCTTGTAAATAAATTATCAATCTCAATACCCAATACTAATTACGCAATACGTAAAAATATTTTTCAGTAGTCTGTACTCAATTTTTAGTAATCGCTGTTTGAACTTTCAGGCAGCGATTCTTTTTGTATTCATAAGCAACCCTTCTCAACTCTCACTTTATGCGCCTTACTTACCTAAAACTCATTGCCACTGTTTTTTTCTGGGGAACCAATTTTGCAGCAGGAAAATTTGCCGTAGAATCCTTAGGCCCTTATTCCATTTCGTTTCTGCGCTTTTTGGTAGGTACTTTGATATTGATGTTGGTTTTGTACCGCACCAACGGTATGCTTCCTACACTTACTAAACCGCAATGGTGGCTGGTGTTGGCCTCTGCCGTCACAGGGGTGTTTCTGTACAACGTCTTCTTTTTTACGGGCATTCGGTATTTACCTACCGTCCGAGCGTCATTGGTCATTGCGTTCATACCGATTTTAGTTACGCTGGGCAACCTGATTTTTTTCCAGGAAAAAGTCACCTTCATCAAATGGATTGGCATTTTTGTCTCCATCATCGGCGCTGCCACCGTACTAACCCACGGGAGTTTTTCGACTTTCCTATCAGGCAATACCTGGGGACTTGGCGAAGTACTCATCATGGGTTGTGTACTTAGCTGGACCGTTTATACCCTCTTGGGAAAGGTCGCTTTACGCACTATGCCTGCGTTGTCGTTGAGCGCTTATTCTGCTTTGATTGGAGCTGCTTTATTGCTTATTCCCGCCCTTCAACAGGGATTGGCAACGCAATTGTCGAATGTTTCGTGGAAATCATTGACAGCCGTTGTCTATATGGGCTCTACCGCCACTGCTCTGGGGTTCATTTGGTACTACGAAGCCGTGCAAAAAATCGGCGCTACCAAAGCCGCTGTCGTTGGCAACTTAACTCCTGTTTTTGCCGCACTCATCGCCGTAACCTTGTTGGGAGAAGAACTGACCTGGACCACCGTTGTGGGAGGAACAATGGTATTGGTGGGTGTGTGGCTCACTACGCAGAAATAGGTTGTTGCAACAAGTCAACGCGTATTCTCGTTAAAGTTTCAGGTAAGAAATCGGCAGCTATTCAACTCATATTTACTATGAAAATCAATTATTTACTTCTACTGACAGGTATTTTAGGATTACTCACTAACGCCTGCCAAAAAAAAGAAGAAGTCACTAAACCCATTGAAAGAGCTTCATTTGATTTGATACAGGAACGAATCCTCACCCCTACCTGCGCTACGGCCGGTTGTCACGCCTCCGAGCAGGAAAGTTCCTTCAGTCAGCATGGGTTGGTATTGGCAGCGGGAAAATCATACGATTATTTGATAAACAAAGACCCAAAAAATCAAAATGCGCTCGACGACAAATTGAAACGAGTGCTTCCCTATTTCTCCCTCCAAAGTTTATTTTACCACAAACTGAATTGGGACCCCAATTTCCACCACAGTGGCAAAAGTTACGGAAGTCCCATGCCCTTCAACGGAAAATCGCCCTATAAAGGGCAAATTGAGTTTGTAAGACGGTGGATTGAAGCAGGTGCTCCGCGCACCGGCAACGTCGCCGATTCTACCCTATTGGATGACAAAACTCCCGGTTTTTTATAACCGCTTTTTATTTTAATCACTAAAAAAATTCATATATTTCGCTACAACAGTCACAAAAAATAGCCTTGCGGCTCGTTAAACACCATTTCTTGGCTTATTAATAGAAGATTGTAGATTTTTCCAACCTCACACTTTATTATTAGTTAAGTATGGAAACTCCTTACGCGTTTTTGAACGCTTACTTCGACAAAATCTTTGTGGTCTCCCTACAAAGAGCCACCGACCGCCACGCTATCCTGAAAGAGCACCTCAAGGGGTTGAATTATGAAATTTTCTGGGCAAAGGATAAACAGGATTTTTCGCTGGAAGAGGTCATTCTTCAGGGAATTTACGACGAAAAAAAAGCCCTGAAATTCAACCGATACGGAGTAAAGAAACTCGCAACGGGAGAAGTCGCCGCGAAATAAAAACGCGTATCCTTCCAGATTAATCGGAGTAAAGAAACTCGCAACGGGAGAAGTCGCCTGTGCATGGTCACACCGTACTATTTACGAAAAAATGCTCGCTGAAGGCTTAGACCGAGTGTTGGTGTTTGAAGATGATGTAGAACCTGATTTTTCCACGCTTACCCTGTTGCCTGATACCTTGCAGCAACTTCCGGACGATTGGGAATTGGTCTATTTAGGATTTTTGAAAAATGGGGAGATTTCGCGCAAACACTGGCAAAAACGGCAATTTTATAAATTATTGGCTACTTTTAAAGCCTACAATTGGCTTTCTTGCCGAGAAGTAAACAATCTATTCCCAAAGCCTTATTCAGTCAATCTGCGTGTTGCCGGCTTGCACGACTGCACCCATGCCTACGCGCTTACGCGGTCGGCAGCCCAAAAACTCATTGAAGCTCAAACTCCGATTTACTCAGCCGCCGATGAGGTTTTGACGCATCAGGTGTTGCGCGGACAACTCAAAGCGTTCATTTGTAATCCAACGCTTTTTGACCAGCAGGGATTTAACAGCACAGGACATCGAGGAGACGGGTCGTATGTTTCTGATTAAAACCAGTATTTGATTTTATCCCGAATCCGTTTCAATTGAAACGCCGAACTTTCATCGGGCTCGCCTAAAATACCTTTGTAGGCGCTGTCTTTGTTATGGGTATAAAATTGCAAATAGAAGTCAAAAAAAGTACGCGAGGAGATGCCCCATTTCTGAAAGAATTGCTTTTTGCCGTCGTTTTTCTTGATTCTTCCAATGCTTTTGGACATAAAATGATACACTAAACTATCTCCCACGCCTCTGAAATTTCGTACACCGACAGCCCACAATTTCCGGCAAATATCAGGGTCGGAATACATACCAGGGCTAAATTCAATGCTGAATCCGCCAATCAGATTCCAGAGTCGGCGGTGCATAATGCTGGGTGGATAATTGGCTCCCTGCCAATCAGGAATCGTTAGTTTGGGCAAATCTTGGAGCAATTCTTTTTCCCGAAAATTTTGCACGCTGTCGCCGTAATTGTGCGGAGCCGAAACGCATCCTCCCGATTCTCCTTCCCGCTCAATCATCGTGGCCGAAAAGTAAAAATCGTCCTTTCCGTATTCCTGAATGGCAGCAACCAATTTTTTATCCCAATCCGGACACACGTACATGTCGTCGTTGATGTAGACAATGTAATCCGCTTTTGTCAAACTGAAAGTGGCATTACACGCCAAACAAATACCCAAATTTTGGGCAGAATACGTATAATCAATGCCCTGCTGTTTGACCCAATCCAACGTCCCATCGGAGCCATCATTGATATGCAAAACAATTTGATGGGAATAAAATGAGTTTTTCAGGATACTTTCAACGCAAAGCTTTACAAAAGGAAGATTGTTCCAAGTGGGAATGAGGATGGAAAAAACAGGGTTTTTATTTTCAAATTGAGGAAAATAATGGATATCCATAAGTTCTAACAAGGGTGGTTCACTATAGTTTTTTTGTTTCTACGTAAAAATTAGAATCCAATTCTACCGTTGCGCCTTTTTTTACTTTCACCTCTTTCCAGTCTGTTGTTGGATAGACTACTTTCCAATCGTCTCCACCAATTTTAAACTTAAAGGGCATATCAAAACCGGCTATGGTGTTGGTCCAACGATAACGAAGTTTTTTACCCTCTACGGAATATTCCAACATCGGCAGTCGGGCATCGCGGAGGTATTGATCAAACACTTTTGAAAGATTAATACCTGCCTGTTGGCTCATATAATCTTCAATCTGTTTGGTCGTCACTGTTTGATGGTAAAAAGTTTGGTTCAAGCCCCGCAAAATACCGCGCCATTTTTCGTCGTCATTGACAATCAGACGAATGGTATGGAGCATATTACCGCCTTTGTAGTACATATCGCCCGAGCCGCTACGATTGACATCATACACCCCGATAATGGGCTTGTCGTTACGAATCAATTTGCGACATCCAATCACGTATGCCGCACCCGCTTCCTTACCGTAGTAATATTCCGTATACAGGCATTCGGAGTAGTTGGTAAAACTCTCATGAATCCACATATCAGCCATGTCTTTGTAGGTGATATTATTGGCAAACCACTCGTGCCCCGACTCGTGAACAATGATAAAGTCCCATTTCAACCCCCAACCCGTAGCCGATAAATCGCGGCCCAAATACCCATTTTGGTAGCCATTGCCGTAGGTGACCGAGCTTTGGTGTTCCATCCCCAAGTACGGCACTTCCACTAATTTATAACCGTCTTCGTAGAAAGGATACGGACCAAACCAGTGTTCAAATGCCTTCATCATAGATTTTACCTGCTGGAACTGCGTTTTGGCTTTGTCTATATTTTCCGCTAACACGTAGTACGACAAGTCTAATTTTCCTTTTTCCCCCTCAAACGTTTCTGCCCAAGTTTCATAATTTCCAATGTTGATATTGATGCCATAGTTATTGACGGGATTTTGCACGTACCAATTAAACGTGCGGGTGTTGTCAGCATTTTCGGTAATGCTTTTCAAACGTCCGTTGGAAACATCCATCAAGGGTTTAGGAACGGTAATGCTAATATTTGCGCTGTCGGGCTCGTCGTACATGTGGTCTTTGCAGGGCCACCACACACTGGAACCCAATCCCTGACAAGAAGTAGCTACAAAAGGTTGGCCATTTTTATCCCGTTTCCACGAAAAACCGCCATCCCAAGGCGCTCGTTTGGCACTTCGTGGCCGACCACCGTAGTAAACGATAATGGATTCCTGCGCTTGAGAAACTTGTTTTTTGACCAGATTCACAAAAAACGCATCGCCGTCGCGACGAAAAGTGACTTCCTGACCGTCTTGGGTAATTTTAGAAATCGTGAGCGGTCGTTGTAAATCAATTTGTAAGGTTTGATTGGGTTGCAACACTTTATAACGCACCGTGACGCTTCCTGCGATGGTACTGTCGGCGGGATTGACTTTCACGTTCAAATGATAAAATTGCAAATCCCACCAAGCGCGTTCTTTGGTAATGCTGCCGCGCAGGGTGTCATCGTGGGTATAAATGTATTTTTGGGCGTAGGCAGCAAATTGGCAGCAGAAAAGCAATACAAAGAGGTGCAGAAACTTCATGTTCACTATTTTTTCGTTCTGAAAGAGCTTAATTTTTTCAATAGGACAATATTACCGGTTTATGGGCAAAAAAAAAATCCGAGTGGGATTCCCGCTCGGATTTTCAGCTTTTACTCAACGTTATGAAAAACTCTATGGTTAAGACGCGAGTAAAATCATAAGTCACAAATATTTTTTATTTTTTTTTCTTACAGTAAGATTTATTCAGAAGGGATTTCCGAAAACAATCTGTTTAGTTCGGTATCAGTAATATCTGATTGCTCGGATTTGTCATAAGTGGAAACAAGATAAACCGTTTCATTAATAACTTTTACATACGTAATCACCCTTGCTCCTCCTCTTTTCCCCTTGCCTTTTGAACGAATTGAAAGACGAATCTTGTAAAAACCATTTGGTAAGGCTGACCCAAGGAATGGATTTTCTTCTAAATCATCAATGAGTTGATTAATTTCATCTTTGAGAGAATGAAATTTCTTTTTGAGTCTTTTGGCTTCTCGTTCAAAATGCTCAATCGTTGCAACCTGATAGCTCATAATTCATCCAGAAATTCACGAGCGGGGCGGCTTTTTGCCTTCCCTTGCTCAACAAGTCGCATTTCTTTGATGCCTTGCCGAATGTTCTCAATCACTTGCTCATCGGTATCTTCGTCGAGATGCTCCTCTTTTATTTTTACAAAGGATAAATGTTTAATGAGGTCTTTGAAGAATTTGAGCTTTTTGTCTTGTACTTCTAAAGTTATCGTTGTCATAGCACCATTATTTCCAACAAATTTAAGGAAGATTCCTGACTAATAACACAGCTAATCACTTAGCCAACTTATGATTTAGAATAAAAAGGGCCCCGATGTCAGTCGGGGCTCTTTAGGTTTTAAGCGATAACGACGCAGTCGCCGCGTTCTACTTCGTGTTCTACTTTTTTGTATTTCACATCCTTCACCACCCGTCCGTCGCGGTACTGCACCGTTACTTTTTGGTTGCGGTCAGCGATTTTGATGGCCCGAACGGGAGCTGTTTTTTCAGCCTGACGTGCCGCGTAGGCATTCGGTCCGGCGTTGGTTGGCTCGTCATAGTCGTCCTCGTGGCGATTGGTCTGAAGTTGTGGCTCAGGACGACGTGTCGGCCGCTTCGGCTGTGGTTGTTGAGGCGTTTCTTCCTGCGGAATGTGCGCTTTCATTAAAAAGCTAACGGTTTCAAAGTTCACTTTGGTCATCAATTTCTTAAACAACTCAACCGACTCAAATTTATAAATCAACAACGGGTCTTTTTGCTCGTAAGCCGCATTTTGTACCGACTGTTTCAAATCATCCATATCGCGAAGGTGTTCTTTCCACTCTTGGTCAATCAGCGAAAGCACCACAAATTTTTCCATTTCACGAACGATTTCCCGACCGTTGGTATCTATTGCTTTCTGCAAATTAACCCCGATTTGAGTGCCTTTCAATCCATCCGTAAATGGAATCACAATTTCCTGAACCGTCGCACCGCGCTCTTCTGAAATTTGCTTCAACACCGGTACTACATTTTCAGAAATGAATTTATTTTTTGCTACATAATGATCTTCCGCCCCATTGTACAATCGCTGAGCGCGTTGTTCGGGTTTCAATTTACCATATTCCTCACGACTGTAAGGAGGCTCGATACCAAAATTAGTGATGGCCGCCAACTCAAGTTCTTCGTAATTGCCTTCGGTGTTGGTCACTACTTCATTACAAACGTCATACAAAGTATCCGCAATATCAATCGCCAAACGATCCCCAAAAAGGGCATTACGGCGGCGTTTGTAGATATTTTCACGCTGCATGTTCATTACGTCGTCGTATTCAAGCAGGCGTTTCCGAGTGCCGAAGTTGTTTTCTTCGACTTTTTTCTGCGCCCGTTCGATGGATTTTGACACCATGGAGTGCTGAATCACTTCGCCTTCTTCCAAGCCCATCCGGTCCATTACCCCCGCAATACGGTCAGAACCGAACATCCGCATCAGGCCATCTTCCAATGACACAAAAAACTGAGTCGTTCCCGGGTCTCCCTGACGACCCGCCCGACCGCGCAACTGACGGTCAACGCGACGGCTTTCGTGGCGCTCCGTACCGACAATCGCCAAACCTCCCGCCGATTTTGAATCAGGAGTCAGTTTAATGTCCGTACCGCGACCTGCCATGTTGGTCGCAATCGTCACTGTACCGGGTTTACCGGCTTCGGAAACGATTTCGGCTTCTTTTTGGTGTTGCTTGGCGTTCAATACCTGGTGCGGAATCTTCCGTAACGTAAGCATCCGACTCAACAACTCCGAGTTTTCAACGGAAGTTGTACCCACCAACACGGGGCGACCTTTACCTACCAAATCCACAATTTCGTCTACTACGGCGTTGTACTTTTCACGCACCGAACGATATACTTTGTCTTCTTCGTCTTTTCTTACCACCGGGATATTGGTAGGAATACTCACCACATCCAATTTATAGATGGTCCAGAATTCGCCCGCTTCGGTTTGGGCCGTACCCGTCATACCACATAATTTGTGATACATACGGAAGTAATTTTGCAAAGTAACCGTAGCGTAAGTTTGCGTAGCATCCTCGACTTTTACGTTTTCCTTTGCTTCAACGGCTTGGTGCAATCCATCTGACCAACGGCGACCTTCCATGATACGGCCCGTTTGCTCATCTACGATTTTTACTTTTCCGTCCATGAGCACGTAATCCACGTCGCGCTCAAAAAGCGAATAGGCTTTCAACAATTGCTGAACCGTGTGAACCCGCTGCGTTTTGATGGAATAATCACGAATGATTTCGTCTTTACGCAGTAGTTTTTGCTGATCGGTAAGTTCGGTATCTTGGTCAATAGCGTTAAGATCAATGGATAAATCAGGCAATACAAAGAACGTAGGATCTTCACCTTCACCTGTGATATAATCTAACCCTTTTTCGGTCAACTCAATGCTATTATTTTTCTCTTCAATGGTAAATAACAACGGTGCGTCGGCTTGAGGCATCAATTTTTGGTTTTCTGCCAAATAGATTTTCTCCGTCTCCTGCATCAGGGTTTTTATGCCTGTTTCGCTCAAAAATTTGATAACGGGTTTGTATTTAGGGAAACCTCGGTGAGCACGAAAAATAGCCAATCCGCCTTCTTTTTTATCTCCTGCCGCAATTTTCCGTTTGGCTTCGTTGAGCAAGTCAGTTACCAAACGTTTTTGAGCTTCCACAATGCGGGAAACACGGGGTTTCAATTCGGCAAAATCCTGCTCATCGCCGCGCGGCACCGGACCACTGATAATCAACGGAGTACGGGCATCGTCAATCAACACGGAGTCAACCTCATCCACCATCGCAAAATGGTGTTTGCGCTGAACAAGTTCTTCGGGAGTGTGCGCCATGTTGTCGCGCAGATAATCAAAGCCGAATTCGTTGTTAGTTCCGTACGTAATATCAGCCAAATACGCCTGTCGACGGGCAAATGTATTGGGTTGGTGGCGGTCAATGCAATCTACACGCAGGCCGTGAAACTCAAAAAGAGGACCATTCCACTCACTATCGCGACGTGCGAGGTAATCGTTCACCGTTACAATGTGTACCCCTTGACCCGCCAATGCGTTCAAAAATGCAGGAAGCGTTGCTACCAGCGTTTTACCTTCTCCCGTTGCCATTTCGGAAATTTTCCCTTGGTGCAACACCGTCCCCCCAATGATTTGAACATCATAGTGGACCATGTTCCATTTGATAGGGTGTCCGGCTACGTCCCAAGTCGTACTCCAAATCGCTTTATCGCCCTCAATCGTAATGTGATTTTTCTTGACGGCGAGTTCGTGATCTATAAAACTGGCCGTTACTTCGATGCTTTGATTTTCGGTAAAACGACGTGCTGTTTCTTTAACGATGGCAAAAGCCGTAGGTAATATTTTCAGCAGCACCTTTTCCAATTCCGCATCGCGCTCCGTTCCCAGCGCATCAATTTTCTTGAAGATTTCTTCTTTCGCATCAACGTCCATGTCCACATTTTCATCGACTTGCAGACGAAAAGAGGCAATTTGGTCATCTATGGGTTTTAACTCCTTGGCAATAAAGGTGCGGAGTTCTTGAGTCGCGTTGCGTAGGTCGTCGTGGCTGAGGTTGCGCAGTTTGGCAAATTCAGTATTTACCATTTCTACGTAAGGGGCCAATTCTTTGAAATCTCGGTCAGATTTCGTGCCAAACAGCCCTGTAAAACTTTTAGTGAGGAATTTTATCATTTTAAAATACTGTGTTTCTTTTGTTTAATAAATCTCTTTACGATTACCTACGTCCAGGATAGCAACGATTTTAATTCTTTCTTGGATGTCGTAGATAATTCGGTAATTACCCTGCCTGATTCTATAACCCTCTCTTCCTTCCAGCTTTTTACACCCGGCAGGGCGGGGATTTATCCCTAAATCAAGAATGGATTTTTTGATTCGAGTATAATCCGGGTCAGGAATTTTTTCAATTTGTTTTGCTACTTTTTTACTGACGAGAACTTGATATGACATCATTTTCTCTTTTTACGTTTGGCTTCAATTTGCTCAAAAATCTGCTCAGCAGGAAGAAATGTTTCCGGTTCTTTTACCATTCCGAGCATTGCTCTATCGTATGCTTTTACGTCTTCCATGTCTTCATCAGTGACAAATTCACTTTTTACCCGCATCTTTTTTAATAATTGCGTTACCAAACGATACTCTTCTTCGTTAGCAGGTTTTACCAATATCGCGCCCATAGCCTTCGTTTTTTCGCAAAGTTAGCTTTTTGTCAGTAGTTTAATAACAAATATCGCGCTACAATATTTTATTCAGGCAAATTGACAGCAAATGACCACACTCGAACGGGGTAACGTCAGTCATTATAAAACGTATCAAAAAGACAGGATATTGATAGATTTCAACTCTTTTTTCAGCAGATTTATACAAGCCTTCCATGGGCGCTGTCTTACGCATTTCTTTCATTAAATTCGGGTTTTCCAAAAACAAATCCTTCTCAAACGTGTTAAAAGGTACAAATGATTTTGAACACAATGAATCTATCTGACCAAGACATTGACCGTATTTTGCAAATGGCGTGGGAAGACCGTACGCCTTTTGAGGCCATAGAAACCCAGTTTGGGCTTCCCGAAAAAGAAGTGATTGCTCTTATGCGGTCGCAAATGAAACGAAGCAGTTTTGAAATGTGGCGCAAACGCATGAACGGACGAACTACCAAACACAAATCGTTACGCGACAACACCGTAGAGAGGTTTCATTGTTCGCAGCAACGTAGCATCAGTCTCAATAAAATCGCGAAACGCTGATGATCCCTTCTTTTGTTGGAATTGACTACGGCTCCAAAACTTCGGGCAATACCGTCATTTGTTACCACGACGGTCAAGTAATTTACTTTTACGATGCCGACAAAAAAGACGCGGATTTGTTTATCTTTAACTGGATTGCCGGTCGTCAGTCAGTTTTAAACGAATCGACATCTGACGTCGGCCCCATTAATACCATCTTTCTGGACGCTCCGCTGTCCTTGCCCGCGGTCTATCAGGCAAGAGCAGGTTTTTTCAATTATCATTATCGACAATGCGATGTGGCACTCAAAGCCATGTCGCCTCTATTTTTGGGTGGTTTAACCGCCAGAGCCATGGAACTGAAACAGCGGTTAAAAGAAAAAGCGAACGTTGAAACCTACGAGGTGTATCCTAAAGCCATTGCCCAACGATTGTTCCCCGCCGAGTATCACAAAAAATTATCTATTGCAGAAATGGAACGACTTTGCGGTATTTTGACAGAAAATTTCCCTGTTCTTAGATTTGATAAATACCCCCAAAACCAACATCAATTTGATGCCTTATTGGCGTGGATTTCGGGCTATCGTTTTATGAATCAACAACACAGTGTTTTTGGAGAGGCACAGGAAGGGCTCATTATCGTTTAAAGAAGGTATGAAAAACGTCAAAAAAGAACATCTCCCTCAAAAAATCTGCGTTGTCTGCGGAAGGTCCTTTACGTGGCGCAAAAAATGGGAAAAAGTATGGGACGAAGTGAAATATTGCAGCGACCGATGTCGAAATAAATAATGGGCAGTGTGTTCTTACTCAGGCATCATATATGTCAAGTAATTTACCTTCCTCCCAATGGTACTTTTCCAATACAGCCCTTCTTCCATCCTCTCCCATTTCTTTCAACCGTTCCGAATGTTCAATCATCCAAATCATCCGTTCAGCCAATGCTTCTGCATCGTAAGGAGAGACGCAAAAACCGCAATTTACAGGTTCCACTACCGCACGCAATAGGGGAAGATCGGACGTGATAACGGGCAATCCCAACGCCATGTAATCAAACAATTTGGTAGGATAGGAATCCGCATAGTCGCCGACGGGTTTGAGTAAGGCAATTCCTGCCAAGGCATTTCTCGTATACTCAAAAACCTCTTTTTGAGGCAAATACCCGTAAAAAACCAAATTTTCTTTGACCGCTTGGTAATACAGCGATTCGTGCAGATTCTTTTTTGGAAGGCGAAGGTGACCAAACAATCGAAGGCGAACAGCAGGGTATTTTTCTTTGACAAGAACCAGTGCTTTCAACATCGTGTCAAAGGCGCGTTCGTAACTGATTACTCCCGCGTAAAAAAAGGTCGGATGCTGACCATCAGGAACGGGGGAAGGAATCGAAAGCAACTCAAGCGACGCAAAATTGTGAATGACGGCGTACGATTTTTCCAAGTTTTGGTATTCGGTCAAATAAGCATCTTCCGTAAAGATAAACTTGAACGTGCGGCGTGCTTTTTGGTCAAAAAAACGAAACAATCGCTCAAACAACCAACCTCGATTATACGATTTGAGCGGAATTTTTTTGTAGAGATTTTCCTGCACTTCATAGATTACCTCTGCCCCAAACCAACGAAATACAAAGGCCAAAGGCAACAACTCAGCCACAAAAATGTGTACAATATGAGGTCGAAAACGAAGAAATTCAGCGAAGGCCAGCGGATGACACAGCAAAACCCGAAAAAGCAGGTTTTTAAAAAACGGCATTCGGACGTCCCACAACTCAAGCGAAGGCGGTTGGCTGGGCAAAAGAATCTTCACTTCGTAATGTTTTGCCAAATTGGGTGCAATTTTACCCACAATCCGCGGGTCAGTAGCGGGATGAACGGTACTGAGAAGAAGCACACGGCGTAGCAGAGAGGGTGATTGCATATTGCAAATATGGGCTAATCCGCGTATTTTTGAAAAAAGAATCTATAATGACTGTCCTCAATCAACCAGACAACCGTCGAAAACGTACCGTTTCTGAGCGACTCCTTCGGGAGGAATGGGAGGGTAAACGTTTTTATTATCAAGGCTATAAAGCTGTTCTAACCCAACAAAAATCTTCCGAAGAAATTATGGGCAGTAGTGTTCTGCAATCGTTATTGGTATCCTTGATCATGTTTTATCTGCGCGAACACCTTAATCGTTCAACGTACTGGGTTGTAGGTGGAGAATCAGGCCTTCATTTGGCCAAGCGCAAAAACATGGCGAACGACATAGCAGTATATCGAAAAGCAGATGTGCCTGATTTGTTTTCCGAAAATTATTTTAGTGTTGCGCCGATTTTAGTAGGAGAAGTTGACATAAAAATAGAACTTCCCGAAGGAACCAATGAAATGGATTTTATCATAGATAAAACGCAACAATTGCTTGATTTTGGAGTCGAAACTGTATTTTGGGTAACTACTAAAATGAAAAAGGCAGTTGTAGCCCGTCAGAATCAACCTTGGCAAATTCTTAATTGGTCAGATGATTTTTTACTGATTGACGGACTCTTTCTTAACATTGAAAAACTACTTCAAGACGAAGGCGTTTACTGATTTTTAACCCAACCTTGATGAAACCTTACCTTAATTCTGCTATGTGGTTAGCAGTCAACTTATTCTATATAAGTGTCCTGGCCCAGCCTTCATCCAAAATAAAGCCCCGTATGAACCCACCCCAATCAGACAAAATTGTCCTTTATCAAATTTATACGCGCCTCTTTGGCAACCTGAATACCACCAACAAATTTTACGGAACCCGCGACGAAAACGGCGTAGGAAAGTTTAACGACATTACCGACAAAGCACTTGCTTCACTCAAAAAGTTTGGCATTTCGCACGTGTGGTATACGGGTGTGATTGAACACGCTACCATGACCGACTATTCTGCTTACGGCATTCCCAAAGACAATCCGTACGTGGTAAAAGGCATTGCGGGTTCGCCCTACGCCATCAAGGATTATTACGATGTCAATCCCGATTTGGCCGTGGATGTTCGGAATCGGATGGCTGAATTTGAGGCGCTCGTGGCCCGTTCTCACAAAGCCAATTTGAAAGTAATCATTGATTTTGTTCCCAATCACGTAGCCCGTCAGTACAAATCGGATCAGAAACCTAAAGACGTTAAGGATTTTGGCGAAGGCGACCATACCGATGAGGCTTTTCACCCTCAAAATAATTTTTATTACCTGCCACAGCGCAAGTTCCTCGTGCCCGACAACGTACCCATTCCGCCCGGCATTTCGACGTTTCCTTACGAAGAATTTCCTGCCAAAGCCACAGGGAACGACGTTTTTTCGGCCAAACCGAGTATCAATGACTGGTTTGAAACCATTAAACTCAATTACGGGGTGGACTACCAAAACGGGCGTACGCCTCACTTTGCCCCTATCCCAAGCACTTGGCTCAAAATGCGTGACATTTTGCTCTATTGGGCCAACAAAGGGGTAGACGGTTTTCGGTGCGACATGGCCGAAATGGTACCGTTTGAGTTTTGGGGTTGGGTAATTCCGGAAGTTAAAAAAGCACATCCCTCCGCGATTTTTATTGCCGAAATTTACAATCCCGCCGAATACAGCAACTATCTTTTCAAGGGCAAATTTGACTATCTCTACGACAAAGTGGGGCTTTATGATTCGTTGCGCCGCCTCATGGAAGTACATGGAAACACGGCTGACATTACTCGCGTATGGCAAAATGAATCAGGTGACTTTGCCAATCGAATGGTGCGCTTTTTGGAAAACCACGACGAACAACGAATTGCCTCCAAGTACTTTGCCAAAAATCCATTTTACGCCATTCCCGCCATGGTCGTGTCAGCTACGCTGCATACAGGGCCGCTGATGCTTTATTTTGGACAGGAAGTGGGTGTCACCCCTACCGTAGCCGAGGGATTTTCGGGCGATGACGGGCGCACTACCATGTTTGATTATTGGGGCGTACCCGAGTACCAAGCTTGGGTGAATGGCGGAAAGTTTGACGGCGGAAAACTCAATAAGGAACAAAAAGAATTACGCACATTTTACGCCGACCTGAATAAACTTATCAACGGTAGCGATGCCATCCGCAACGGTGCCTTTTATGATTTGCAATATGCCAACACCAATGGACAGGCGGCGGGCTATAACGACGCTAAAATGTACACGTATTTACGCCATTCGGACAAACAGAAGTTACTGATTGTGTGCAATTTTGATTTACAGAATGGAGCAAAAACCGCGGTAAAAATCCCTACTCACGCCTGGGAAACGATGGGTTTGTCGGCCCAAGCGCAGTATTCGTTAAAGGAAATTTTTCATCATCCTCAAACAATCAGCGTAGTTGCGTCCCAAGGCGTTCCAGTAGAAATGACGCCCAACAGCGTCCGAATTTTTGAAATTAAAACGGCAAAAACCAACTGAGCATCAACACACTTTCACTACATCCATCGCAAGTAACGCTCCCAATTTCCTGATTTTTGAGCCGATATGCCCTACTCCAATCGCGCAGTGATGCGCCGGGCCGTGACTGTTCCAATCATTCACAAACTTTCGGGCTCCAATCGGAAATTGGTAGCGGCTATTGGTGTTGCCGATTTCTAAAATTGGCCCCGCTACTGATTTCCCTTCGGCCACCAACAACATCAATCCGCCTCCCCTCTTTTCCACAACTGAAAGTAACGTAACAGGGCCGTTTTTTACGCTCATTTCGACCGAAACTCCTTTGCCCACTTTGCCGTGGTACACTTTCAACGGTCGAACTTTGGTTTTACCTTCGGCAATGGCAATATGTCCCGGGCCATCGTGTCCCATTAGAACCACATCGTGCGTAAAATCCATGGCATAGTATTCGGTAAATGAACCTCCTGCCCCAAAACTGTCCATGATTTTCATGGCTTGCGCATTCTTGATTTCGTACTCTCCCGCCACCGGAACGCCGTTGGCCGTCAGCAAGGAATTTCCCAAAATCATGGAAGCAATCGCCTCTTCATTTTCCAGATTTCCCGTCCCTTTGTAATAATAAGCCATAGAACCCAGTTTGTGCTTGGCGACCAATCTATCCAAAGCGACGGACGTTTTTGCGGCACTTTCTAAATCCTCAATAGGGCAGTCCGATTGAATATCAAAGGTTTCGTAAAACAGTTGGAGCCTTTCGGCCATTTCCTGTTTGCTGACTTCTTTTCTCAATTCGGCTAATTCTTCTACTTCCAGCAATTCGATGTGTCCGCCAAAGTGAGCGTAGTGTTGGGTTAGATCCGAATAAATATCGAGCATTCCGCTGTAATAATGCCCCATGCAGCCCAAACGGTTGTAAGCCATTGTATGCGCTACTTTGGCCGCCTGCACCCACTCTCCAATTTCATTCCAACATTCGGGGTCTTTGTGCAGCATTCCCGTGATTTGATGAAAGGTAACCCCCACGCGGTTGAACACATTTGCGATTTCGGGTACGGGGCAAGCCGAACAATGCGCCAACCATTCGCCCGTCATTTGGGTACGGTCGGTCATGGCATTAAACGACTGATAATCAATGGATGCTTCGGGTGCAAGATTTAGAATAATGACAGGCACTTTGGCTCGCTGAACCACGGGCAATACCGTAGAAGATAAAGCGTAGGTAGTGACGTAGAGGAAAATAAGATCAACGTCTTCGGTTTTGAATTTTTTACCTGCTTCAAACGCTTTATCGGGTGTGTCCACCAATCCGACGTTCACTATATGCGGATGATGCTCCGACAGGTTTTTCTCTACCTGCTTCAAATAACCCTCTAATCGTTCTTTTAAGCCTACAAACTGAGGCCAATACGTATCCAAACCAATACCGAACAACCCGATTTTCATTTTATTATCAAAATTATAGACTGCTGTTTAATTGACTTCGCAGAAAATCCCCAATTATTTAGGTAATGTTCTGAACTTTAAATTCGCAAATATCTGACAATGAATAGCGTATTTACTTAATAGCCGCCCATATTTCCGGCCAGGCTTCTTCGGCCCTCCTCCCCAAAATGGTAGGGTGTTTTCCGTTCTCGCCCAAACTGGGGCGATAGACATCATTGTAAAAACAAATGAGTTCAGGTCCCCAAAACAAAAACATGGGAAACTTGGAATTTAAAACAATGCCGAGCGTAGTTCGTAAGCTTTGAGGCCAGTTTCCAGGTTCGCCTACGGGGGTTTTGCTCCAATCTTTTGCCCGGGTGAGTTCACCCATTTCACCACCTCCCGCCAGAAATTGCCTATTACTATGGAGATTTCGAACCTTCATCGTTGGTCAAGGTTGAAGAATAAATTTTTCTTTCGCCGGCTGCGCAGCTTTTGTTTGAGAAGTAACGGTAAGTGCCTCATGGATCACTTTTTTCAGTTTAGAAAATTCACCCGGCTTACGAATATAATAATGCGCTCCCTTTTCATAAAGCAGATTCACCACCTGCATATCAAGTGAGGTGGAAAATATAACCACCGGCAGGTGCTTTAGTTTATCATTCAATTTAATTTCCAATAAACATTCAAACCCATTTTTGCGCGGCATATTCAAATCCAGAAAAAGTACATCAGGAAGGCTGTCCGTTTTTTTGGACAACAAACGCATCAATTCCACGCCATCATTTACGACGGTCAAGGTTGTATCAATTCCCAATTCCTCCAATACTTCTTTAAAAAAAATACAATCGTCCGTATCGTCATCTGCAAGTAATAAGTTGTGTTTGATTGTATTCATTGTCCACAGTTAGAATTAGATCGTTGCTTTATAGGTGAGTTGTTTTATAATAAAAAGGTGTGATTGACGCACTCTGAGTTGTGTCTTCGTTTTATAAATTTATGTTTTCTTACCTTCTTTTCCAAATCTCGTTTTTCTTTTTATGTCAAACAGCAATGTATTGATTTTCAATTCACCCGTTTTTCGCCAAACTATGCGTCGGTTTGTACCCTTAAAAGTAAACTAAAGCGATTTTATCTACTTCTTTATTTTTGAGAGGGAATGACGCAAACCGCCCGTGCTGTTCCTTTAGTTTATAAGTGAAATAAACGGCACAGACAGTCCATACGGTTTTGGAGGCATTGAAAGCGAGGGATTTGCCTACGTAAATACGTGATAAAAAATCAGTATGAACAACTATTTTTATCAAAGATAAGCACGTTTGAGAAAGCGCCTGTTTCGTTGGCAGCGTCCCTATTTTTTTTACTCAATGGAAATTCTATCCGAAACAAAGGCTTTCTATAACTTTTAATGCGGGTGCTTTATTGCAAAGTATCCTAAGAATTTTCCCTACCCTCCTTAGACTTTCCAATTATCGCTTTTTTTGAAGCGGTACTGCATTTTTTGAATCCTCGACATCAAACTATTTTTGTTGGAAAGCTAAAAATTTGTCCTGCAACCACATTTTTGATTGCAGTATAAACCTTCCGCTCTGTAAAATCGTAAATACAGCAATATTCTCATTAGGTTATCCCTTAAGCAACCCCGTTGGTTTTGCCTGCGGGGTTCTTTATTGATGAAGTTAATCGCTTACTATGAAAAGGTTTATTTATTTTTAATTTGCCTCAAATACCTTCTTTTTGGTAATTTGACAACCGTATAAGCCTGATTACCACTATGACTCTCTCTCTTCACCTTCCCAACGGCCCCAACGGGCTGGAAATCTATGCTATTGAAGCCTCCGAAACGTCGGTCATACTGCCTTTTTATGATTCCTGCGTACAGGCGGGATTCCCTTCTCCTGCCGATGATTATGTAGAATTGTCACTGGACCTCTTAAAATACATGGTGGATAAACCTCATTCTACGTTTTGCGTCAGGGTCAAAGGCAACAGCATGGAAGGAGCAACCATTGTAGACGGTTCACTTTTGGTCGTTGATCGTTCCAAGACTGTTACCAACAATGACATTATCATTGCCGTACTCAACGGAGAGTATACCGTGAAACGATTCCGAAAGGAAAAGGAGGAAATTTGGCTGATTCCCGAACATTCCGCCTATGACCGAGTATTGGTAACGGCAGAAATGGATTTTCAGATTTGGGGCGTGGTGACCTTCATTATTAATAAGCCCAAAAAGTAATGTTCGCGTTAATTGATTGCAATAATTTTTACGTCAGTTGCAAGCGAACCTTCAACGCTAAAATAGAGAAAAAACCCGTGGTGGTTTTGAGTAATAATGACGGCTGCGTCATAGCTCTTTCCAACGAAGCCAAGGCCTTGGATATCAAAATGGGAGCTTTAGCCTTTGAAAAAGAGGAGTTTTTTGCCAAAAATAACGTCGAAGTATTTTCAAGTAATTACGCCCTGTATGGCGATATATCCAACCGAGTGATGGCCACTATTGCTGAGATGGCGCCCGGCATGGAAGTATATTCGATTGATGAAGCCTTCATCGATTTCCACAATATGCCTTACGAGAATTTGGAGGAATTGGCTCAAAAAATCAGGGCTACCGTAAAGCAGTACACCGGCATACCCGTTTCCATTGGCATTGCTCCCACAAAGACCTTGGCGAAAGTAGCCAATCGTTACGCCAAAAAATACCGTTCGGCTATAGGCATTTATCAAATCGACTCAGATACCGATGCTGAAATTGCGTTGGTCAATACGCCGGTAGAGGACATTTGGGGCATTGGATACCGTTACGCCAAAATGTTGAATGAAAACGGAATTTTCAATGCTTTGCAGCTTACTCATGCCAAAGAAGAATGGATACGTCAGAAAATGCACGTCGTGGGAGTACGAATGCTGCGTGAGTTGCAGGGAGAGATGTGTTACAGTCTGAAGAATGAACCTGCCCCAAAAAAAGGAATTTGCGTTTCCCGCTCCTTCGGCAGAACTACCAAAGATGTCAAAGTGATTACGGAAACGGTGGCCACCTTTGTGGCCCGGGTAGGCGAAAAGCTAAGAAAACAAAAAAGCTGCGCTCACATCATTCACGTTTTTCTGTATACCAATCCCCACAAAGACGAGCCTCAATACTTCAATTCCAAAGTGTTGCAATTGCCTACGTCCACCAATTCCACCTTTGAAATCATCCGCTATGCGTTGCGTGGGTTGGAATTGATTTTCAAAACCGGTTACAATTACAAAAAAGCAGGTGTGATGATTTCGGGGATTGTGCCCGAGAATCAAGTGCAAATCTCACTCTTTGATGCGCGAAAACGGGAATTGGATGCCAAAGCTATGAAAGCCATGGATTCGCTCAACCGAACCATGGGCAGAGATACCGTAAAAGTGGCTACACAGGGCTTTGGACTAGAATAGCAACTCCGTCAGGAGCATAAATCACGATGTTATACCACCCGGTGGCAGGAATTGCTGGAAGTGCAGGCGTGGGAGTGATAATGGATGGATCAAGTGCAAAATGTAGTGCAGGTCCAACAAAAAAGCACTTAACATTTCTGCTAAGTGCTTGATTTTCAATGTGGGCCCAGTAGGGCACGATCCTACGACCCCCTGATTATGAGTCAGATCCTATGGGTATTTGTTGGCTTTTTGATATTTATTGATTTATACTTAAATAGCCTGTAAATCAGTAAATTACCATAATTATTTTATCGCTTCTTATTGTTATTGTGCGTTGATTCTGTATTTTTGTGGTGCAAGTTGTGGTGCCAGTAGATTTAGTTGCACCACAGAAAAACGGCTACTTGCACCACAGAAAAACACCGCAATAAATGGCAACCGTAAACCTATTTTTCGACACCCGAGCCACCTTAGAGCATGAGGGTATTATTAAAATCGTCGTTACTCACAATCGGGTAAAGCGTCGTTATACGACGGGGTTAAAAGTTACGCTCGACCAATGGCAACACTTACCCAAAAAGGGAGAAAAGCTTGACAATCGGGTAAAGGATGAAATACGCCTAAAGTTGTACCGCGACATTTACGAAACTCCTAACGGATTCTACCGACGTGCTGAAACCATTACCGAAACTTTAGGCGTAAACTTTGATTTTGACGCGTTCAAAGATGCCTTTGATAATTGGGGCAAGGATAAACCGTCCGATGACAC
>NZ_JAIXST010000272.1 GCF_027484545.1 Runella sp. | reverse complement strand
TGCCATGAGAATAAAATGTTTTACTCTCAAAATTAATAACTAAAATTAAATTGCCAAAACACTAGCAGTATTGAAAAATTTACTTCTTCTTTAGAGGCCACGTGTCTGACACTACTCGGTTATAGGCAAAAGCTTTTTCGGCTTTGGTGACGATATCAGGATATTGGGATGCTACATCATTTTCTTCACCCAAGTCTGTTTTTAGGTTATAGAGTTCCAATTTGCCGCCTTTTGCACTTAACCTAACAGCCTTCCACTCTTCTCCCAGTCTTACTGCCTGGTCAAAACCGCGCTCATAAAACTCCCAATAAAGCGATTCGTGTTTTTTCTTCAAGGGTTTTCCTTTGAGCGTATTAGCAAAAGAAAGGCCGTCTAAATCTTGGGTTTTTCTACCACCTGCCAACTCCACGGCGGTTGGGAAAAAGTCCCAGTTGGCCAAGACGTCGTTGTTGGTCAAACCTTTTTTTACTTTGCCTCCCCAAGCAATCAGCGGGACTCGGATTCCGCCTTCATACATATCGCGTTTGATGCCATTCAGTGGTCCATTGCTATCAAAAAACACGGGATCTGCTCCGCCCTCTTGGTGCGGGCCGTTGTCAGAAGTAAAGAAAACGTAGGTGTTTTCCGCCAAATCAAGTGATTTTAATAATTCCATTAAACGTCCCATATCTCGGTCTAAGTGAGTGACCATACCTGCAAAATTGGCTTTGGGTTGCGCCTGTGAGCGATAATTGCCCGCTTTTTGGATAAAAGGAGTTTCAGGAAACGTACTTGTTTTGTCAGCAGTTAAAAAAGGTGTAACCGACTCAGGCGTAGGCGCAAAAACCTCAGCATGTGGCATCGTGATGGCCAAATACATAAAGAAAGGTTTTGCTTGGTTGTTTTTGACAAAATTCAAAGCGGCATCCATTACATACAAATGCGTGTGGCGCAAAGAATCAATTGGCTGGATAACCGTTTTTTTGTCCTTGATCGTCCACAAATTATTAGTAAAAAAATGATGGGCATGAACATGGTGGGTGTAGCCCAAAAACTCATCCCAACCCTGCTTCTCGGGTGAGCCGGCGTTGGCAGCTTGCCCTAAGCCCCATTTCCCAAAAATACCCGTATGATAGCCATTTTGTTTAAGATACTCGGCGACGGTAAAGTCTTCATCACGCAATGGTATTTCGCCATTGCCTCTGATATAGGCATGACCCATGTGTTTGCCTGTCATCAAAGCACAGCGCGAGGGCGCACAAACCGTACTGCCGGAGTGGTAGTCGGTGTACCGAATACCTTCCTCGGCCATTTGGTCGAGATAGGGCGTTTTGAACTTTTTCTGTCCGTAACAGCTCAGATCTCCGTATCCTAAATCGTCGGCCATGACGTAGATAATATTGGGTTTGGACGTTGGTTTTGTGTTTTTAAAACCAAAAATGCCCACTGTGAGAAGCAGTGCGATGATGATTGAGTATTTCATTCTATTTAGATTCGTTTTTACTTACCATACCCCAGATTTTGTTCTAAGGCGGTATTGTTTTGCAATACCACCGTGGGAACAGGCCACAAATAATCCCGGTCTTTGTTGAATTTTCTCGTACCGATTTTACCGCCTGCAAAATTTGATAATTCTAAAAAAGAAAATAGAATTAAAATGATATAAAAAATGGCACAAATTAAGGGCAAGGGTAAAAGTGGGGGAGCAAGAATCATTATCAATTTTGTGATTGCCGATAACACCGTTTACCTCCTCTCAATTTATGATAAATCAGAGAAAGACACATACTGAACCCGAAGGAAATTGTCTGATAAAACAAAAAGGCTGAATTTTGAGGTGCTCAAACATCAAATCAGCCGCACGGGCGGCCCCGCTTAAAGAATGAAAAGAATCATTAGGGACGAAGTTATTAAATTGCTTGATAAAATTCCATTAGCGACCAATTTGGCTCGTAAAAAATTTATTTCTTCTTTTTTATTAGGAGTGATAGATAGCAGAAAAGTACAATTTAATGAAATAGCGTTACATATAGAGTCTGATGCTAAAACGGAATCAGTTGAAAGAACAATTCAGTCTTTTTTTAAAGATTATGAATTTGATTTTGACCAAGTTTGCTTACTTATAATAATGTTCTTACCAAAGGGGAAACTTACACCTTCGATTGACAGGGCAGAGTGGGATTTTGGAAGTTATCAATGCAATATTTTAATGATAGTAGCTAAAAATGGGTCAGTAGGCATTCCATTATACTGGTCATTATTAGACAATAATTCAGGTAATAGTAATTGCAAGGACCGTATTAATTTGTTATCGAAATTATTGAATGTTATTGGAAAAGACCGAATAGGTCTGATTGTAGGAGACAGAGAGTTTATAGGTGTTGAATGGGTTAAGTATTTGAAAGTCAATGACATAAAATTTTGTATGCGTGTTCCTAAAAGTCATTTAGTTATGTTAAAAAATGGAAATAGTTATTCAATAGAAGAATTGCTACATACCCAAGCAGAACGTTACTTTCAAGACTGCCAAGTGGATGGTGTTTGGTGCAATACAATGATAAAACGTTTAAAAGATGGTGATTTTTGTTTTTAATTGGTAACTTGCCTGCTAAACAATTAGGAAGATTCTATCGAAGAAGATGGTGTATAGAAGTGCTATTTCAAACATTTAAGGGAAGAGGATTTGATTTAGAATCCACTCATTTAAGATGTAGCAAAAAGTTAAGTAAACTATTAGTATTTGTCAGTATTGCAGTGGCTATTTGTGTAAAGTTTGGAGAGGTTTATGTTAAAAAAGTACAAAAAATAAAAATTCAAAAGAATGGATATTCGACACGTAGCTTTTTTAGACAGGGAATTGATGTACTACGCCGAGGTCTCAAAAATATCAAGCCTGATTTTGTAAGCCTCTGCAAAGAGTATATTGAAAAATTAATCAGATGGATTGATATTCAAATAACTTACAGTCAGGCAGTTGAAAGAAATCTTCGGCCTTAGTAAAAGACAACTTAACTGATAAAGAAATTAATGAGCTTTTAAAGTGTATTCCATAGAAGTTTAGGGTCAATTCAAAAACATTTCATCCACCAACAGCAAAGCAGTCGTCCCCTTGCTTCTGTGCCATTCAGGAATTTTCTGCAATGGCTTCGCTATAATTTTGAGATAAGAGACCGTTTGCGGTTTAAATTTACCTCCCACGGCGGTCAGCAAATGAGTTCGCATTTTCGACGGAATATTCGGCTTGAATTTAGCAATCAATTTCATTTTGGTTTTGTCGGCACCACCCCAAACTTCAATGGATTCGGGAGGAAAAATCCTGGTTTCTACATCTTCCATGATACGCAAACCAACGGATGACAGCAAAATAGGTGTTTTAAACTCCGATACTAAAACCAAATCGTTGTTTGTTACGCCTGCCCAATTGTTGGTCCAAGCGGGGCTTTTTGCATTGAAAGTACCAAGTTTTTCATCAAAAAACGTATTGGCACCTGCCGCCTGATATAGCCGATTGAGTGGCAATAGCAAGCGCGCACTGTCGGGTTTGTAGGCATTTTTAAAAAAATCAAACACAACTTCATCGCTTCCCAACCAGCCATTTTTGAAGGCTTTGGCACGAATCGTCGTACTTTTTTCTAACGTAGTTTGTCCTGTAAATCGCTGAGAATGAACACTATCAGGTAGTGTTCCATCGGTAGTATAGCGAATATCTACGCCTTTGACGGCGTGTGCCAACTGCACCAAAACTGGCTTGCTAAAAATCATTGAGTTGTTGGTTACCTGCGGGGGGATGAGTTGAATTGGGTTGCTTCCATCGTCTCTAAACCCTGCAATAATCGTAAGGTTTTTATTGGCCTTTTTCAATTGATCAATCTCAGAAACCGTTAATGCAGTCTCCCAAATAGAAATCATTTTCAAGGTTTTAAAAGAAGGAAGGTGCGTTTTCAATCCTATGAAATTCACTTTTGTTCCAGAAAGTGTAAGACTTTGAAGATGTTTCAGTAAAGACAATTCTTTTAGACCATCCGAAGTAATATCTGTAAAATTCAGATTAAGCTTCCGAAGGTTTTCAAACTTGCTAACAGTTTTAAGATCGGCGTCTTTGACTGGTAACATGTTCAGATTCAATGACACAATCTGCTTTTTAATGGCATCCAATTCATCAAGCTGCTTCATAGAATAAGCCGAACGATTATAAATATTCACCGAAACAGCGGGCGATTCTTTTGCAACTACTGATATGGTGCGATAATCGTTATTCAATTTTGTAATGGCTCCCTCATCAATGTCATCAAAATCATAGATTTCATCCTGAATTTCGGATGGTTTCAACCGGGCGGTGGATAATACGCGTAATGAATCATTAGCTGGCAAGTCTAATACTTTTTGTTTAAAACTCGCTTCTGCCTTCACCCATAAAGCCAGTATTTGAATCTCCTGCGTTGTCAATTGGGGCTTTCCAGATGGAGGCATGTGCTTCTTTTCTTCAATGGGCATGTGCACACGTTCAAGCAGCAAACTGATTGCCGGATTACCTGGAACAAAGAGTTTACCCGACTCCCCTCCCTTCAAAAGGGACTTTGCATCGGTAAGCATCAATTCACCTTTAAGCTTATTAGGATTATGGCAACTCACGCATTTTTGTTCAAAAATTGGCATGATGACATCGTCAAAAACAATTGCTTTTTCAACGGGCACGACTGAAGGTGTTTTGCTCGACAAAATCGATTCAAATATAAAATCCTCACCATGGGTAAGCGCCCCTCCAAAGTGACCTGTCAAGACAATCGCGAGCAGTGTAATTAGTGCTCCCACTTTTGCCACAGGTGCTTTGTACCACCCATTATTTCTGATCCAATAAACTAACGATGCGAAGAAAAACACTCCAACGCCTGTCCATTTGTGCCAAGACAAAGTGTCGCCCGCGTATTCCTCGTCTTTGGAAAGAAACAACCCCATAATCACCGTTAGCGCGGCAAAAAGGGTCCCTATCAAAAGAAGGTTTTGTAGTAGATTAGTGTAGAATGTGTTCACGGCATTTTCAGGTTTAAACCTAAAAAACTCCATAATCATTGCGAACAATAAAATCACGATTGGGAAGTGGAGAATGAGGGGATGCATTCTACCGATGGGTTGAAGCCAAAGGGGAATAATGAGTTTGCTTTCAAATAAAAGAAGAAATGCAATGAAAAAATTGGAAGCAAATAACAGCTGCTCAGCAAACTTTTTTAAACCGATTTTCATTAAAACATTGTAAATTAAAAAAAAGGTGTATACTTTAATTGGAAGTTAAAAATACCTTAAAAATAAAAGTCTATTATTGGCATATCTGAATGGCATCATTAAGTTATATAAATTAAATGCCCAAATTAAATTTGGGGGGGTGGGAAAGATTGGTTATAATCTAAGTTTCGGCAATAATTAATTGAGAAAAAGTTATTTATTGGTATTTTAGTAATAATAAATATCCTAACTTACATTCTCGTATTAAGGTTTTTAACATTACAAATTTGACAATTTATACCAGTTTGAATTTTTGTAAAAAATATATTCTAAATTAAAAGAAAAACAAAGAAGTATTTTGAAATAATTCAAAACACTTCTTTCAATATTACCGAAACCTAAGTTAAATGGTTACTATTCCTGAATATTTAAGCGATAATATCTTTGACAACTCTGCCCGCAACATCTGTGAGCCGAAACCTGCGCCCAAGATGTTTAAAAACCAATTTTTCATGATCCAAACCTAATTGATTCAAAACAGTTGCGTGAAAATCATGTACATGGACAGGGTCTTTTAAAATGTTATAACCGAATTCGTCCGTTTCTCCATAAACAATTCCTGGTTTGATGCCCCCGCCGGCCATCCATATACTAAAACAACGCGGATGGTGATCTCTGCCGTAATTATCTTTGGTAATGGATCCCTGACTGAAATTCGTACGACCAAATTCCCCCCCCCATATCACCAGTGTTTCGTCAAGTAAACCCCTTTGTTTCAAATCCGTAACCAATGCTGCGGACGCCTGATCCACATCTTTTGCCTGCCAAGAAATATCTCTTGGCAAATCGGCATGTTGGTCCCAGCCCTGATGATAAAGCTGCACAAAACGTACACCGTTTTCAGACAATTTTCGGGCAAGAAGGCAGTTTGCAGCAAATGTACCGGGAACCATACAATCCGTCCCATAAAGTTTGATGATATCGTCTGGTTCCTTCGAAATATCAAGCGTTTCAGGCACAGCGGTCTGCATTCGGTAGGCCATTTCATATTGTCTGATCTTGCTGTTTATTTCAGGATCTCCCAACTCATTATAGGCAAGTTGGTTGAGCGTCGAGAGCTTATCCAGCATTTTCCGGCGGTCTGTTTTGTTCATTCCCTCCGGATCTCTGAGGTACAAAACAGGGTCCTCACCTTTGCTGAACTGGACTCCCTGATGAATTGAATCCAGAAATCCATTAGACCACAGTTTGGAATATACTCCCTGCGCATTTCCTTTTCCTCTCGAAATCAAGACAGTAAATGCGGGCAGGTTTTTATTTTCACTACCCAATCCATAACTCAGCCATGCACCCATACTAGGCCTGTTGCCCTGTTGCGAACCGGTTTGAAAAAACGTAATAGCCGGATCGTGGTTAATGGCTTCAGTATGCATGGAACGCACGATGCAAAGATCGTCCACGATTTTGGCAGTATGAGGAAACAAGTCACTAACCCAAGCGCGTGATTCACCGTATTGCTTAAAATCGGTAAAAGAACCAACAAGCGGCAAATTAGCTTGCGTAGCCGTAAAACCCGTTAAACGCTGCCCGCCTCTTACCGACGCAGGTAAGTTTTGTCCCGACATTTCACGCAATTTCGGCTTATAATCAAAGGATTCTAACTGAGAGGGTGCTCCGTTCTGAAACAAATAAATGACGCGCTTTGCTTTCGGCGCAAAACTTGGAATGCCTGGTGTAAAAGCTGTGTCATCATCCGTATCACCACCATTGAAAAGATCTGGAATTAGCAGTGAGCCTAACGCCATACTGCCTATTCCCAAGCTTAGTTTCGACAAAAACCTGCGTCTGTTGAAACTCAAGTAATGTTCAAGCATTTCTTTTTCCATATCAGTCAGGATTTTGTAATAGCTTCTTCCAAATTATAAATCGTCGAAATTATTCGCATCATAACAGCCAGCATTATACGGTCCACCTTCGGGGGAATAGGATATTCACCCACTGTCAGCAGTTGCTCCGCATTCTGGCTTTTCATTGTTCTGAGTTCTTCTGCATAATATCCAGTAATCACTTCAATTTCCTTTTCCGTTGGTTTTCTGCTGACAATAAGGCGGAAAGCTTTGATTAATTTCTCCTTTGTCTGTGTTTTTTCCAGTAAAAGTTTACTGGCCAAAACCCTCGACGCTTCCAAAACTGTCGGGTCGTTGAGCATGACAAGCGCCTGTAACGGCGTGTTTGTTTTTAGTCGGTGTATCTCACATAAATCACGATTACTCGCATCGAAAATGCTCATTGAGGGAGGAGGAACTGTTCGTTTGATGAATGTGTACATGCCACGTCGGTAAAGGCTTTGGCCGTGATCCTGCCGGTAAACCGACAAAAGGCCGCCACCTCCAGCCGTGGCTCCCTCCCATAATCCTTCTGGCTGATAGGGTTTCACGCTTGGTCCACCTATTGTTTTATTCAATAATCCACTGCTGGATAGGATCATATCTTTCACAAATTCGGCCTGAATACGATAGCGCGGCGATCGTGATAAGAAAATATTTTCAGGATCAGCGCTCCGTTTTTCTTTGCTCACCACAACCGATTGCCGGTATGTTGCCGAGGTAGCGATCTGTTTTACCAGTCGTTTAATGTCCCAGTTGTGCTCCATAAAATCAACAGAAAGCCAGTCGAGCAACGCAGGATGTGTGGGCAATTCTCCCTGCATACCAAAATCTCCAGATGTTTTCACGATTCCTCTGCCAAAAAACTCCTGCCAGATTCTGTTGACAAAAACCCGGGCTGTTAAAGGATTTTGACGGTCAAAAAGCCATTGCGCAAGTCCCAGCCTATTCTTAGGAAATTTGGAATTGAACGCTAAAATGGCATTCGGTGTGCCCGGTTGCACTTCGGGCCCGTAGGAGTCAAAAACGCCCCGTTGCAGAATATAAGTTTTACGTGTCGTCTCGAGGTCTCCCATCACCGAAACGATCAGCCTACTGGTATCCTGCTTGTTAACGAAACTCAAAATATTTTTTACATCATTGTTGCTGATCTCCATCATCGGTTTTTTTGCATACGCCTCGGGCTTACCTGCTGATGGGTCAATGGCCGTATAGGTCGGCCGCATTTCATTTACATTATTGAAAAACGAGAACAACTGATAATACTCTTTCTGGGAGAAAGGGTCGTACTTATGGTCGTGACAGTGTGCACATTCCATCGTGACACCCAGCATCGCCTTTCCAAAAGTATCATTCCGGTCGGTCACGTACGTGATTCGGTATTCTTCCTCATCCACAGCTCCCTCTTCGGTAATTTTGTGGTTGCGGTTAAATCCAGTCGCGAGTAATTGTTCCTTCGTCGCATTTGGCATCAAATCGCCAGCCAGTTGCCAGGTGATAAAATCCTTGTAGGAAATATTCTTGTTAAATGCATGGATCACCCAATCTCGCCACGGCCACTGTGTTCTGAAATTGTCCATCTGGTATCCGTAGGAATCTGAATATCGGGCCACGTCCAGCCATGGCAGTGCCATTCTTTCGCCATATTGTGGCATTTTCAGCAATTGATCAAGTACTTTTTCATAGGCATCATCACTTTTGTCCGCTATAAACGCGTCCATCATTTCCAGACTCGGAGGTAATCCTGTCAGGTCAAGGGAAACCCGCCTTAGCAAGCGTTCTTTGTCCGCCTCAGCATTTGGGGTCAGTCCAGCCTGTTCCTGTTTAGCAAGAATAAAATAATCAATTTCATTTTTAGGCCATCCATTCGCTTTTACCTTTGGAATAACCTGCTGCTTCGGTGCCACAAACGCCCAGTGTTTTTCATATTTGGCGCCTTGCTTGATCCATTTCTTTATAACCGCTACCTCATATTGAGAAAGCCTCAGGTTGGAAGATTTGGGGGGCATTAATTCATTTGTATCAGATGTGGAGATACGAAGAAATACCTCGGATAACTCTGGTTCCCCCGGAACGAGCGCGTGTGCAGAAGGGTTCTCCGCCAATGCTTTGTATGCACTTTTAGCAATATCAAGCCGTAAACTGGCTTCGCGTTTATTTGCATCTGGACCGTGGCAGACCAGGCACTTATCAGAGAGTATCGGGCGGACATCGAAATTGTAGCTGACCTTATCGGGAACTTGCTGGGCGGCAGAATCACCCATATCACTGCTGCAACCGTTCAAAATAATTACAAAACAGAGTACTGGTGGAAAAACGGAAAATTTGCCTGACATCTTGTCCATCTTATTTTTTTAAAATCGCTTTCACCATTATTATAAAGCATAAAAACCATTTTTTTTACTTTCAGAAGTGTGAAGGAACCAGCCCAGCGCACTTCTGAAAATTTTAACCGAAATCATTGTTAATAACCCGGATTCTGTTCTAGGTTTCCAATCAGTACTTCGCGGTTGGGAATTGGGAACAATAACTTTTGCTGCGTAACAACGTAGCTGGTGGTCGGGATGTAAGATTGACCTGCAGCGGCAGCTTTAATATACGCTCCATTTTTAGTCATCACATCGATCGCATTTCCTGTGCGCACCAGATCCAGCCATCGCTTATTCTCAAATGCGAATTCAACGCGTCGTTCATGTAAAATAATTTCGCGCAAAGCAGCCTGGTTTGAAGCAGTAGCAGCTGGCAAACCCGCGCGAACGCGAACTGGATTCAAATAGGTGAGCGCTTCTGCAGATTTATTCTGTTCGTTCAAAGCCTCTGCCATGGAAAGCAGTGCGTCGGAATAACGGTAAATCGGAAAATTATCATCCGTATTTTGTTCCAAACTATGAGGATGAAGGTATTTTTTAATGAACGGATATGCTCTTTTTCCTGTCGGAACTTTATACCCAACCGGAGTTTTTACCGCTTCAATAACCATGTCGCCAACGACACCTGTTCCTTCTGCCACCGCAATTGATGCTTCCAAACGCTTATCTCCCGTCTCATAGGTACCGATCATTTCAAAGGTTGGCGTATTCCAACCCCCACCCTGACGGTTCTGCGAAGGTATTCCAGTAATGATTTTTACGTCGGATGAAAGCGGTAGAAACGGATATAGAAAATCGCTGTTCTGCCCCTGGTTCCCCTGCTGGTATTGAATTTCAAAAATGGACTCCCTGCTATTTTTATTGCCTAATGCAAAAACAGACGCATAGTCTGAGAGTAATTGATAACCCATTTGTAGTACACTTTTTAGCTCTGTTTCTGCCCCTGGAAAATTCTTTTGCACGAGATAAACGTCGGCCAGCAACATTCTTGCAGCGCCTTGCGTGGCCCTTCCATTTTGAGGAAAAGTGGGAGCACCCAATTTGGAGATGGCATCTTTTAGATCCGCAATGATCGCTTTGTAAACGTCATCAACAGATGAACGCGGAATATAAGCATCTTGTGCGCCCTGAACGGCTTTAAGGTACAACGGTACGCCCCCAAAATATCTGACTAGGTCAAAGTAAAAAAGTGCCCGAAGAAATTTGGCCTGACCCACCAGCCTGTCAGATGCTTGCTGACTTAAACCTGCTGGTGTAACAAAATCCAAAATATTGTTACACCTACCAATCCCTACATATGCAGTGTTGTATTTGTCTGCGACCGTATTGCTGACATTGCGGTCAATAAGAAAATCAGTGTCCTCGCGTTCAACGTACCCCCCTCCGCGGTTTGTGTTGTTGAATTCCAGGTGCGTATTATCCGAGCGCATTTCACCCATCGTCCACGAAGCAATAGAGCCTTTTGCTGATCGTACCGAAGCATAAGCTCCGACAAGCGCCTGGTCAAACTGGGCTTCTGTTTTGTAGAAATTACCAGAAGTGACCGAACTTTCCGGAACGCGATTCAGAAATTCATCCGAACACGAAGCAAGGAACACTCCAGTGAAGGCAAGAAAATATAATGTTCTTTTCATGATGTAAGATTTTTGAGATTAAAAATTGAAATTGAGGCCTATGGCGACTGTCCGCGGGGTCGGATACGGACTCACATCTACACCCTCACTCAAACCACTTAAACCATTAAGACTTGCCTCAGGATTCGCTCCTTTATACTTCGTAAGGATAAATGCCTGTTGGATACTCAGAAAAATACGGGCTTTGGCAACGCTCCTAATTTTAGGCAAAGTATATCCCAGCGTAATATTTTTCAATGTTAAATAGGAAGCGTCCAGTACAAGCCTGTCCTGATTGGTTCTGGGGAACGCCGTTGTTCCGGACAACGAGCGGCCAACTAACCCAGCACCCGGATTTTCAGGCGAACGCCAGCGATCTTTCATGTATATTTCAACATTAAAAATCCCTTCAAGCGTTTCGCTCCACTCGGCCAGGGAGTAATACATTTTGTTGCCATACGCTCCGGAAAAGACTAGATTTAAATCAAAATTCTTGTATGTGAGGCTGTTATTGATACCGAACAAAAATTGGGGACTCGGATTTCCGATGTAAGTCCGGTCCAGGGTGTTGATCACGCCATCCCCGTTCAGATCTTTCATTCGCATCGTCCCTACCTTAGAGGTACTATGCTTAGGACCTGCATCAAATTCGGCCTGGTTTTTATAAATTCCGTCGAAAACATAGCCGTAAAATTGACCCATCGGAAGCCCTACCTCAGTTTTCCAAATACCCGAAGAATACTCGCCGAGACCACCGATCGGTGTATTGTTAGTACCCAGCTTTATTACTTTGTTACGGTTCACCGATATGTTAAAATCGGTGCTCCATTTCAAGTCCCCAACCAGATTTTTTGTGGTGGCGCCAAACTCGTATCCCCAAAAATGAAACTCACCGATGTTGTCCTGAATATTGGAAAAGCCGGCTCCATTGGGGATGTCAACCTGATAGAGCATGTTTTTTGTGCTTTTGTTGTAATAATCAAGTGTTAACGAAACACGGTCTTTGAACAAACCGACGTCAAGCCCTATATCAAAGCCACGTGTTGTTTCCCAGGTAAGTTGGGTATTGCCAATTGTAGAAGGGCTACGGCCCTGAACGAGTGATCCGCCAAAAACGTAATTTGTAGAGTTAATGTTACCAAACTGGCTGTAGTTACCGATGTTAAAGTTTCCAGCGTCACCAAATTCAGTTCTGATTTTCAAGTAGCTTAGCTTTTTCCACCTTTGTGCAAACCCTTCATCCGAAATAATCCAGCCTGCCGAAATGGAAGGAAAAGTTCCCCATCTGTTTTCGGATCCAAAGCGAGATGAGCCGTCCCTACGTATGGAAGCCGATAGTAAATATTTACCTTTCAAATTGTAGTTCAATCTGCTGAACATGGAGAGGAGCGACCATTCCGTCGAGTTGCTACTGCCGTTTCTAATCGCCGCGGCATCAATCCAGCTCACCGCATCATCAGGAAAACTCGTGCCTGTGAGAGCATTGTACTCCTGCCGAAAAAATTGAGCCGAGTATCCCGCAAGTACCTCTACGGAATGATCTTTTGCAATTGTTTTGTTGTAATTCAGCGTATTTTCCGTCAGCCAAGAAGTGTAATTTGTTGTTGCATAAGCACCTGTCGCCAATTTTGGAGCATTGGCAAAGATGGTTCCCACAGTTGATGGACTAAAAATCCTTTGTTTTTGACTTTGGAGGTCAATAGAAACAGAACTCTTAAACCTGAAGTCATTTAGGAATTCAGCTTGAATATAGGCACTACTCAGCAACCTGGTCGAGTTCATTTTGTTAGTGGTTTCCTCAAGAGAGCGTTTCCAGTTCGGAAATGTAAATAAGCCAGGACCGGTAAAGCTTACCTTCCGTGTTCCATCCGGATTGGTATCGTCCGGCGAGAAAATGGGCGGCGTAATAATGGCTGAATAAATGACGCCATAAAATCCATCGCCCGTTGAATTATTCAATGCTGATGTCATCGGATTATTGGCAACCTGGAAAGTTGGTGCAATATTGACGCCTACTTTAATTGCCTTGTTGACTGTATATTCGTTATTTGACCTAAGGGAAAACCGCTGAAAATCAGAATTGATGACTGAACCCTCTTCCTTGTAATAGCCCAGTGTCGTCGCTGTACTGAAGTTATCCTTGTTGGATAGCAGCGAAAGGTTATAACTATTCTGTCCAGCTGGTTGTAAAAGTTCCTCATACCAATCCGTACTTTTACCTGTATAGGCTTCAGGATTTTGATACAGCTCAGGAATTCCACCTGTCCAACCTTCGTATTTAATTTTGTCTTCAAAAATTGATTTTCTGTCCTGCAAAAACTCTTTGGCATTCATGAGCTTTGCGCGACCGCGCTGTGGCACTGTGGCAACACCATACGTTGCACTGAACTGGATGGACGTTTTCCCGGGCTTGGCCTGCTTGGTTGTTATCAGCACAACGCCATTAGCTGCCCTTGATCCATAGAGTGCTGCCGCAGAGGCTCCTTTTAGTACTGAAAAAGTCTCAATTTCGTTGGGATTGATGTTATTAATGCCACCTACAATCGGAAAACCATCGACAACAAAGAGCGGACTATTACCTGCGTTGATGGACGCTGCGCCACGGATGCGGATGGAAATACCCGCACCAGGTGCGCCGGATGTCTGGTTTATTTGTACGCCAGCAACACGTCCCTGAAGTTTCTGAGCAAACTGCCCCACAGGCTGATCTTCAAGCTGCCCCGCCTGTATGGTGGCAATAGACCCTGTTACCTCCCTTTGCTTCTGAGTTCCGTAACCCACAACCACCACTTCATCGAGGGCTTTGGTATCGGGTTTTAAAGAAACATTTAGGGTGGTTTGGCTACCGATTTTAATTTCCTGAGAAAGGTAACCGACAAACGAAAAGACCAATATATCGTTATTATCAGAGAGCACAAGCCGATACTTACCGACAGCATCCGTGGTGGTGCCGCGTTGGGTTCCTTTGATCAATACGCTTACGCCCGGCAATTCTGATCCGTTTTCATCGGTGACGGTTCCTGTAATGGTTTGCTCTAAATTAACGTCGAGCAAAGTGGTAACGGGCTTAGGTTCTGATGCTTCGGGGAGGTTTCCCAAAACACGCCGCATCAAAACAATCTTGTTGGCTTTGATGACTTGGTAGCTGATTTGTCGCGGGATGAGAATGCGCTGCAATACCGACTCTAAGGTTTCGTCTTTGATCTCAATGGTCAGCTTTTCGTCGTTGGCGAGTACGCCTTTTTGGTAGGAAAAAACAACATCAGCTTTTCGCTCGATGTTTTTGAGCACCGCTTTGAGGTCAACGTTTTTCAAATTGAGCGTAATTTTTTCCTGAAGCCGTTTCTGGCCAAAGGTGTTCTCCGCAAAACTGAGGGTAGTCAACAGACAAACAAACAGCAACGGGGTGAGGGTGATTTTCATAAGGTAGAAAATCTTTTTTTCGGTAAAGAAATTTGACATAAATTTGATTGTTTTTGTTTTGGAAAAGGCAAGACAGGAAAACGGGGTGCTTCGTACACACCTGCGGGTTCAGTAAGGGAAAGATGTGACAGCATCTTTCCTCTTTTTTTGTTTTTGGGATTAAGGAACTTTGGATTTACATATTGATTAGGTTTAATGACAAATAATTTACTTACATCCTTTCGATTCGATAATAATCTGGGCATCAATCTCTTTGTAAGCCGCGCCGATGGTCTGACAAATCACTTCGAGCTGGTCGTATAAAGAGTCATCGCTGATGGTGGTGGTTAAAATACAGTCGGAAAGCGCGTCTTCATTGTAGCGGATTTCAACGCCAAATAATTTTTCCATTTCTTCAAACACTTCGGCTACCTTCACCTCGTCAAATTGTCTTTTTACGAGTGGGCTTTGTGCGATGATGGGCAGGGGGATTTCTACCAAACTTCGGTTTAGTATTTCGTTGGTTCGGTTGAAAACAGCCTGCTGGTTGGGCAATAAGAGCAGGCCTTTGGTTTCGGGGTCAGCGGTATCAACGCGATTTTGGGTGTACACTGACACCCTGCCCGTCTGTACCTTTACCGTTACTTGCTTGCCATTTTCTAAGGCTGATATCCTAAAGCTAGTTCCCAGTACTTTGGTAATCAACTCGTTGGAGTATACGTAAAAAGGTTTGGCGGGATTTTTGGTTACTTCAAAAAACGCTTCTCCGCTCAGCACTACTTCGCGGCGTTTGGCTTCAAAATGTACGGGAAAACTAAGACGGCTACCTTTTTCTAAATACACCAGTGTCCCGTCTTCAAGGCGTATCTTTTTTGTGGTTTGACCGTCGTTTGCCACTTCCTGACGCGGTTTTTTTTCTTCGACAACGGCTATTAAATCTTGGTAATTGACGTGGTGGTCGGGTTGCCTCGTGGTCCAGAGCCAAGCTGCTCCCGCCAAAAGCACCAAACTTGCCGCCCACCTAAAAACCACCGAATGCCGCAAGCGACTTATTGATAAGCTCTTTACTTCCTGCTCTTCGGTGATGATGTCTTCGATGTTGGCCCAAACGGCTTTCTGATTGAGCGCAGGGGTATTTTTTCCTTCGGCCTTTTGCACAGCCAAAATCAGTTGTTGGGCCTGGGCAACTTCGTCGGCTTTGGCTGGGTGTTTTTGCATAAACGCCTGCCAAAAAGGGGCTTCTTCCTGAAACAATACCCACCGCACAAACGAGTCGTTGTGCAGAAAATCGTTGCGTTGAAAATGTTCATAGTTCATGTGAGCGAAAACTAAAAAGGTGGTTAACTGATAAGGTAGGGTAGTTGTAAAACTAAGAGTAAAAGTGGACGGATACCTTTGATCGTGAGGCGCAATACGCTGTAGGCCTTAAATAGCAGATTGCTGACCGACTGCTTGCTGAGGCCCATGAGTTGAGTCATTTCGTCGAGACTCATGCCGTGATAAAAGCGTAGATTGATGGCTTCCTGCTGGCGTTGGCTCAGTTGGGCAATGGCTTTTGTGACGGCCTGCGTTTGGGTGGTATGGGTTTCTTGTTCAATTGATTGCTGTTCCGACGAAAATGCTACCAAAAAATCAAGAAAATCGTTGATGTCTTCGGAGGTTTCGAGCAGGTCGTTTCGGGTGTTTCGGATTACTTGATGGCGCAATGCCCGAAACAGGTAAAATTTCACGCTTTCTACGTCGGCAAGGTGTTGTCGGCGCCGCCATACATCCACAAAAACGTCTTGAATGGCGTCTTCGAGCTGCTGTTTGTCGGTGCAGTACCGATAGCCGTAGTTGGCCAAAACCTCAAAATAGCGGTTGTACAACTGCTCAAACGCGCGTACGTCGCCCTGCTTGAAAGCAATCCAAAGGGTTGTTTCGTCAGTAGTTTTAGAGGTGCTTTTATGGATTGTTCTTTTCATGGTTTTGCAACCCTTTACTATTTACTTGGCATATTACCATTTATTCTAAAACGAGTTATAAATCCGTTACAAGTACAGGTACACGGTTTGCCAAAAAATACCCTTCATTCAGAAATAATTTTTAGGTATTGTAAATTAAAGTGGCATTCTGTTATTTAAGCAGATTTCTCCCAAAACTGTTGCCATTTATGATTAGTTTCTACTGTTTTGAGAATAGCAAGACTTTCCGAACCATCGTAGCTCCAAGCCATGCCTTTCTTTTTTTGCCGATGAGCAACGATTAAGTCATTAGCCTTTTCGAGGCAACCACTGCCAATCTTTTTACCAGCGGTTTTCCTGCGTTCATAATTGATGATTTCAATTCGATGCTTGCTTAGATATTC
>NZ_JAIXST010000206.1 GCF_027484545.1 Runella sp. | reverse complement strand
TACTGTAAATATCTCACTTATCCACATTTCAACAAAAGAAAAAGAAGCAAAAAGAAAACTTACAGTAATAACAGTTTTTATTATAAATAATCAAAGTGCAAATCTAAAGGGCGGCCCCGTCTACGAACTTATCGAATCTGTAAAGGGTGTTGGTCCAGCCATTGCAACAGAAATTCTTATCGTTACAAACGAGTTTAAGAACATCAGCGACCCAAAAAAATTCGCGGCTTCGGCCGTCCGATTGTCATGCAGGAGTTGTCCCATTTTCTTATTCATCAGGCCAATACAAAGGCAAGGCCAAAACCAGTAATAAAGCAAATAAGCAATTAAAGGCTTTGCTTCACAATGGAGCCAGATCTGCTATCCAATACTCACCCGAAATCCGAGAATATTATCTGCGAAAAACAGCAGAAGGCAAGAATGAAATTCGGACCGCCGATGCGGCTTGTCGTTCATAACGTTTGTAACAATGGGACCGCCCACGCGGCTGGTTCATCGTGTATTTTCTTGTGTTCATCGAAACGGGGCCGCCCGTGCGGGAAAAATATAAAGATTTTTATACGCCTTTAGTTGCATGAATCATAGAAATCGGACCGAATTGGCTTGATAAAACCGATGTAGAAAAGCATCCATTTTCAATGGCTGATGTTAAAACTCTATACCACAACCAGTTACTTATAGAAAGATTTTTTCAAATCTTCCCAAATGTAGAAGAGATGACTAAAAATAACCCGAAAATCAAAGAACTATATGCTTTTGGCTCTATTGCCGCTTAAATTGATACCGAACTATTGATTTTTATATCTTCAACAAAAAATGTGCAATCAAAAAGTAGGTACCGATACCCACTAAATCATTAGCAGTAGTAATAAAGGGCCCGGAGGCTACGGCAGGGTTGATGCCGAAACGATTCAGAATAAGCGGCGTAATGGTTCCCATAAAAGAAGCTAAAAGCACCACCGCCAAGAGGGATAAACTTACCACCCAAAACAACTGCGTTTCGCTGAATATAAGCACATATAAGCCCGCTAAAATGCCGATAATGAGGCCGTTGAGCGAGGCAATGACGATAATCTTCAACAAACGTTCTTTCCAACTGATTTCAATTCCTGTTTTGTCGGCCAAGGCCTGCACAATGAGCGAAGCGGTTTGAATGCCCACATTTCCGCCTGTCGAACCCATGATGGGAATGAACATGGCTAAAGCTGCCATTTTACCCAATTCTCCCTCAAAAATCCGAATGACCGTAGCGGCCATCAAACTCCCGATGACGCCCACAATCAACCACGGTAAACGCGCTTTTACCTGGTCCCAGAGGCTGTCGTCTTCTTCCACCTCGCCCGTGATACCTGAAATCGCCTGAATGTCTTCTTCGGCTTTTTCGGTTACCACGTCCAGGATGTCATCAATGGTGATGCGACCTAACAACCGTTTTTGAACGTTGACGACAGGAATCGCTTCCAAGTCGTACCGTTGCATGATTTCGGCGACTTCTTCTACGGGGTGGTAGGTTTCAACGTAATGAATATCTTCGTCGTAAATATTCCCTATTTTGGTGTTTTTACGCGCTAACACCAAGTTTTTCAGTGAGATAAGACCCAAAAGCGTTTGCTCGTCGTCCACCACATAAACCGCGTATACTTTCTCTACGTCTTCGGCCTGTTTACGGATTTCCTCTATGCACTCATTGACCGTCCAATTGACATTGGCTTTTACCAACTCTTTTTGCATCAATCCACCCGCTACGTCTTCGTCGTAGGGGAGAAGGTCGATGATAAAACGCGCCTGTTCGCGGTCCTGTAACAAACCAATGACTTCCTCGCGTACCTGAATGGGTTGCTCTTTCAGCAAATCCACGGCATCATCAGAGTCGAAAACTTCAATGTACCGGGCAATTTCTGACGACGAAAAATCGGCCAAAAACCGTCGGCGGTCGTCGGGCTCAATTTCTGCCAGAATTTCCGCGCCCACTTCCGTGTTTAAGAGGCTGAACAGATAATGGGCAGGTTCGGTATCCAATTCGTACAAAAGCGTTGTGATGTCTGCTGGATACAGTTCTTCCATTTCGGCCCGTAACTGCGTTTCATTGCGCTCTACAATCGCCGTTTCAATCTGTTCAAGGTATTCTTTGGTAAGTTCAAAAGTCATTTTTTGATGCGTTTTTTAGTCGATAGTCTACTGTCAATATGGGGCCGCCCGAGCGGTCCACAGTCAATAGTAATCCCATTGTTTTTCTATCAACTATCGACCATACACTATTGACTATCGTCCGTGGACTGTGGACTATTGACCAAATTCGTCAACAGTACAAATTCGGCAACACCCAACTGCTCGGCCCGTTTGTCCAAAAGCGGGTGGTCAAACTGGATTCCCAAGGATTTAAGGGCATTCCGGAGCGTTTTCCTCCGTTGGTTGAAACCTGCTTTTACGACTTGCTTAAACTTCTTTTCGTCACAATCCAAATGCGTTACGGCGTTTCTTTTCAATCGAATCACGCCCGATTGTACTTTCGGAGGCGGCTCAAAGGCTTCGGGAGGAACGGTAAAGGAATATTCAATATCGTAAAATGCCTGCAACAGCACGCTCAAAATCCCGTAGTCCTTTTTGCCCGGAGGTGATGCGATGCGCATGGCCACTTCCTTCTGAAACATCCCTACAATTTCCGAAACGGTATCTCGATAGTCTAAGGCTTTAAAGAGGATTTGGGAAGAAATATTGTAGGGATAATTGCCGATAATGGCGAATGCGGGTTTTGCGGTAACGGATTCACCCCATTCCTGCAAATTCATGCGCAAAAAATCGCCGTCAATAATACGACCTTCCAACGTGGGGAAATTAACTTTCAGATACGCTACCGACTCGCGGTCAATCTCCACCACGTAGGTTTGGTACTGCGTTTTGGGTAATATAAACTGGGTAAGTACGCCCATACCGGGGCCGATTTCGAGGACAGTGTCGTAGCCACCGTGACCCGACAATAAATCAGCAATGCGCTCCGAGGCGTCCAAATCGCGTAAGAAGTGTTGCCCGAGGTGTTTTTTTGGTTTGACTTTCATTAATTGCAAAATTGTTACTTTTGTTTGAAGTAATTGCAAAGTTTCGACTAAGTTTCGGACTTTACCGCCGATAATGTTTTTTTACCATGCAAACCCCATTGTCCATTACCGAACCCATTCCGTTTGTCGAACAACTTAACTTGTTTGTTCTCACGGTCTTACCCGGCGGAACCATCCGTTTTGCCAATGCGTATACCACACGGATGTTGGGGTGGAGCGCCGAAGACCTCCAACGATTTAATTTTTTTGAAGATCTCCTGTCCATCGAAAATCGCGATGAAATACAAAAGTTTTTGATTGAAACAATCGAACGGGGCGGTTTAGCGGAATTTCGGGAAATACCGCTTGTTTCAAAGAATAAGAACATACGTACCTTTCAGCTTAATTCGATGATTATCAATAAAAAGAGCGGGGAACTGTTGGATTTTACGCTCATTGGCGAAGACGTAACCAATAAATTGCGGGTAGCCAATGCACTGAACAAATCCAATGCGCAGTTGCAGGATTTGGTGGATAATACCAGCGATTTGATTCAATTGGTGTCGTTGGAAGGGAAGTTTTTGTTTGTCAACCGGGCATGGCGGGAGCGGTTGGGCTATGATTTGGACGAATTGATGGGGCTTACCCTCAAAGATATTCTTTGGCCCGAAGCAGCAGAAGCGACTTTAGAGCTTCTCAAAAGGGTGCAGGAAGGCGAAAAAGTACCTGATTTTGAAACCGTTTTTTGGAACAAACAACAAAAAAAAATCTACCTGACGGGCAGTGTAACCTGTCGCTATGAAAATGATAAACCGACGGCCTTTCGCTGTATTTTGCACGATGCGACGAGTCGGGTGCGAGCCGAACGTTCGCAGAGTTTGTATTACAGTATTGCCAATTGGATGATAAAAACGCAGGATTTGGACGAATTCTACGCCCGAGTCCATGAGGAATTGGGAAAAGTCATAGATGCCCGAAATTTCTTTATTGCCTTGTACGACCCCACAAAAAGTTACATGTATTTCCCGTATTACGTGGATGAGTATTTTAAAGGTAACGTTCGATTTACGAAGCGGAAAATCGGTAACGGTCTGACTGAATACGCCATTCGTGCCAATAAATCGCTTTTCCTGTACGAAAAAGATATATTGGAATTGGCTGAAACACAGGGGCTATATATGTACGGACAAATTCCCAAAGTATTGTTGTGTGTTCCGTTGCGCATCGGCGACCGGGTTACGGGCATCATTGGGGTAAAATCATATACCAATCCCAATCAGTATCGTCCCCGCAATTTGGAAATGCTCGAATTTATCTCGGGACAAGTGGCGTTGGCGATTGCGCGGAAACAAAATGAAGCGGAACTGAACCGCCAAACAGCCCGACTGAATGCCATTTTTGACAGCAGTGCCTACTTGATTTGGTCGGTCAATAAAGCCTTGCAACTGACTTCTTTTAACAAAAACTATTCGTCGTTTTTACAGCAGCATTTACGCACAACTCCGGCCATCAATACCACTACCGAACGGCTTGGGTGGCAATTGATGACGATGGACAACCGTCGCTTGATGGAAGACCGCTATCGGCAGGCGTTCAGAGGTAACCCTCAGGGGTTTGAGATGAAAATCGAAACTCGCAACGGAGAAGGTGATATGTGGTTGGAATTCAGTCTGAACCCAATCAGGACCAACCAAGGCCCGATTGAAGAAGTGTCGGGTGTGGCGCGAGATATTACTCCTCGGAAAATAGCTGAATTGGCGATGCAGCAGAGTGAAGAGAAGTTTCGCGGTATTTTTATTAATCTTCAGGATATATATGTCCGTACGAATCGTACGGGTAAAATCACGATGATAAGCCCCTCCGTACTTAAACGCACGGGTTATACGGTAGAAGAAGCATTGGCAACCTACGTGACTGATTATTTCGTGGATCAGGAGCGTGTTCAGGTGGCGCTGCTGCGTTTGCGGCGCGATAAAAGCCTCCGAAATTTTGAAGCGGAATTGCGCATCAAAGACGGCACAGTGCGGCAGTTTATGTTTAATATGCTGCTTCTGAAAGACGAGGAAGGGGAACCCATTTTTGCAGCTTTGGCGCGGGATATTACGGAATTGAAGCGCAATGAGGAAGAACTCGTCAAAGCCAAAGAGGAGGCCGAACGTTCGTTGAAAGTAAAAGAACGATTTTTGGCCAACATGAGCCACGAGATTCGTACGCCGATGAACGGCGTTATCGGAATGCTTGACCTCATCAACGGCACCGACCTCAATACCGAGCAGAAAGATTATGTGCAGACAATGCGCCGTTCGTCAGAAACCCTGCTCAACATTCTGAACGACATTTTGGACTTATCCAAAATCGAAGCGGGGAAAATGCAGTTGAACGAGGCACCCGTGGCCCTGGAGGAGATATTTGAGAAACTGACTGCGCTTTTCTCGCAAGTGGCCCGTAATAAAAACAATACATTGAAATGTTATTTTGGAGAAGGGGTGCCTCAGTATATTATTGCCGACCAAACGCGCCTGTTGCAAATATTGTCTAACCTTACTTCCAACGCGCTCAAATTTACCGAGAATGGCGGCGTACGTATTCATGTTTCATCGGTGTGGACCAAAGGGAAATTCCACAAAATCAGGGTGGAAGTGCGAGATACGGGAATTGGAATTACGCCCGAAAACCTGAAGTTGTTGTTTAATGCGTTCAGTCAAGTAGATACTTCTTCGCGCAAAACCTTCGGCGGTACAGGGCTTGGTTTGGTAATTTCCAAGGAGTTAAGTCGCTTGATGAAAGGTGAGATTGGAGTGGATTCAGAATTGGGCAAAGGGAGTATGTTTTGGTTTACGTTTGAAACCAAGGAAACCATGATTAGTCCTACCCAACAGAAAGCGGACACTATTGAAATTAGAATTGAAAATTTCTTCAATGTGTACCGACCCACGGTGCTGTTGGTGGATGATAATTTCGTGAATCGAAAAGTAGCGAGTGAAATTTTGAAAAAATCGGGTTGTTTTGTGGATACGGCAGAAAGCGGTCGGCAAGCCATCGACCTCGTAGCGGCCACTTATTCGCCCGACAGTCAGCATTATGATGCCATTTTTATGGATATTCAGATGCCTGATATGGACGGAATTGAAACCACACAGCAACTGCGAGAGCAGTTTGGTGCCAATCTTCCCACGGTAGTGGCGATGACGGCCTATTCGATGAAAGAAGACCGGGAGCGCTTTTTGAGTCAGGGAATGGATGATTACGTACCCAAGCCGATTAGGGCGCAGGTGTTGATTCAGAAGGTAAAAGAAATTGTGGATGCAGGTAAGTCGCTGAAAGACACCGTGGTATTGAAGAAAAAGCAAAAAGAGATAGCGCAGGAAATCAAACTGCCTATCATTGATTTAGACATCGTGGGGCAATTGCAGGAATTGGGAGGAATGGAATTGGTCAGTTCAATTTTTGAAGATTTTGTCATTGAATCCACAGAGTTGGTCAATGAGGCGATAGCGGCTTTTGCTCAAAATGACATTGCTACTGTAAAAAGTAATTTACACACAATCAAAGGGAGTGCCGGAACGATAGGCATATCGCGAGTAGCGGAAATTGCCCGTATCGGTGAAGGAAAATTGAAGACCAACGATACCAGTACGTTAGCTCAGGATTTGCCTAATTTGGAGCGAGAATTTCAGATATTCCTGAATGAGTATCAACAGATTTTGGACGACTTTACGCAGAAATAATATAATGATGAACCCTTCAAATTTATCGGTAGGTGTCGTAGGACTTGGATTAATGGGGTGCAGTATCACCACTTGTTTGTTGATGGCGGGGCACCGTGTAGTGGCTATTGCGCCGTTGCCCATAGATGTTCCAACAGCGCATCCAAGAATCCATGAGCATTTACAAAAATCCTTGGAAGAGGGATTGGTGACCGAAAATCCTGATTATTTCTTTAAAAACCTGCTTATTTCGGAAGACTACGCAACATTGTCAGATTGCCAATTGGTCATAGAATGTACGCTGGAAAACCTCGTGATAAAGAAATCAGTTTACGAGAAAATAGAGGCCGTGGTTTCAACGGAAACAGTGATAACGAGCAATACGTCAGCCATTCCCATCAGTATTTTGCAGAAAGAAGTAAAACATCCGGAGCGTTTTTTGGGGCTACATTGGGCCGAACCATCGCATACCACGCGTTTTTTGGAAGTGATCTGCGGTGATTTGAGCGACGTTTCCAAAGGTGAATGGCTGTACGAACTTTCGCATCATTGGGGTAAAGAACCTACCTTAGTCCGCAAAGATATTCGCGGTTTTATCACCAATCGCCTTATGTACGCGCTGTACCGTGAAGCGTTCAATTTGGTAGAAAATGGCTACGCAACCGTTGAAGATGTGGACCGAGCCTGCCGAAATAATGCAGGTTATTGGATGACGTTGGTAGGACCTTTTCGCTGGATGGACCTGACCGGTGTTCCTGCGTATCATACCGTGATGAAAGACCTTTTTCCAACCTTGAGCAATTCGGTAGAAATGCCGAAACTAATTGATGACATCGTGAAGGATGGCGGCAAAGGAGTAGCAAACGCCCACGGTTTTTATCCCTATACTGCCGAAGAAGCGCAACTTTGGCGCGAGACCTTTGAAGCGTTCAGCTACGAAATCCGAGAATTAGCACTTAGATACCCTGCGGATGTGGTGAAAAAGAAAATGCACTAATTGTTGGACAGAGCTTTGTGCTGTTGTGAGCTTAAAAAGTAATAGCGCAGGACTATACCTGCGCTATCTATAGTTTCTTTGCACACTCCACTTTCACCCGCAGCGGCAGTCCGCTTTACACTTTTCCCTAAATGATATTCGCCGTTTGTTCCTTGATTTTTTCCAATTCATCTTTCATCTGGACAACCAAATGTTGAATGGGAGCATCGTTGGCTTTAGAACCGATGGTATTTACCTCACGGCCAATTTCCTGAGCGATAAAATTCAGTTTTTTGCCGTTGCTTTCTTTATTTTGAAGGGTTTCGATAAAATACGAAAGGTGATTCATGAGACGTACTTTTTCTTCCGAGATGTCAAATTTTTCGATGAAATAGACCAATTCCTGCTCAAAACGATTTTGGTCGAATGTTTCATCGTGAATCAAATCGCGGACATTTTTACGAAGACGCTCACGAACGGCAGGAATGCGGGTTTTGTCTAATTCTTCCACTTCGAGCAACAAATCAGAAATTTTCTGAATCGCTGCGTGGAAAGCCTTGCCGAGGGCGCGTCCTTCCTGTTGACGAAATTCGTTGCATTTTTTGAGGGCTGCCAGTACAGTTTGCTGAATTTGAGCGGCTTCGGCTGCCTGCTGGTCTTCCGTAGGAGAATCGGCTGAATACGTATTCGGCATTTGGAGCGCCATGCGAAGCACGTCCGTTGGGGTAGGGGCAAATCCTAACTCTTCGGCCGTTTGGTGCAAATCACGGAAATACGCTTTCACCAGCGCACGATTGACCACAGTTCCTGCACTACCATCGCCGATGGGGGAAACGGTAAGCGTAAACTCTACTTTCCCACGTTCCAGTGACTGCGTAATAAGGTTACGAATTTCAATTTCCCGCTCCGAATAGTTGCGGGGAATGCGACAAAATATATCTAAAAACTTAGAATTAAGCGATTTGACTTCGGCAGTTACCGACAGTGTTTCGGATTCGATAGTGGCTTTTCCGTAGCCGGTCATTGATTTAAGCATGTATAATGGATTGCTTTTAAACTCTTTTATGAAATTCATTTAAAACACCTTTGGCAACTACAGACTGCTAACCGTGGACTGACAAACTGTAAACCGTGAACTGACAACTGTACTATTTTTCTTCCTGCGAGGTCATTTTTTCCACGACTGGATTCTTTTTGAGGGCGTTTCTTTCGAGTTCGGCTTGGTCTTTTCGGTACTTTACTACGTCAATAGCCGTGTAAATTGCCTGACGCATGGAAGTTTCGTCCGCTTGGTTTTTTCCTGCAATATCGTAGGCCGTGCCGTGGTCGGGTGAGGTGCGTACAATGGGCAAATTGGCGGTAAAGTTAACTCCGTCGTTGAAAGCAATGGTTTTGAAAGGAGTGAGCCCCTGATCGTGGTACATGGCAAGTACCGCGTCAAACTTACGATAGGTTTGCGCGGCAAAAAAACCATCGGCAGGGTAGGGGCCATAGATCAATTGCCCTTTATTTTTCAATTCTTTGATGGCCGGTTCGATGATTTCCTGCTCTTCTTTTCCCAAAAGTCCGTTTTCTCCCGCGTGCGGATTCAGACCCAAAACGGCAATGCGCGGCTTCCGAATTCCGAAATCGCCTCGTAGCGACTTGAGCATGGATTGGAGTTTTACCACAATTTTTTCTTTGGTTATTTGCTCGGCCACTTCACGCAGCGGCACGTGCCCCGTAACCACGCCTACGCGTAACGTATCGCTTACCATAAACATCAGCGGCTCTTTTACGTCAAAGGCATCTGCCAAAAATTCAGTATGACCGGGGAATTTGAATTCCTCGTTTTGAATGTTATTTTTATTGATGGGAGCCGTTACGATGGCGTCCAATTTTCCCGCTTTGAGATCTTCAACGGCGCGTTTCAGGCTTTCAAAAGCCCCTTTCCCCGCTTCGGGTGTGACTTTTCCGGGCTGTATATCTTCCTGCGGGTCTTGCCAACAGGTAATTACGTTCGTCATTTTAGGATTGGCCTGTTCTATTTTTTGGGCACCAAACAGGTTCCAATCTTTCATGTCAAATTGGTTGCGGTACCGATTCAGAAGGCGCATTGAACCATAAATGACGGGCGTGCAAATGCGGTTCAGTTGGTTGTTGTGAAGTACCTTCAGGATCACTTCAGGACCAATACCATTGTAATCACCTATTGTAATGCCGATAACGGGCTTGTCAGATTGTAATTCGCTCATGATAAAGTTTTACGTAGATTTTTGAATTTAGGTAGGTTATTGCTATCGCTACATAAATATTTGTAAATCAGGGAAATAAAAAACTGTCAACTATAAACTGTAAACTGTAAACTACCAATGGGCTGCAATTTACGAATATTGCGCACTATTTTTGTGCCAGTAAATAACTCTGACTCCTTATGAACATTTTGATTGTAGATGATACCCACCCTTCCTTATTTGAAATGCTCAAACAGGCAGGTTTTGTGTATCGCTATGAACCTGCCTTTAAACGAGCCGATATTCTCACCCATATTGCAGACTACGAAGGCCTGATTATTCGCAGTAAAACTTTTATTGACGAAGAAATTTTGCAAAAAGCCCCGAAACTCCGTTTCATTGCCCGGGCAGGGGCGGGCTTGGATTTGATTGATATTGCTGCCGCCGAAAAACGTAACATCAAGGTTTTTGCCGCTAATGAAGGCAATCGCGATGCCGTGGCCGAACATGCCGTAGGAATGCTCTTGGGATTATTTGCCAACATCGTGAAAGCCGACCGCGAAGTACGCCAAGGAATTTGGGACCGCGAAGGCAACCGAGGTATCGAGTTGATGGGAAAAACGGTGGGGCTGATCGGGTATGGATTCAACGGCAGCGCAACGGCACAACGCCTGAGCGGTTTTGGGTGCAATGTGTTGGCCTACGATAAATATTTGGTCAACTACGGCAATGCTTATGCCTGGGAAGTCACATTGGAAGAACTGATGGAGAAAGCTGAAGTGATTAGCTTACATGTTCCACTTACGGAAGAGACGCGGCATCTGGTCAACGACGATTTTATTGAGCGAATGGCTCATCCGTTTTTTCTGCTCAACATGGCACGGGGTGAAATTGTCGGTTTAGAATCGGTCGTAAATGGGTTAAAAAGCGGCAAAATCCGAGGTACGTGCTTAGACGTCTTGGAAAATGAAAAATTGTCTATGCTTACACCCAATCAACAAGCCGCATTCGACTACCTCCGTACCTCCGACCGCGTGATTCTGACGCCGCACGTAGCGGGTTGGACGCAAGAGAGTTATGTAAAAATCAATGAAGTGTTGGTAAAACAAATTCTGGCAAGTCAGAAGGTAGAAAAATCAGCGATATAAGGATAAGTGTTTTAAATTCGTCACCGCACGGGCGTCGCAGCGGCGAACCGCCCCCGTCGGCATTTTAAACTCGTCATTTTAGATACAACCTTTTGGCCTAAAAAAGCGTCTTACCCATAAAGACATCCACTTCCGTTTATTATGAAAAAGATATTTCCACTTGTTGCGGTTTTATGGATAGTCATTGGCTGTAACAGAAAGACACCTGAGCCTTCGCCTGAGCATCCTTTATTGATGAGTGTGAGGGCAAGTTATGAGAATGAGAAAGTGATAATTGAGTCCATTGGAAGTGTTTTTGCTTCGACCGCAGGCCCGATACCCGTGGATTTTGACAAAACGGAAGTATGGCTGGCCGAAGGCAGTTCGTCAAATTTAAAATTGCTTCAAACAACCGACCAAAAACGTATCGAACTCACTAACCTTCAGTCGGATAAAATATATTCTGTTGCTGTAAAAGGCAGCAAAGGTACGTATTGGTCTGAATTGAGTTCGCCTGTTATGGTGGTTCCTAACAAGCTGAAACCTATTAAAGAATTGTTGAAAACGACCAACACCGTCAGTTTTTATCTTTCACCGACGGGCAACTATACATTAGTACAATCTCAGGACGCAAAGGACATTACTCTGACGCAGTTGGCCACTAATAAAGTACAAAAATTGACCTATCCCTCCTCGATTTTCTTCCGAAATTGGGTGGGAAATGGCGAACAAATTATTTTTGAAGCCTCTTCGAGCCAACGACGTAGTTACGTCATTTATGATATTGCGAAAGCAGCATTCAGTGAATTTGCGCTGCCGGCGGGAGCTAATGTGTGGCTTGCGGCCCTCTCGCCCGATGGTAAAAAAATAGCATATACCGACTATAAACGCACGGGAAATGTATGGGTATACGATACAGATACGAAAATTGACAAACGGACAGCATTGGCGCAGCCCTACGACTTGGCTTGGACAAGCGATAGCCGTTCGCTGCTGGTGCATCGCTACAGATCTTCCTCGCAGGGGGCGCAGGAAATTGTGCAATTTGACCCGCAAAATGATGTTGTAACCAAAACTCTGTTTGTGACACCTGCCAATGGCTCCATTCAATGGCCTCGGTTGTCTGTGTCGGGTGATAAATTGTTGTTTTCGGCTACGTTGTCCGGGCAGCCTCACATTTGGCTTTATGATTTACAAACTGAAAAACTGAGACCGGTCACCAAGGGTACGTATCAGTTTGGATGGCTCTCTGAATCAGAATTTTACGCTATTGAGGAAGGCACTGCACCGCAGGTATTTCTGTATCAGGAATAGCCTTATTTTAGAAGTTGAATTATGGCTTCTGACAGTGAGCTAACAAAATTAATACTAATTCAATATTATTATGTTGTATTTTTTAAATAGGGAAAGCAGGTTAGTGAGCTGACTTTCTCATCTTCATCACAGAGTTTTTCGACACCCAACTGAATATTTTCCTGTGCT
>NZ_JAIXST010000278.1 GCF_027484545.1 Runella sp. | reverse complement strand
TGGTCAGAAAGTCGCTATCCTTTTCCAAATTGGACAAGTGGCACAACTTGGCGATTGGTTGGTGCTTTTGGCAATTCAACTTGGAGAGGCAGCATTACATTTGATACACCGCCCAATAATGTACCCTAATATAGTCCCTATCTATATTTCACCGATACTCCTCCCGAAACAATCATCTTCATTACATCAGTACTTGATACATTATCAAGGTGTTTGACGTTTGCATTGGGTACAATAAACAACTCCCCGGAAAATGCGTATGAATGCGGGCAATAGACAGCTACGTAGCCTTCAATAGCAAGATTGGAAAGGTCTGTTTGAGTTATAAAACCTAACTTTTTGAGGTCTGATTGTTGGTTGATTGTCACTAACACCGGCTGATTAAATTTGCGCTTATCGCCCACAAAAGCAGAAATAAGATCCTTGATTGCATAGTAAATAAGGCTCACTAACGGCATTTTATTTAGAATGCTTTTCCCAAAACTAAAAACGGATTGAGGGACAAAACGAGAAAAAATAAAGCCTAAGAATACAATCCCTGATAGAATAATAAGTAACCCTAAACCGGGTAAATAAAGAGAATTCTTAGTATCGGTGTTAATATAAATAGGAAGAATACTATCTAAATAACCGATGCTTTCTTTGATAATCAGGAAGGTAAAATAGGTAGGAGCTACAAGGATAAGCCCCCTGACAAAGTAAGCTAAAATACGCTTAACAAAACGATTCTGGAGCATTTGGTAAGTAAATATTAAGTGCTGGGTACTGTTTTTTTTTTACAATTACGTACGGTAATACGGCATGGAAAAGGATTTCTCAGTGTTTCTTTTAAGTCTCTTACGAGCCGTAACAGCATTCCGTTGCTCGTGCTTCCCTAAAATTGTTGCTTTATTAAAGAAAAGTACGTCATTAGGTTTTATGTAGTCAACTGTGATTAATTGGGGTAAGTTCCTTGATGGAATTAGCTTCCATAGGGAGGCCAGTAGGATAAAAAAAGAGCAAGGTCCTGTAATTGTTGGGGTTGGATAGAAATATGAAAACAGATTAGGCGTACTATTCATTACTTGAAATCGAAGGGCAGGTTACATTTGATTATATTCAAATTAAGAACTTTTCGTGTAGAAATCCTCGGTAACAAAAGAGCCGCACTAAATGCGGCTCTTTTGTTAGGCTTTTTTTATTTGCAGTTTTTTGTAAGTATACACGGCTGCACTAACTGCTAAAGCTACTGAGAGGAGTTTGACCACTTTTTTCATGGCTTACGAAAGATTTAGAAATGTGAATAAAAATATACAACGAGTGACTTATGCTGCTTAGACGCAAAAAAGTACAAAAGGTTTAAAAAAACGTAATAAAATTACAGCAACAAAAGTGCCAACTTTTGAGTCATTTTTTTAGCGTAGAAATACGTGTTTTTTGACCGTTGGATAATTTTTACAGTCGTTTTTTTAAATCTTCCAAGTCATTATCCGTAAAATCTAAGTGCGTCACAAATCGTACCAAATGTTTGCCGAACGTAACTGCCCGAACCCCTTTTTGTCCTAACTGAGCCACATAGTCAGTGGCGAGGATAGTCTCGGGCAAACGGAAGATAACTATGTTGGTATCTATCGGGTAAATCTCTTCCACCTCAGGCAGATGCGTAAGCATTTGTCCAATGGCGCGGGCGCGGGCATGGTCTTCCCGAAGTCGTAATATGTGATGGTCTAACGCATATATTCCGGCGGCGGCTAAGAAGCCCGCCTGTCGCCATCCTCCTCCCATTGCTTTTCGAAAACGACGGGCTTGTTTGATAAAGGACTTGCTCCCCAATAAAAGAGAGCCTACGGGACAACCCAGCCCTTTGGATAGGCAAATGCTAATACTGTCAAAAACATTTCCGAATTGCAGTGTACTTTCGCCTGTTTCGACAAGGGCATTAAAAAGTCGAGCACCGTCCAAATGAAGTGCTAAACCGTGCCCTTGACAAACTTCTTTAATAGCTTCAATTTCGGAGAATTGATAATAACAGCCCCCTCCTTTGTTCATTGTGTTCTCAAGCGAAACCAGTCGGGAAACCGGTGCATGAACATCATCAGGATTATTGATGGAATCGCGTACTTGATTGGCGCTGATACGGCCTTTGTCACCGTCCAACAATTTAACCGAACTCAAAGAGTTGAGAGCAATCCCGCCGCCTTCATAGAGGTATATGTGCGAAAGTTTGTCACAAATCACATCGTTGCCCGGGCGAGTGTGTACACGAATTGCCAACTGATTGGTTAGAGTGCCCGAAGTACAAAACAAGGCAGCTTCCATACCAAATTGAGCGGCAGCTTTTTCTTCAAGGGCATTTACAGTAGGGTCGTCGCCAAAAACGTCGTCGCCGACTTCGGCGGCAAACATGGCTTCGAGCATTTCTTTGGTAGGTTTGGTGACGGTATCAGAACGGAGGTCGATGGAGCGCATTTTTAGGGACGGGTGGTTTTAAAAACTCAAAACTACGCAGGTTTCTACTAATGGTAAAAATAACAACGAAAATGAGTAAAAAAAGGGAAAAATAACGATTGCGAAGGTAATAGAATAGACGGAAATCATTGAACAGTTCACTGTAAAGAACCATAAGTAGAAGCGGAACTACTATATAAACCAACAAATTGAATCGAAAAGCCTGAGCAAATTGGCCATGCAGCAAGGCATGAAAAGCCCGTTGGCCTCCACAGCCCCAACAATACCAACCGGTGGTTTCATGAATGAGGCATTTGGGTCCAAAGGAACGGACCGATGGGTCATGATAAAAATAAAAAACGGTAAGGGCAAGTGCCGTTACCGTCAGGAAAAGTTTTTTGAACATTAGGCTCCTTTCACTACGTAGCTTTTAACCACCAAATCGTGTAATGATTGTTCTTCGGGATTGAACAGTGGCCATAACCACAATAAAATACACAAATGGCTGGTGATGTATTTGATGAGGGAGCGCCCGAGCGCCTGACCAAATGAAAGACGTTCTCCGTTTTCTCCCACCACTTTAATTTTCATGAGAATTTTACCGAAAGTAGCCTGCCGGGCAGAACTGATCATGATGGCTTCATAAATAAAGGGTACGAAAAGACTTAGCAATGCTATTCCGATAATCATACCTACAATGCCCCAAGCTACGACGTCTTCAGGGGAGCCATTCCAATTGCTGGTGCCAAGCAAAGCAGCAATAAATGGTACGAGTACAACAGAGATGGCAATACTTAAAATAATGCCGTCAATGATTTGGGCCACTAAGCGATTACCAAAGCCTGCGAGTTGTGATTTGTCCATAATAGAAGAAGTTTAGGGGTTTAGAAGCAAACTGCTGCAAATCGAGAAATTTTTGGTTAAAAAACAAGTTTATTCGGCATTAATTTAAACTGGAATTTAATTACCTTTATTTCTGGATATTTACATACTTACCCTGCTTATTACGAACTGTATAAAGCCACTTCTGCTTGGAGAAGTGAGCATGATTTTTAGTTGTTTTATCTGTTCAATAAATTAATAAGCAGTGTATGAAAAACTCAATTTTACGCTTTTGTAGGGCTTTTTGGCTCTCAATAGTCTTTTATCCTTCTTCTTTTGGGCAATCGCCCACTCCTTTGGCTGCCAATGGCCGCCTTCAGGTAATCAATCGCCAACTTTGTAGTGAGGCAGGCACTCCGATTCAGTTGCGCGGTATGAGTTCGCACGGCTTACAATGGTTTGACCAATGCTATAATGCCTCTGCGCTGCAGACACTGGCAATGGATTGGGGAGCCGATGTATTCAGAGCAGCGATGTACGTGGACGAAGGCGGTTATCTCAACAATAAAGTAGGACTTCGTACTAAAGTAAATCAGTTGGTGGACTGGTCGGCTCAGAACGGAATGTACTGCATTATTGATTGGCATATTCTTAATCCCGGTGATCCTAACATTCATACGGCTGATGCCATTGAGTTTTTTCAATTAATGGCGCAACAGCACGCGGGAAAGAAGAACGTCATTTATGAAATTTGTAATGAACCCAACGGCGTAAGCTGGTCATCGGTAAAGGGTTATGCTGAGCAAATCATTCCTGTGATTCGGCAATATGATCCGGAAGCCATTGTTTTGGTAGGTACGCCGTCGTGGAGCGGTGCCCCCGGCGATGTGCGCAGCAATCCCCTGACGGGAACCAATGCGTACAATACCATGTATACTTTTCACTTTTATGCAGGGTCGCACTATTCGCAAAGTTACATTGATGATGTGATCAAAACGGTACCGCTTTTTGTGTCAGAATGGGGAACAAGCAACTATTCCGGCAACGGTGGCAATTACTACACCAATGCTCAAAATTGGGTTAGTCTTATGGCTGGCAACAACACTTTGGGAATTAAGGTAAGTTGGTGCAATTGGAGCTTTTGTGACAAAGACGAATCATCGGCCGCACTCAATCCGGGTGCTTGCGGCAGTAATAATTGGAACAATACGAGTACATCGGGTACGTGGGTAAAAGACCATCTTCTGAATCCAGCAGATAATTTTGGCCCGCCTACTCCCTTTGTTTCCATCACAAGTCCTGCCAATAATTCAACGGTAACCATTGGCAGTAATCTGACGGTCAATGCCAACGTAGGGAATACAACCGCGACAACCGTAGAATTTTACAACGGAACAACTAAATTGGGGGAAGACGCAACATCACCTTATTCATGGACAATCAATGCCATTCAGGCAGGTACATATTCGTTTACAGCCAAGGCAATTTTAAGTGCCGGAGGTACGCTCACTTCGTCGGCAGTACAGGTAACGGCGGCTCCTGCGCCCAATCAACCTCCTACTATCAGTATCACTTCTCCGACCAATACTACTACCCTGACCGCTCCCGCCACAATCACTGTTTCGGCCAATGCCGCCGATAGTGATGGAAGTATTGTGAAAGTGGAATTTTACAACGGTAGCACTAAGTTAGGTGAAGACCTTTCGTCTCCCTATACTTTTGATTGGGCTAATGTGGCGGCCGGTGCGTATACAATTACCGCCAAAGCCATTTATAATCAAAATGCCGTAACAACTTCGGGGGCCATAACTGTTTACGTAAACAATCTGGGGAATCCGACGGCTGATATTATCGGGCCTGACTGTGTGAGTGCCAATGAAACTAAACTTTTTGAATTGAATGTGGCTAATTTGCCCAATGCAAGCAGTTTTGCCTGGTGGTGTGGGTTCTACCCAAAGTATGACTCCTGTTTCGGGACAGCCCTATAAAGTCAGTATCAATTTTGGGCCCAATTTTACGGGAGGTCAAGTCTGCATTGGAGTCAATTATTCGGCAGCACCCTGGTATCAACAATTCTGTAAAACGGTGACAGTATGTACCGGAACTCCACCACCCGTCAATCAAGCGCCCACAGTCAGTTTAACATCACCTACCAACAACGCAACTTTCACCGCTCCGGCTACGATTTTCCTTGCAGCCAATGCCGCCGATAGTGATGGAAGTATTGCGAAAGTGGAGTTTTACAACGGTAGCACTAAGTTGGGCGAAGACCTTTCATCACCCTATACTTTTTCGTGGACAAGCGTAGTGGCGGGAACTTACAGCATTACCGGCAAGGCGACTGATAATCAAGGAGCGATTACAACTTCAAGTGCCGTAAGTATTGTTGTGAATGCCGCTCCGGTGAATCAAGCGCCCACCGTCAGCCTAACATCCCCTGCCAATAATGCAACTTTCATTGCCCCTGCCACGATTTCCCTTGCGGCCAACGCGGCTGATAGTGACGGAAGCGTAGTGAAGGTAGAGTTTTACAACGGCAGCACTAAATTGGGTGAAGATCTTTCGTCTCCTTATACTTTTTCGTGGACAAGCGTAGTGGCGGGAACTTATAGTATTACTGCGAAGGCAACAGACAATCAAGGAGCGGTTACTACGTCAAGTGCGGTAAACGTAACTGTAAATGCCGTTACTCCACCTGCCGGAGCAGATATTATTGGTCCGGACTGTATTGTGGCCAATGATGTGAAAATATACGAACTGAGCGCAGCTAATTTAGTGAATGCAACGGCTATCTCCTGGTGGTGTACCAGTTCCACGCAAAGCATTGCGTCTGGACAGCCCAGTTTTGGAAAGGCAACTATTAATTTGGGGCCTTGGTTTTCGGGTGGGCAAGTGTGTCTTGGAGTGAATTATTCTGCTTCTCCTTGGTACAAGCAGTACTGCAAAAACGTTACCGTTTGTTCTAATGCGCGTGTGGGTGCTCCTGAATGGCAGGATACAAACCCGTTTGGAGTAGTTTTCCCCAATCCAAGTCAGGTGAATTTTACCTTCATCGCCGATAAAAAGGTTCGTCAATTAACAGTAAATGACATCATAGGATACAGCCGTATTAGTTTTGACGGTCTGGCGCAGGGAGAGCAAGTTACCTTTGGAGAAGCACTTCCAACGGGTTCTTACGTGGTGACGGTATCGTACGAAGACAAAACCCAAAAGGCGATTAAAATCCTGAAAGTAAGCAAATAGTACCCGTTCCTTTATTTATCTGAAAAGAAGCCGGTGGTAACATCGGCTTCTTTATTTGTTTACGTACGTCCCAATAGTTGTATTTTAATGATAAATAAGTTGATAATTTGGTGTATTTGTGTTTGCTGTAAATAAAAAGTGAAGGCATTTGTGTAGTATTAGAATAAAATTCTGTTTGCATGAAATTCTATACTGCCCTTCTGCTTTTGTGGTCGCTACAGGCCATGGCTCAAAAATTAGATTCCAAACAAATCACGGTCAGGGTAGGGACAAACATGGCCTTGGCACTTTCACCCGATGGACAAACCATTGCCATTGATTTGCAGGGTACCATCTACATTATACCTTCTACGGGAGGGAATGCCACTCCTCTGACCGATGGCATGGGCGACGACCGGCAACCTTGCTGGAGCCCTGACGGACAGCGGATTGTGTTTCAGTCGTATCGAGGTGGGACCTATCATATTTGGAGTATTAACAAAGATGGAAAAGACCTGAAACAACATACTACTGGGCCATTTGACCACCGCGAACCCTTTGTTTCCCCGGACGGGCAGCATATTGTTTGCTCCTCCGATCGCACGGGTAATTATGATATTTGGAAGGTGAATATAACAACGGGCGAAGCCACCGCACTTACTTCGCATCCCGAACAGGATTACTCGCCTGCCTACGCCCCCGATGGGAAGGCAGTGGCTTTTGCATCGAGCCGAAATGAAGGGGCAGGTATTTATTTGATTGGAGAAGCGGCTACTGAAAAACTCCTTGCCGCTACGGGAAAAGGCGTACCCAGCGCACCCGCGTGGAGTAAAGACGGACGTTGGATTAGTTACCAAGTATTGACGGGCAATCAGACAACCCTTCTATCGGTCGAAGTGGCTACTGGAAAAATCGTTCAATTGAGCAAATCGGGAGAAGATGTCTTTCCGTTTCGGGCGTCTTGGGCTGCCAAGGGAAGTTTATTGTATACTTCCGACGGGCAAATAAAACGACGGGGACTGGAAGACGGCGGTACCAAAAAAGTGTCTTTTCAAGCTACCCTAACCGTCAGTACGCCAATTTATCAGCGCAAAAATTATGATTTTGACGGGACTTCTGTAAAACCGGTAAAGGGAATTCGCGGCCCTGTGGTGTCGCCCGACGGCAAGCAGGTGGCTTTTGTGGCGTTAGGAGATTTGTGGCTGTTGACAATTGGAGTGCCTAAACCCGTAAAATTAACTGATGACAGCTATTACGAAACCGATCCCGCTTGGTCGCCCGATGGTAAAAAACTCCTTTTTTCGGCCGACCGAACGGGGAATATGGATTTGTATACGTTAGAACTTTCAACGCGTAAAGTAACCCAATTAACCCAAACCGCCGACGATGAATACCAGGCGTCTTGGTTAGCCGATGGCAAAAAGATTGCGTTTTTAAAGCAGGGTCTGCGCAATACGCTGGCTGTAGGAACGATGCTTCAAATCATGGATTTGGCGACGGGCGCTACCAAAGCCGTTTACAAGCCCATGTTCCAACCCGGGCAGCCGTCGTGGTCGCCCAATGGGAAATATGTGCTGTTGGCGGCGTTGGAAGCCTATTCGGCCAAATTCCGCGAAGGGGTCAGTAAGTTTTTGTTGGTTAATTCCGAAAGCGGGCAAGCCGTAGGAATGACCACGCCTTTTCCCAATCAAACCACGGCCATGCGCTACCGAAACGGCCCCATTTGGTCGCCTGACGGCACTAAATTAGCCTATATCAAAGATGCGTTGTTGTGGGTAATCGACGTAAACCAAGACGGTCAATTTGTGGGGCAACCGCGCGCCGTTACTTCAGAATTGGCGGAAGCGCCAACTTGGACGGGAGATTCCAAAGCAATTGTATATATCGCCACTGACCATCTGCGGAAAGTGACCTTGGCAGATACCTCCAAACGGGATATTCCCTTGGATTTGACGTGGACCAACGCCAAACCCAAAGGCATGGTCGTGATTCACGCAGGACGATTGTTTGACGGAAAAAATGAAAAATTACTGACTAATGTGGACGTTATTGTGGAAAACAGCCGTATCAAAGCCATTCAGCCGCACCGCAGCGATTATCCCGCCAATTACCGAAAAATAGACGCCTCCAATCTGACCGTTATGCCAGGGTTGTTTGAAACACATTCGCACTTAGATGCTCAATTTGGGGAGAAAACAGGTCGTATTTGGTTGTCATACGGAATTACAACGGTTCGTGAGCCGGGTTCGGACCCGTACGATGCCGTAGAACAGCGGGAAGCGTGGCACAGTGGTCGACGTCCTGGACCGTTTCATTTTCTAACGGGAGCACTGACCGACGGCGGGCGCATTTATTACAACATGGCTACGGCGATTGGCTCCGAGGCACAACTCAAATTGGAACTCAATCGTGCAAAGGCACTGGACTATGACCTCATCAAAACCTACGTGCGGATGCCCGACGAATGGCAGAAAAAAATCACCGAATACGCCCACCAAAACGGGATGACGGTGTCGTCGCACGAGATTTTCCCTGCCGCTCGCTACGGAGTCGATGCCGTCGAACACATCGGAGCCACGAGCCGGCGCGGATATTCGCCCAAGTTGACTTCCACGGCGCACAGCTACGAGGATGTGATTCAAATCATCAGTCAATCGAAAATGGTTATTACGCCTACCTTGGCGCTGACGGGCGGTTTTTGGAATACCATCACCATAGACACCAGTTTGTTTGATACGCCGCAGTTTCGTCGAATTTATCCTGCCTATTATCGTTCGTCTATGATTGAAACGGCTCAACAAATGAAAAGCCAACCCACGCCTCTGATTGCCAATTATGTCAACGCGGGGAAAGTGACTAAACAATTGCTGGACAGCGGTGCGCGGATTACGAGCGGAACCGATTCGCCCATTATGCCTTATGGCACGAGCCTGCACGTAGAAATTTGGAACTACGTAGAAAGCGGATTCACACCTTTTCAAGCCTTACAAACTTCCATGATTAACGCCGCCAAAGCCCTGAATGTGGACAAAGACCTCGGTACGCTGGAAGTAGGCAAAATAGCAAATATCAGTATTGTGGAAGGAAATCCGCTCCAAGATATTCACGATACACAACGGGTGCGTTATGTGTTGGTCAATGGTAAAGTGTACGCGTTGGAGGATTTGTTGAAACAGCCTTAACGGGACAATATTTATTAGGAACTGGATTATGTGATTCAAAAATTGGATGCCAAGAAATAAAAAAGCCCCGAAGCAGAGTGCTTCAGGGCTGAATTTTTATAGTTGGGTTACTCTACAAAGCACCGTCTTTGATGTCTTCCACTACTGCGGGATCTAAAAGGGTCGTAATATCGCCTAAATTATTCGTATCGCCTTCGGCTATTTTTCGTAGAATACGACGCATGATTTTTCCCGAACGGGTTTTTGGTAATCCTCTGACAAACTGGATTTTATCCGGTTTAGCAATCGGCCCAATGATACGCGTAACGGTCGCCAAAATGTCACGACGCGAAAGGTCTTCGTCGTCGAGGGTATTCTCACAAATCACGAACGCGTAGATTCCCTGTCCTTTGATGTCGTGCGGATAACCCACCACGGCACTTTCAATCACGTCGGAGTGCATATTGATGGCGTTTTCAACCTCGGCCGTACCGATGCGGTGTCCTGATACGTTGAGTACATCATCCACGCGGCCGGTGATGCGGTAGTAGCCGTCTTCGTCGCGCAAACAGCCGTCGCCCGTGAAATAACGGTTGGGATAGGTGGAGAAATAAGTCTGACGGCAACGCTCATGGTCACCCCACGTAGTGCGGATGATGGAAGGCCACGGATATTTAATACACAGATTCCCGCTCACGCCGTTTCCTTCAATTTCATTACCGGCTTCATCCACCAAAATCGGCTGCACGCCAGGCAGTGGAAGGGTAGCGTAGGTAGGTTTTGTTTTAGTCACCCCCGCAATTGGTGAAATCATAATGCCACCCGTTTCGGTTTGCCACCACGTATCCACAATCGGGCAATTGCCTTTACCGATGTGTTCGTTGTACCAGTTCCAGGCTTCTTCGTTAATAGGCTCACCAACAGAACCCAGGACCTTGAGTGAGCTTAGGTCTTTACCTTCTAAATATTTCAAACCAAAGCCCATCAACGAACGAATCGCAGTAGGGGCAGTGTAAAGAATGTCTACTTTATGTTTGTCAATAATATCCCAAAAACGTCCGGCATCCGGGTAGGTAGGAATTCCTTCAAACATCAGTGAAGTGGCGCCGCTCAGCAATGGCCCGTACACAATGTAGCTGTGTCCCGTAATCCAGCCTACATCGGCAGTACAGAAAAATACTTGGCCCGGTTCGTACTGAAATACGTTTTGAAAGGTATAAGCGGAATACACCATGTAGCCGGCTGTGGTGTGAACAACCCCTTTGGGCTTACCGGTAGAGCCGGATGTATAAAGAATGAACAACGGGTCTTCAGAGTCCATCACTTCGGCTTTGCAATCCGAAGTAACCTGTTTCATTTCGCTTTCCCACCACACGTCGCGGCCCTTAATCATCGAGATTGCGGTGCGGGTATGAGTCAACACAATTACTTTTTGTACCGACGGACACGCAATCAATGCGTCATCCACGGTATCTTTCATGGGAATATTTTTATTGCCGCGGGCTGCACCGTCGGAAGTAACGATGACCTTGCAATTGGAATCATTGATACGGTCGGTGAGTGATTGGGCAGAAAATCCGCCGAACACCACGGAGTGAATCGCCCCAATCCGGGCACAGGCCAAAATCGCAATGGCAGCTTCGGGTACCATGGGGAGGTAAATACACACGCGGTCGCCTTTGACAACGCCGTTGCGCTTAAGTACATTTGCAAAACGACATACTTGGTCGTGGAGCATTTTGTACGTAAGGGTTACGCTCGGTTCAGTAGGGTCGTTGGGCTCCCAAATGATGGCGGGGTGATTTCCCAAATCCCGTAAGTGACGGTCAAGGGCATTTTCGGTAATGTTTGTTTTTCCTCCTACAAACCACTTTACATCAGGGCCCGTAAAATTCCAATCCAACACTCTTTTCCAAGGTTTGTGCCACTTAAATTCCTGTGCTACTTCCGCCCAAAAACCTTCGGGGTCTTCTACACTGTGCTGATAGGCGGCTTGATACTCTTCAAATGTACGGATACGCATGATTTCGGAATGTGTTTATTAATTGAGGTTAAAGTACGGAATATCTGTTGATGAAATGTGGGTCTAAAAATAGTAAAACATTTTCCCGTTTGAGTGAGATTACTGTCACAAAGTTGCTAATAAAGTATAGAAACTGATGAATGAGGTGTGCTAATTTAGCCGCACGGGTTACTGTAAAAGGAATTAGTACAAAATCTTCGAAACGAAGGGCAAAAATCTACCCTATCGTTAGGAAGCCCGTTATTTTGTTTTGCCTCTG
>NZ_JAIXST010000018.1 GCF_027484545.1 Runella sp. | reverse complement strand
GATGAAATTTCTCATGTTATTTAGGATTCGATACCCAAAAATAACACACTCGCTAACTCTTTTTTTATACAATAAATCTACTCAATCAGTAGATTGCATTTGATTCTTGAATCTAAGCTTTTAAAGAATGTAAGTTTGATACAAGATACCTCTTGGTTATCATATAAAGTGAGGCTATTGTGTATTCTTTTCGATGTCTTTGTCTTGTTCGTCGGAATTACATTACAAATTAGAAAATTAAGGATTGAAAAAGACAGAGCTGCTCGCTTAGCTTTAGAAAATGAAATTAATCTTTATAAGGAAAAAGAACGTATAAGTCGAGATTTACATGATAGCGTAGGATCTCAGTTAACGATTGTTACTTCAAGCCTCGATAACGCCATTTATTTAGCAGAGAAACAAAAATTAGGCATCGATAAAATAGAGAAAATTAATGAATATGTACGTGAAGCTATTCAAAGCCTGAGGGATTCGATTTGGGTAACACATCAAAAAAGAATAACCTTTTTAGATTTCGAAACTCGTTTGAATACGTATCTATCGAAATCTTTCGATGGCCTTCTAACTTTTACTGCCGATTTTAAAGAAATCCAAAACACAGTAGAGTTATCTTCTATTCAAGCTATTAATTTATTTCGAGTGCTTCAGGAGGCTATTCAGAATACCGTTAAACATGCTTCGGCCAATGCAATATCAATAAAAGCTAAGTTGTACTCACTCTCTTTTACTTTTTGAAGTTGGTTTTTTTCACCTACGTCGTCTAAAAAGACTGGATTACCGTTCAGATTTTAATAAAAATACACCTGCTCCTAAGGCCAACACGGCCAAGCCCAATTGAATGTAGGCGGATGATTTTCCACTTTCATTATCGGCGTCAATTTTTAAGCCCAGCACTTTTACCAAAGCTGAGCTGTTCTGAAATTTTTGAACTCCATTGTATCCCAATACAATAGCAAGGACGATAAGAACGATTCCAATTATTTTTTTCATAGCAAATAGAAGTTTGAAGTAATGTATTTTCTCTTCTATACGCCTAAAGAAGTATGCCGGTAAGAAAAGTAAGGCTTTTATTACCTCAAAAACCGCAAACGCTTCCCAACCTGCTTTATCCATTCCCGTGCCATGAGTTCGTGGGCAAAGACCGTGGGATGAATGCCGTCCCATATCCAGTACTCGGCGGGAGCTTTTTTTAGAGCTTTGTCAAAAACGGCAGGATAATCCACTACTACAGCGGCAAACTCTCCGGCCAGTTTGCGAATAACAGCTTGGCGCTTGTTGGTATCATCACGCCATTTTTCAAAATTCTCGGCGCGTTTGCCTACAGGATACACAAAGGGGATTCCCAACACAAATAAAATCTCAGGATTGGCACGTCGGCAGTCGGTTAATAAGCCACGGTAAATACTTTCAAACTCATCGATGGTGGTGGCTTCGGCGGGCTTATTGAGAGTAGCGGCCGTGTCGTTGATGCCAATCAAAATGCTGAGTACATCGGGTTTGAGATTGAGCGTGTCGGTTTCCCAGCGTTTTTGTAAATCCGTGATTTTGTTGCCGCTAATGCCTCGATTATAAAACGTAAAGCCCTCTTCCGGAAAATCCGCCCCGATTCGACTTGCCACCGAATACGCGTACCCATGCCCCATAATGTGATTGGGGTCGAGGCTGCGGCCTCGGTTTCCGTCGGTGATGGAGTCGCCCTGAAACAAAAACGTGAGGGCTTTTTGGGGTTTGGGGAATGTAGGGTTGGGTGTTAGAGGGAACTCGGTTGCGAGTCCTGTTAAGGCGGCTGATTTTATAAATTCACGTCTTTGCATTGCTATTTGATGCAATTATAGTAGTTCACAACAGTTGCCAATCCTTCAAACCGCCGTAGAAGATAAAGTGAATAGAAACTATTTTGTTAGGGTATCTAATTGCTGTTTATCAATTTTTGCAAGCAATTGATTGACCAAGTCAGTTTTATGAGCTACAGCTTCATTAAGCGTATTGAACTTTCCTATTTTCTTTTTGGGAGAGTTCCGTTTCGAGGGCATCAAATTTGTCTCCATATTTCAATAGTATTATTTCTTTTTGAGAATAACAAATTCGTCATATTTTTCATTCCTTTCAAAAGGTACTAACCCTTTATCTGATAGCCCTAAAATAGTCAGAAAGTGACCCACTTTTTCTATCTCTTTAGTTAAAATGATGCTGTACAATCGTGTTCTATGAGTAGTACTTCCCGAAAAAGCAATCTTTGCATTAGGATTATGGGACAAAAACGCCAGTATTGTTTGTATGACGGTCGCTAAATTTTTTTCCATGTCACCATTCTTACTTTCCACAAATACATCCAACGAACCATCAGGCAAAACATCGGCTAAAGTTAAACTGAAAAAATCAGGTAAATCAGTTTGCTGATATACTATAACTTTAAGAATCTCTTTTTCTCCAATACTTGTAAATTCATACCTAAAAGCATCTTCTAAAATTACAAAATCATAAAAAGGTTTATCCATTGATTACTTGATTTTTATCTGTCAAAAGTCGGCATAAGGTATCACTATCCCTCTTCTCCACTAATCAAACTCTTCTGTTTTTTGCCGCCGGCTGCCTGATTCAACCGGTACATCACCGTCAAATTAAATTGGCGGGCGCGCATTCCCATCGTTGCTTCGGTATAGAAATTGACCCCTTCGGTGATGGTACGCATGTAGCGGGAGTTAAACACGTCGATAACGTTGAAGGTTAGCGAGCCTTTGCCTTTGAGAATTTCTTTGCTGAATGCTAAATCCAGATAAGCACGGGCTTTGCGGCGTCCTTGGGGGAGTTGCTGAGGCGCTTCATAGTTGGCGCGCAGTTGTAAATCCGTCTGCGGAGCCAACGTAAAGCGGGAAGTTTGGCGGGTAAACCAGCTATACGTGTCCGCTTTGAAACTGGCATCCAAGTTTTTGCCGTCGGTAATGGCGCGGAAAAAGTTGAAGTTAAAATCCAGTTTCCACCATTTGATGGGCGTATACGTGCTGGTAAATTCTGCCCCAAAAGCGTCTTCCGTCGCTAAGTTTTCGGGGCGCGTGTTGGAGAAGCCTTGCGCATCAACGCGACGAATTCGCAGAACTTTACCGTTGGTGTGACGATAATACAGAGACGATGTAAACGAACCTTTCTCGAAGTAATTGATATGCCCTAAATCGTACGAATTGGTAAACTCCGGATTGAGGTCAGGATTTCCCGAAAAGAAGTTACGTTGGTCCGAAAAAGTAACGTACGGGCTCAAATCGTTGTAGGTCGGGCGGCGAACGCGACGGCTATAGCTTAGCTGTAAAGCATTGTCTTTGTTCAAATTGTACGTGAAGTGAGCGCTTGGGAACAGATTGGTGTAATTGCGCGGATTGGTTTGATTGGTCTCGCGCAAAATGGTCGTAATGTCGGTCATTTCAGCGCGCAGGCCCACTTGGTAGCTCGTTTTCTTGGTTTTATTTCCAATGATTCCGTAAGCACCGTAAATATTTTCTTTGTAAATAAAGTAGTTGTCTAAGCCGGGGAGTGTCTCAAATACCCCCGCATCGTTGCGTTGGGTAACGATATAATCATTCACCATGTCTCTGAAGCTGGTGCGAACGCCGGTTTCAAATTTTCCGTCTTTCCCAATGGGCTGAACGTAGTCCAACTGTGCCAAGAACTGATTTTCATACTCGTCATTCAACGATTTTTGCAGCAGATTTGCTTTGGTATTGGGCTTACCGTTGGCCAAAACACTGTTTTGAGTAAATGTCTGATCCGAGCGTTCCCAATACGTCAAATACCGAACATCCGCGGTCAGTTCCTGATTTTTTCGGTTGTAGGTTTTCTTGTAGGTCAGGGCGTATTCCGAATACGGTTCTGCTTCGGTTTCCCGTTGCTGACGGTCGGTGCTTGCCTTTAAATTAGTGAGATTGTTAATGTAATCTTTATAAGTAATGTCCGTAATACGCAGCACATCCGTGCGCCGGAACTGATAGGACGCCGTCAATATATTTTTCTCATTAAAGAAATAATCCAAACCGCCGCGAATGGTATTGGCCACGGTTTTGACGTGATTATTTGAAGTTTGTTGTAAAATGGCCGTTGTATCTTTGCCATATACTTCCTGATACATACGTCCTGCGCCGATAGGTACTCGGTAGGCAATGCCGTAGTTGAGGAAGAAATTCAGCTTGTTTTTACGGTAGTTGATGTTGGCCGCAATTCCGTAATTAGGCCGAAAACCCGTTACTACTTCAAAGGAGCCGTTAAAACCCTGCTTGCGTTCTTTTTTGAGAACGATGTTGATAATTCCCGATAACCCTTCGGCTTCGTAGCGAGCAGAGGGGTTGGTAATGATTTCTACTTTTTCGATTTGATTACCCTGCAATTGCTGCAAGCCCGCACCTCCTTTAAAACTCACTAAACCAGAGGGTTTGCCATCAATCAAAATCCGTACGCCGTCGCTTCCGCGCAGTTTGACGTTCCCTTCGGTATCTACCGACACCGACGGAATATTGCTCAAAATGTCAATGGCAGTTCCTCCCGCGTTGGAAAGGTCTTTCCCGACGTTGAAGATTTTTTTGTCCAATGATAATTCCATCGAGCTTTTTTCTGCCTGAACCACTACCTCATCCAAGGTTTTGGACGAAGATGCAATTTTGAGAATTCCCAAATCGTGCGAAGATTGTTCTTTGGAAAGTGTGAAGGGGCTTGTTTTCAATGATTTATAGCCGATGAACTCAATGACTGCGTAATACTGCCCATAAGCGGCGTCTACCGAAAATAGACCTTTATCGTCAGAAATAGCGCCTGAAACCAGCGTGCTGTCGGTGCTTTTGAGGACGCGAATAGTGGCGTAGCCGAGTGGGGCGTTGGTTTGAGCGTCCGTAATTTTACCTTTTAGGGTAGCGGCTTTTTTACCTGTTTGCGCATTGGCTGACCAAAAACCAACTAATGAGAAGCTTAGAATGACTAAAGCTGTAAAGAAGGAGTGGGTGGGTACAATATTTTTCATACTACTTTAAAGAAAACGCGGTGCGGGATGTACTCAAAGAACTTTTTCAAAACTTAAACTTTGACCAAGTTCTTTGAGTAGTTATTTACCCGAAAGTCTACTTGCCCGGAGGCGGGCCTTGCGGGCGACGCATTACCAGACTGTCCGCGCCATACTGAGATTTTAGCGAGTCCATGTTGGTTTCTGCCCATTTAATGAGAATTTGTTTTTGGGCTTCGGTCAGCTTAGCGCCCGAGTGAAGTCCAAAATAAGTATAGGAAGGCAGGGGCATTTCTCCTTCTTTGATCATCTCAATCGTTTCTTCAAACTTGTGGTTTTGATAAGCAACCGGGCGGGAAGTGAACTCAGAAAAATTCAGGTGGCGTTTGCCGTCGTTAACGTGATCGGCCAAAATCCATGCTACAGGCTGAAGGTTTGAATACCAAGGGTATTCGGTCTTATTGCTGTGGCAGTCGTTGCAGGCAACCTGTAAAATGTTCTTCACATCGGTGGGTACGGCGTATTTGGAAGAAACATCGTACAGATGATCGTTTGAAAGATTTTTCTGAGGGTGAATGAATTGAATGACAATAAACACCGCTACTAAGCCGAACAGGATTTTCTTTACCATGATTTTGAAGGAATTAGATGTAAAAACAATAGAACACTAATTTTTTAAGAAGAAAATGATTTTCGCCGTAAAAGAACATAATTCTTTCATAAAAATCGTAAAAACCAGTGTTCTACCAAGCAGCAAACAGCACTTTCTGACAAAAGTTAGTTTTTCTGAAACTCACCCGTAGCTCGCAGGGAGATATCATCGCCAACCATTACCGTAGCTAATTTACCCCCAATGCCATAATCGCTTCTTTTGACGGTGCCGAGGGCTTTGACACCCAATTGGAGTTTTTTATTGGCCGGGTTGGGATGCGCGGCGGGACCGTTCATGGTTACGTCCAAGGTGATGGGTTTGGTAATTCCTTTGATGGTAAGGTCGCCCGTCATTTTGTACTTATTCCCACCGACTTTTTGAAGTCCGGTGCTTTTAAATGTCATCGTTGGGTATTTTTCCACATTGAACATATCCTCACTTTTTAAGTGGTTATCCCGCATTTCAAGGTCGGTATTGATACTTGGCGTCTCGATGGTTAACTCAAAAACAGCGTCAGACAAATCGTCTTTGGAAGCAGTAATTTTGCCGTCCATTTTTTTAAAGTAACCGTCCACTTCCGAGATGCCGTGGTGTTCGGCGATAAAAGTAGCTTTTGAATGGCCTTTGTCTAAAGTCCATTGGGCAAATGAAAAAGTAGAAACAAATAAAAGCGCAATAACAATCACGGACTTCTTCATGTGTTTGATAGGAGTTAACTTTGTTAAAAGATGGATTAAATTGTTTTTCGGGGACAAAGTAGGCACTATTTTACGTTTGCCTCCACTGACCGGCGTTGATAATTGGCATTTGCCCAATTTTTCCCGACAGATGCTCCAAAAGAGATGATTAGCGGAGTGAGCATATATCAAAAAATATTTTTGACAATGATTTTGTTGTCAACTGCTTTTGACAACAAAATCATTGTTAAAATAGGATTGCTTAAGAGACATACATATTGGTACGTAAGCAATGACGGGACTGCTGAAAAATGCAACTACACAGCTATATCCAATGCTTGCGTTTAAAAAATGACCATATTCCTATCATTGACAACGCCATCAGTAACAACGAAAACCAGAAGCCAAATTCATGTTTGGAGGTAGGTAACACTTCGTAGTTCATCCCAAAAATCCCGGCAATGAGGGTGGGAGGCATGAAGATAATGGTAAAGACGGTGAAGATTTTAATGATTTGGTTTTGCTCCAAGTTAATCAAACCCATAAATGTATTTTGCAAATACTCTAACCGCTCAAAGTTGAATGTACTGTATTCTAAAATGGAGGAGATGTCTTTCAGGATAATGCGCAGGTGTTCTTTGTGACCTTCGGGAAAAAATTGACTGCGTAAAATACCCGACAATACGCGTTGTTTGTCAATAATGGTTTCGCGCAGCAACATTGTATTTTCCTGCATTGCGCTTATTTTCAACAGCATTCCCTGCTTGGCTTTCTGCTCACGATTCAGATCCTTACTGATATTGCTAATGTCTCTGGCCAAGCCTTCCAACAAATCGGCATCACTTTCAATGCGGGTTTCCAGTAGCAGCAACAGCATATCAACCCCGGTCTGAAACGTATCCTGACTTACTTTCATCTTGCGTACCGTATCGGCAAACGTCTTAGAGTCACCACTGCGATACGTAAATAACACACCCTCCCGTACCAAAACCGAAACGGGGTAGGTAGCATAACCTTCAGATTCAATCTTCAAAAAATTAAAATTGGCGTTGATGGTATTGTCTTGTTCAAAATACCGCGCACTGCTTTCAATTTCTACGATTTCCTGTGGTGTCTGAAAACTAATGTTACACTTGGTTTCCACCCATTCTTCTTCGTCCTGAGAAGGCGACTGCAAGTCTATCCACAAAATATTTTTCACATGTCCAATCTCTCGAACATCGGTTTCCCGTTTGATGTGTTTACCCTCTCGATAAAATATTCTGACCATACCTCACTTTCATTTGTGCCAAAGTTAGCCAATTGATTTTAGGATTTTGCGTAGATTTGATAGATTTTGCCGTGGCATTCCGACACTTGCCTCCCTCAAAACTCAGTAAAATTGTAGATTATGCATTATTTTTTTTCAAAGTGATGCAACATTTTCCAAATCGTTCTTGTCATTAACTCGAAATTACAGCCTTTGGAATCTAAACTATACATAGACAGACACGTCGAGCTCGTCGAACGCTGCAAGCAGGGAGAACGAAAAGCACAATACGAACTGTATAAGCTTTATTCAAAATCCATGATGAATGTGTGTATGCGAGTGGTCAACCACGTTGGGGAGGCCGAAGACGTATTGCAGGAAGCATTTTTGGATGCTTTTTGCAACTTACATACGTTCAGGGGGCAGTCCACGTTTGGGGCGTGGCTGAAGCAGGTGGTGGTCAATAAAGCCATCAATCACCTCCGCCAACGTAAAATGGAGCTCGTTGACATCGAAGGATACGGTGACGACGACCACGACATTGCCGATACTGAGTCGTTTGACGAAGAAGGCATTCAAATGGACGTAGAGCGGGTTCGTCGATGTATGGAACAGCTGCCCGAAGGCTATCGAGTGGTTTTATCGCTGTATTTGTTTGAAGGCTACGACCACGAAGAAATCGGTGAAATCCTCGGCATCAGCGAAAGCACTTCCCGAACGCAATACATGAGAGGGAAAAAGAAGTTATTGGAATTATTGAAAAATTAGTAGTGAGTACGGGGCACGCAACGGCGGACCGTGCCCGAGCGGTGAAAAGTCAGTAGTGAGAATAAATGCAATTACTGAATACTAAGTACTCCATACCAAATACTAAAAAGATGAAAGATAAATTGCAACGATTCGTCAGAGACAACCGCGAGGCATTTGATGTGCATGAGCCTTCTGATGACCTTTGGAATCGGTTGAGTGAAAAATTGCCCAAAGCAAGCGAGATTGTCAGTGAAAACACGGATAAGAATAATAGTGTAGATAAAGATAACGCCAAGCCGATAGGAGGGGATAATTTTCAGGCAGCGATTGTTCATGAAAGTTTTCAGAATGGTCGTACCTATAATCCATTCTTTTTGCCTAAACCAGAAGGTGGCGGTGGTGTATTTGATAAACAATCAGAAAAACCCTCCTCTTTGGACAAATTAGAACGTGATGGTACATCGAAAAATAAATCTTTTCAATGGAATTGGCGCATTGCTGCTTCTATTGCCCTCCTCATGGGATTGGGTTGGTTTGGATATCGTATTAATCAGAATTATGGAATTACGGAGGCTCCGGAAGTAGCTTTGGCCGATCCCGGTTTTGCCAAACAAGTGAGCCAATATACCCAATTGATTGACAACAAACGGGCGGAACTTCGTCAAATGACGGAAAGCGACCCAGCATTGTATAAAGAATTTGCAGTGGAATTGGATCAGCTTGAGCGCTCATACCAAAACCTGAAATCTGACCTTCCCAAGAACCCCAATCAGGAAGTCGTGATTCAGGCCATGATCCAAAACCTGCAATGGCAGATTGATTTACTGAACCAACAGTTGGATATTATCCAACGCATCAAAAACAAGAACAACCATGCAAACGATAAACTTTCGTAAGATTAATAGTTATCTGTTAATCGTTATTAGTTGCTTTTTCGCTTTTGTAGCCCGTGCGGGAGAGTACGGCAGCGTCGAAAAGAAAAAGTCGGTTATTAAAATTTATGACGTAACATCTAAAGACAACTTATTGCTTGACAATCAATTTGGACAGGTAAAAATCAACCTTTGGGATAAAAATGAGGTCCGGGTGGATATCAGCATTACGGCCAATGCTAATAACGACGACCGCGCCCAACAGTACTTGGATGGCGTGGAAATAGAAGACAAAAAAGACGGCGGCCAAATCAGCATTCGTACCGTTATTAACAAAAACGGGAATTCAAACTGGAGTTGGAAAAGTAACAATAACGAGAAAAATTTTGTACAGATAGACTACACGGTTTCGATGCCGAAAAATACTCCGTTAACCGTTAAAAACCGTTTTGGTGCTACCAATATTCCCTTTTTCAAGGCACCGCTTGTAGTCGAATCCAAATACGGGAGTTTTACAGCCACTGATTTGACCGGCAGTAAAAATGACATTGATGTATCGTACGGGAAGGCTGATATTCAGCAGATGCTGAACGGAACGATTGACATTGCGTACTCAACCCTTGATCTTGTCAAAGTTGAAAACCTCATATTGGTCAATAAGTTTGGCAAAATGAAAATCGGCGAAGTCGAAACTCTGGACGGGCAAATCAGCTATTCAGGAGGACGGATTGGAAATTTGAAAGGCTCCGGCAAAATCAAACTCAGCTTTTCAGGCGGTTTTCGCATCGACCAACTGAATCAATCGGCTGAGAATTTGGATATTCAGGCCAGTTATTCATCAGTGGTGATTCCCATGGAAAACAATGATTGCAGCTTTGACGTCACTGTAAGCTACGGCGGCTTTAAATATCCTACTGACCGTAAAGTTGCTTTTACCCAGAACGACGATGATCGCAAAGACGACGACCACCGCGGTCCCCGCATGACGAAACAATACGTGGGTAAAATTGGAAAAGGAAACGGTACGAAGCTGAAAGTAGTCTCAAAATACGGAGAAGTAAGCTTACGATAATTCTTTTTGAAGTGTCGAATTAATTTGGAGTGCAGAATGTCGAGTTAATTCTCAATTCGATATTCTGCACTTATTTTTTAACCATTTGTGTTTGAATTACCAAGACCTGCAATTTTTATTCTTCCATAAAATCCAGTGCCTTTCCGTACGTTTCCTCTGTTTTGGTAAGTGAGAAAAGGGCTAATCCGTAGCAAAGAGCTCCCAAAATAGCAGCACCGCCGAGTGTTCCCAAGGAAGGCTTGAAAGCCTGAAAGGCGAGTGTCATCGGAATGGCCATCCCGCGTACAATACTTGGCACAGAGGTAGTGGCAGTAGCGCGGAGATTGGTACCGTAAAGTTCGGCTACCATCATGAGGTAAAGACCGATATAGCCCGTGCAAATGCCTGATAAAAAGCAAATTATATAAAATACTGTTGGAGAAGTGATACCCCCGAACAGATAAACTCCGGCACAAATTGCCCCCACAAACATAATATAGCCAATGGCTTTGCGCCGGGAATGAAGCCATTGGCTTAAAGGTCCACTGAAAAAATCTCCTGCCGTTAATCCAAAGTAAATGAACATAACGCATTTGCCGGGAGAAATGGCTTCCGTAATTCCGAGTGCTTTTCCAAATTCATTTCCAAAAGTGCCTAATATTCCCACGACAAACCAAGTAGGCACGCCAATCATGACGCAACGCAGGTATTTAACAAAACGCGGCCAACTGCTGAAAAAATAGAAATAATTGCCTCTGCTGACATTTTGCTCTTTGAGTTCTAAAAACAACCCTGACTCGAAAACGCTAACCCGTAATAAAAGCAATAAAAGTCCCATGCCGCCGCCCACCATGTAGGCCGTGCGCCATTCAAACCACTCCTGCGTTAAGTACGCGGCACCCGCGCCCAAGTACCCTACACCTGCCACCAAGGTAGGTCCGAGGCTGCGTACTTCTTTGGGAATAATTTCTGTTACAAGAGTCATCGCTGCTCCAATCTCGCCCGAAAGACCCACGCCTGCTACAAAACGCAGCAACGCATACGTATTAGGGTCTTCCACAAATCCGCAGGCGATATTGGCCAAAGAATAGGTTACAATGGAACCAAATAAAACCGAAAGTCGGCCTTTTTTATCGCCCAGTACGCCCCACAAAATCCCTCCTGCGAGTAAACCCGCCTGTTGAGAGTTGAAAATAAAGGTCCCGATTTTTGAAACTTCGGCCTCGGAGTATCCCATAGATTGTAAGCTGGGAATGCGTACAATGCTGAAAATCAGTAAGTCATACACATCTACAAAAAAGCCTAAGGCCGACACAATGACAGGCAAGGCAAAAAGAGCACGGTATTTCATGAAGTTAGTGTCGAATTCAGAGTAGAGAGTGTCGAGTTGGGGGAGTAGGGAGGGTAAAATAATTTCGAGGGTCAAATGCAGACGGGGTCGCCCGTGCGATGTCAAATAAAACTTAATTCGACACTTTGCATTTGACCCTCGACACTCTTTTTTATTCTTCTACAAAATCAAGGTCTTTGCCGTGGGTTTCGGGAACGGTGAGGGTTGAATAAAAGCCTAAAAAGTAACTTAACACTCCGACCAAAGTTCCCGCACCAATCACGCCCAATTGGGGGACCGTAAGTTGAAACCATCCGAAAACGTCTAAAGTCCCTAACTTAAAGCCCGTAAAAAGCATAGTCATAATGATAACCATTCCACGTACCATGTTGGGGATGGTGGTGGCGGCAGTGGCGCGGAGATTGGTGCCAAATTGTTCGGCCCCAATGGTAACAAACATGGCCCAATAGCCGATACCAAAGCCCATAAGCACACAAAGACTGTACAGAGCAAAAGCCGTTTTTACTCCTGCAAAAAGATAAATAATACTGAACACGCCCGAAAAAGCCATCAGGAGGGCAACGGCTTTTTTGCGGGAATGAAAATAATGACTGATAAATCCGCTGGAAAGGTCGCCGATGGCGAGTCCTACGTAACACCACATGATGGCCAATCCCGGTTTGATGGGTTCCTCAATGCCAAATGCTTTACCAAATTCATTACCGAAAGTAGCCAAAATGCCAATCACAAACCACGTAGGAAGGCCGATTCCAATACACTTGATGTAGCGCTTAAAGCGTTCCCAATTGGTAAAAAACGAGAAGAAATCGCCTTTGGCAACGTGTTTTTGGGAGGATAATCCTTTGAACATGCCCGATTCTACCACGCCCACTCGCAGCAATAATAGCCCAAAACCTAAGCCGCCGCCTACAAAGTAAGCAATGCGCCAATCTCCAAAAACTTCGACGGTAAAATAAGCGACTACCGCTCCTAAAAGACCAATCCCTGCTACTAATGACGTTCCAATGGCACGCAATTCTTTGGGAAGGATTTCGGAAACCAACGTAATACCGGCGCCTAATTCACCCGCCAAGCCAACTCCGGCAATAAAGCGTAAATATTTGTATAAATCCGTTGCCGGTAAAAATGAAGTATCCTGAATAAAACCGCATAAGATGTTGGCAATGGAATAGGTAATGATGGAGCCAAAAAGTACGGAAAGTCGGCCTTTTTTATCACCCAACACGCCCCAGAGTATTCCGCCGATGAGCAATCCGCCCATTTGCCAGCTAATGATGGAAGCTCCGATGGTGGATACTTCCTGATCACTCAGTCCTAAATCTTTGAGACTGGGCACGCGTACAATGCCGAATAATAACAAATCATAAATATCAACAAAATAGCCCAATGCGGCCACAATTACGGGAAGTCCAAAAAGTAAATTTTGGTTAGAAGGTTTAGACATGTGTTAAGGGGTTATGGATTTTTTTGCAATAATACAAAAAAGCATCGGTCGGTTTAAACGGGAGAAGCCCGTCCGACGGGTGCTTTTTTACAGTTTTTTCACTATTCGCTTATTTATACTTCTTCCATCCGCCCAAAATCGCCCCCATCGCTGCCCCGCTGATGGCGCTGAACCCTGCATTCAGGATAGATAGCCCAACGGGTTTTAACTCGTAAGCATTGTTAGTAAAAATATTGCCACCCACAATCAACGCCCCAATCAATGCCCCTGTCATGGCACCCGTTTGTACGGTACTGATCTTCATGGATTTGAACAAAATAGCCAAGGCGTACGCCCCAAAATATAGGTGATAAAACTGATGATGTAGGCAAAGCCCCCGCCACCGTTTGCCTGTATTTGGGCTTCGGTAAGGCTGGCCAATTTCATCCAAGGCTCGCTGAAACCGATGTACCAGGCAACGCCTAAAATAAAAGTGACAATAGCAGCGGCCAATACAGCCAAGTAGTTGATTTGTAAAGATTTCATTGCAGTAAAAGGTTAGGTTTGGTAGAAATAATTCGGGTAGAAATTTATAAAATTTCACCGCAATTTTTACTATAGAAGAAAGAAATTTAGGCTCAAATGAAGTGGACAGTGGAGATACTGACTACGGCAATCGCTGTTTTGTAAAATAGGAGGAGAGTTGAATTTATTTCAAATGCGAAGTACTGTAATTGGCCCCAATCGGAATGAGCTGATTTTGAATACATACTTCGTATCGGTCAAACCGTTCAATTTTGTCTTTGGCTACGATGTAGGAGCGGTGAATCCGTACAAAACGTTCTTTGGGTAATAAATTTTTAGCTTCGCTCATGGTCATGCGAGAGGCAATTTTTTGCTGTTTGGTGACAAAAACCACATAATTTCCTCCTGCTTCTAAATACAAAATATCGTCCAACATTACCCGGACTTGCTCGTAGCTGTTTTTAACAAAGATACTTTCCAAAGCAGTAGGTGTGGGTCCGCTATTTAGAACCAACTCACGCTTGCTTTCGTCTTGCGTAGCTCCGCTTCTGATTTTCAGTACTTCGTTGGCTTTGGTACAGGCTTTTAAGAATCGGCTGAGGGCAAATGGTTTGAGCAAATAATCAATCGCATCGAAGTCGTAACTCTGCACGGCATGTTCGGCGTAGGCCGTTGTGAAAATGACCAAAGGGGGATTGGAAAGTATTTTTAAGAATTCAAGTCCCGAAATGTCGGGCATTTTAATGTCCAAAAAAATCAAATCTACCGCTTCTTTTTGGAGAAAATCCAGTGCTTCAAAAGCGTCCTGAAAAGTTGCTTTCAGCTCCAGAAACGGTACTTTCTCGGCAAAAACGCGTACAATATCAAGTGCTTTGGGTTCGTCGTCTATCGCGATGGCAATCATTCATTTAACCAGTTTATAAACAGTTAAAATTAAGAATTTATTGATTCTTAATTCTTACAAAGTAATTCATCTTGATAGAATTGATTTTGGTCACTGTTACCATTTATGCACGTGCCAAACGACTTTGGCAGTAAGTTCTGTTCAAATAAGGTCAGTCAAACGGGCATTTGATTCGGTGAAATTTTTGATACCATTCGCCGCGACTTCTTGGCCGATTGGTCAATCACGAGATTCACCGAAAACTCTTTTTCGGTACGGTGAATTTGAAGCTGATGGTTTTTAGGATAGAGCAATTCAAGACGTTTTTGAACATTGACCAACCCAATTCCGGAAGAGTGTTTTTCGGGGTCTTCTTCGTGGCGCGGGTGTAGGCTGTTAAAAACGGAAAAATGAAGTTGGTCCTGTTGGCAGTACAATTTAATGTAAATCCAGGATTGATTACGCAGACTGATGCCGTGTTTAAACGCATTTTCCACAAAAGGTATCAGCAACATCGGGGCAATACTCCGAAGGCAAAGCGTATCGTCTAAGTCCACTTTTAACTCCAGTTTATCAGTTTCTGTTAGCCGAAGTCGCTGTAAATCAATATAGTTTCGCAGATAGGTTACTTCCTGTTGTACGTCAATTTGGTCTTGATTATTTTCATGCATCATAAAGCGCATCATGTCCGACAGTTGCTGAATCCCCTGTGAAGTCCGTTCAGCTTTTTCCTCAATGGCTGTGGCATACAGCGTGTTCATGGCGTTGAACAAAAAATGCGGATTGATTTGGGCACGCAGGGCGGAAAGTTCGGCTACATTGCGGTTGAGGTTGGTTTCCAGCGGCTTCACCATAAACTGGCGAATCAACGTAACAGCAACTGCTCCCAGCCAGGAAACCAGCCAAAATGCAAGAATATCTCCTACATTGGAGCCATACAAGTAATTTCGAAATGAGTCATGAAGCAAAACCAAAACTATACTGCTGCCGAAACTAATAGCAAAAGTAGTTAACAAGATCAAGAAGGCTTGGCGATTCTCATGACTTTTACGAAAAGTAAACGTTCTCCATCTCAGCAGGTTGTGATGATACAAATAAGCGTGAAGAAATGCGCCCTGTACCCAAATCAAACCGGGGATAAGGAACAAATTAAGCGCCGTGATTTGGGAAGCAATCCACAGCACAAATCCAATAAATGCCAAAATGCTGCCATCTTTAATGACTTTTTGGTTTGGGTTGGGATCCGTTTCCGGTTGTTGCAGCGCCCATTGATAGGCCTGAGAAAGAAGAGTGTATAAGGACAAAGCCAAGAACAGACCACCACTGAGTAAAGCTAAGTTTCTGAGGCGAAAAGAAGACCAAATTTTCGCGCCAATAATTTTGTAATTTATATCGTGTCGAAAATCAAGTCCTTCCCAGAAATACAAATAACTCCAAGCTCCCGTCAGCACAACAATGCCAATCAATATCCATCCAAGCGCGAAAAAATTGAGATTATTGGGCCAATATCTTGGAATAATGACGTAATTCAGCGCGTACCAACTGCCATACAAGGTCAGGAAAACACTCAGGATAGGCCATAGCCCATTCATTACCCAATCGTAGCGGAGTAAAATACGATTCTGTTCAAGGGCATCAATGTGAAACCACACGCGTGAAAAATTGTGGTAATCAGTGGCAAGTGTGATTAATAAAAACAATGCAACCAGGGCCGTAATCACCCAAAATTCGATTTGACGGAAGCGTTGAAGAGTCATAGGTTTAGTCAGGATTTTGTTATGCAGAAAAAAGAAAAATGGCTGTTAATGGGTATTTGATGGCTCAAAGGTACCCGTAGCGCTTACCCCAATGTAAAAACTGTGACGAATGTTCTGATAAATGGGACAAAAAACAAACCCTGACAGCGTTCCAAACGCTATCAGGGTTTAAATCAGAAAAAATAGCTATTACGTCAATGAGATACCCGTTTCTTTCGCTACTTTCATAACATACAATCGTGCTTCGTCGTATTCTTCGGCAGTACGCAGGTGTTCCAGCATCAAAGGCACTTCGCGTGGCAGCGCTGTTACATTTCGCAGGTAAGCCGCATAGTCCATACTTCCCCGCCCAGGCATGGTTTCGGCAAAATGTACATCTTTTCCCACGACATCTTTGGCGTGGCAAGACACGATCCACTTCCCAAGCTTTTTGAAAGTATCGTTAATCAATGCCGTATTTTGATAAAACCGTTCGGGAGAATTGATGATGTTGGCAATATCGACGTGGGCCGCAAAGGCTGGTCGGTCAATGGCTTTAATGAATCTCAGGCAGGAATCGGCATCGTTGGGTAAGCTCCAACCCATCATTTCTAATGCAAATTTGGTCGTTTTGGGTTTTACGGCGTCAATTACTTTGCGGCAGTTTTCGACCGTGGCATCAAAATAGTCTTTGGTCAAATTTCGTGCATCTGGTCCGTCCCAGTGTTTGGGATTGTACGAACCCGCAATATCAATGCAGGTCAATGCGCCAATTTCCTCCGCCAATGCCAGCCGTTCGGTAACGTAATCGATGTTTTTCTTTCGTTTTTCGGCGTCTTGGTCGAGCATATTGACCCACGCGCCTACTTCGGCAATAATGATATTCTGCTCCGCAAACGCTTTCCGAATGGCCTGGATTTTAGCTGTTTCTCCCACTTTTACCGCAGGTACATAAGCAGCACTGTACCCCAAACGTCGATGCTCTTTCGCCAATTCTACCGGGTCATCGCTTTTTAAAAAGATAGGGCCACCCAAGCGCAATGAATTCGGCGCCAACCTAAATTGGGGTAATAGCGCAGTACCGGCCAATAGCGAGGAAGATTGAAGAAAGCGGCGGCGGGAGAGGGGTTTCATTTTTATGTGTATTTTTCCAAAATTTCCTGTACCTGTTCAATTGGCAATTTAGCAGATTTGGAAATGACATCCGTTGGAACTCCATTTTTCCAAAGTCCAATCACTAATTCTTCTTCTTTTGCTTTTACAGCACTTTTTACGGCACTTTTCACTGCGTTTTTTATTGCTTTATCGTATTTAGCACGTTCATCTTCTTCGCGCATAAAAACATAATCGTAGGCATCTAATTCTTCCTGTGTCCACGTTTGAATATTGGCTTCTTCATAGGCTGATTTTAAGCCCGCATCGTGGATGTTTTTAGGGATAACTTCCAGATTTTCAGCATTTTTTATAAAATACACCCATTTTTCCGTCAGGGTTTTCAATTCAGACAACTCTTTGTTGAATTTAGGAAGTTCGATGTAGTTAAATTCGACGTCTTTAATAGTCTGTTCACCTGTCTCAATATCTCGTACCTGACTGCGGCTGATGTAATTTGGATTTTGAGTATGCTCAAAATCAAGTATTCCAATGAAAATAACCGGTTACAGCTTTCTATAAAAATCGCCCCGTTTTATTTGATCTGCGTAACTTTTAGAGGTATAATACAATACTCTTTTGTCAAAACCATCTATGTCAGCCACCTGCATTTCGATAATAAACGAACGGCCCATATAGTCGGTTGCTTTGACATCAATGATTGTTACCTTGCCTCCTTTTAACTTTGGAAGCTGATAAGGATTGAGAATGTTTACTTTGGTAATCCGTTGATTTCCATGAAAACCTAAAATTGCATTTAGGAAAGAGATAAGAGTTTCTTTTCGGTTTTCATTGCCGAAAACTTTCCGAAAAGCGACGTCGTTTTTTACATCTACAAATTTCATAGTACCATTTTACTTTTAACAAAGTTACATCCAAAAATGCTAAAACTGATTTTTAATGATACACAATTGGAATTAGGTAACAAAAAATAGTGAAGGCAAACAAAACAAAAAGCCCTGTCAGTATTTTTGCTGACAGGGCTTTACGATTAACGGATAACCGTTAACGATTATTAATAAGCTCTTACCACACCGCGTCCTTCGTAGAAATTGACGTAGGCTTTGTTTACTACGCGGTTTCCGCCGGGAGTTGGGTAATTGCCCGTAAAATACCAATCACCACTGTGATGTGGACAGGCTTTGTGCAGGTTTTCTACCGTTTGGAAAATAATGGAAAGTTCTGCTTTTAAATCTTTCGGACGAACAATGTCAGCTACTTTGCGCGATACTTCCTCGGGAGTAAAACGCTCAAACAGTGCTTTTACATAATTTTGGTTCATGGCATTTCCTGTTTCAAGCGCAGCCACGCATTGCGCGTAGATTTCGTCGCGGAGATTATCTAAACCGCGCTCTTTCAGAAGCAATAATGCCGCACGGAACGCTACAAAATCTTTCACTTTCGACATATCAATTCCGTAGCAGTCGGGGTAGCGAATTTGCGGCGCCGACGATACGATAATAATTTTCTTAGGACCTAAACGGTCCAATAGACGCAAAATGCTTTTTTCCAACGTGGTACCGCGCACAATGGAATCATCCACGACCACAATCGTATCTACGCCTTTTTTTACAACTTCGTAGGTCATGTCATACACGTGCGAGACCATTTCCTCGCGCGATTCATCGCTGGCAATAAACGTGCGCTGTTTCACATCTTTGGACACCAACTTTTCAATGCGCGGACGGAAGGACAAAATCTTGTCAAGTTCTTCCGATGAATGATTGCCGTCCAAGACTGCTTTTTTGCGTTGTTTCGCCAAATGCTCTTCCACGCCTTCTACCAAACCAAAAAAGGCAGTTTCGGCGGTATTGGGAATGTAAGAGAAAACGGTATTTTCGAGGTCGTAATCAATTTCTTCCAAAATTTGCGGAATCAGCAATTTACCAAGCATTTTGCGCTCATGGTAAATATCTGGATCGGAAGCACGGGAAAAATAAATACGCTCAAAACTGCACGAACGTTTTTCGAGCGGCTTCAGAATTTGGTGTTGGTCGTATTCGCCGTATTTATCAATAATCAGCGCATGGCCGGGCTTGATTTCCTTAATGTCTCCATAATTGGCGTTAAAGGCAGCCTTGATGGCCGGTTTTTCGGAAGCTACAACCACTACCTCATCGTCTGCGTAATAATACGCTGGACGAATACCCGAAGGATCGCGTACCACAAAAGCCTGTCCTGAGCCCGTCATTCCGCACATGGCAAAACCGCCGTCGAAATCACGGCAGGAACGGTGCAACACGCGTACCATGTCCATGTTGTCTTCAATGACGTCAGAAAGATCGGGGTTTTCGTAAATTCCTTTGAAACGGTCAAAAACGCGTTGGTTTTCTTCGTCCAAAAAATGACCGATTTTTTCCATGACCGTTACGGTATCTACACGGTCTTTGGGATGCTGCCCTAACGAAACAAGCTTGTCGAAAAGCGTGTCCACGTTGGTCATGTTGAAGTTTCCTGCTACCACCAAGTTGCGGCTTCGCCAGTTATTTTGGCGTAGCATAGGGTGGCAGTTTTCGATTTCATTGGCCCCGTGCGTGCCGTAACGCAAGTGTCCCAACCAAACTTCGCCCGTAAAAGCGACGTTTTCCTGCAACCATTTGGCATCGAAACGAAGGTCTTTTTGTTCGCCTTTCAGTTCTTTGAAAGCCTTTTTGAATTTCTTCTGGACTTTCTGAAAAATTTCAGCGACCGGTTGGGCATCTACCGAGCGGTAGCGGCTAATATAGCGACTACCCGGAGGTACCTCTAATTTGATGTTGGCCACACCCGCGCCATCTTGGCCGCGGTTAACCTGTTTTTCCATCAAGGTGTGTAACTTATAAACTGCGTAAAGGGGTGTGCCGTATTTATCAATATAATATTGAAACGGCTTTCGGAGGCGAATGAGGGCAATCCCACATTCGTGCTTTATGACGTCGCTCATCAGGGAGTGTGAAGTGTTGACGATTTGTTAACACAAAGTTAAGAGATCGAATTCCAAAACCTTGTGTTAATTTTTTAAGAAAGTTTAAAAACTCGGGATAACTACCTTAAAATACGGTCTTTACGTCCCCAAACTGCTTACAGATAAGGCACTACGGTTTCCAATCCCATGCCCCGTGAGCCTTTGATCAGTACGTGTGTGTGGTGTTGGGGATGATCTACAATCCAATTATGCAGTGAAAACTTATCAGGAAAGTAGTAGGCTTTGGGTAAGGCAGGCAGCGCATCTTTTATCAATTTTCCTGCTAAAATCACGATGCCGAATTTCTGTTGGGCTACCAGTTTTCCCAGTGCCAAATGTTCTTCGGGAGATTCTTCGCCTAATTCAAGCATATCGCCCAAAATCACCATCTTACGCTCCGCTTCAAGTTTGCCGAAGTTTTCTATCGCTGCCGCCATGGAAGATGGGTTGGCATTGTAAGCATCCATAATCAGCGTATTGGTGCCTTTTTGAATGATTTGAGAACGATTATTGGTTGGATTGTAATCGGCTACGGCTTGGTTGGCATCGCTGTCAGATACTCCAAAATAGGCTCCAATCGCCAAGGCGGCCGCAATATTTTCAAAATTATACCTTCCCGTCAGGTGGGTTTGAATGGTATTTTCTTCGGCAGTTTGGTAGCTTACAAAAGGAGAGCTTTCGAGCATTTGGGGGGCGTCGCTATTGGATAAATAAGTGACAGATTCCTTAAAATTACGCTCCTGTGCCATTTCCAAAAGCGTTGAATTCGCTGCGTTCACAAAAACCTTTCCTCCCGAGCCGGCCAACCAATCATACAATTCCCCTTTTCCTTTGCGCACTCCTTTGAGCCCTCCGAAACCTTCTAAATGTGCTTTGCCAATGTTGGTAATCAATCCGTGAGTAGGCTCGGCAATGCTGCAAAGCAGTTCGATTTCTTTTTGATGATTGGCTCCCATTTCAACGACGGCCATTTCGTAACTTTCGTCAATTGCCAACAAGGTCAGCGGAACACCAATGTGATTGTTGAGATTACCTTTGGTGGCGTAGGTTTTGTATTTTTTGCCTAAAACTACCGCTATCAATTCTTTGGTAGTGGTTTTTCCATTGGAACCGGTCAGACCTACTACTGGAATAGTCAGCTGTTTGCGGTGGTAGTGAGCCAATTGCTGCAAGGCTTCTAAGCTGTTGTCTACCAATAAATAACGGTTGTCCACAGCAAAATCTGGGTTATCCACAATCGCATATTTTGCACCCTTTTCCAGTGCATCTTTGGCGTATTGGTTTCCGTCAAATTTATCCCCGCGAAGGGCAACAAAAAGACAATCTTCGGTAATTTGTCGGGTATCGGTCGAAACGCTATTGCAGGCACGAAAGCAATCGTATAATTGAGAAATCGTCATTCGAAGCGGGAATAATTAGTGAATGAGTGATTGGTGAATGAGTGAATTTTAATACAATTCATTGTGAATGAGTAACTAACAAATTGGTCTACTATTGACTGTGACCTGTAAACTGCTCGCTGTGAACTGGTTACTGCTCTTTGCTCCAGACTTCGTAAATCTTGGCTCCTGCGCTGCTGAGGCCGCTGTGGTGCCAGTCTTTTCCGTCCTTGAGTTCGTAATCAAACGTTAAAGAAGCCCCTACTCGGTTGTTGTCACGGCTGAAAAATTCAATCGTTTCGGTATATTTTCCGTCTTTTATCGTGTAGGTGCCTCCCCCTGTACCTGAAAATTGTTTGGTTTCGGGGTTAATGGCTGCCCACTGAAAACGCGTACCTGTCAAGAGTTTGATGGTTTTACGCGCACCGCGTTGCATGGTGGTAACCGTACCTTCGTTGCCCATGCGCCCCGTAATGCGATAGTTGGCGGCGGCGAGGGTATTGCTGCCATCTACCTGTTGCCAATCGCCCAAGCCCTCCACTGATAATTTGTTACCTGAAATAGTAATTTTATAACTCATCGTCTTTCCTACTTTGGAAGTATCTGACGAATTGAACTCACTTTTGTAGGTGACAGTGCCGCCGTTGAGGTTGTAAACTCCCCCTTCAGTATATAAAAACTCCTTCTTTTTGTATTGGGAAACCATCAGGTAATCGCCCGAACAAATTAACGTCGTTGTTTTTCCGTCAGAAGAAGTTTGCTTCCAAGCCCCCTTGAGTTGACAGAATGCGTGTGAGACAAAGGCAAGGCTAAGCACAAAAATCCAAGACAAATGCAAGTGCTTTTTCATGTGTAACAAGGTTTTAGTTTTCGGGGCAAATTTAAACCAAAACCCATGAGAAACAATAAAGCAACCTACATGAGTAAGTTGCTTTATTCATCAATCAATTTTTCACTTGTTAATCCTTAGTCCGATGTATCGAACCGGTTAAACGTTCATTAGTGATTCTCTGCGGCGCATTTTGCCGGCAGGAATTCCAAACATCATTTTGAAACGGCGGCAGAAATAGGCCGTATCTTTATAACCGACTTCAGCACCAATGGCGCGAATGCTTTTTTTAGAGGTTCTGAGCAGCGTAACCGCTTCTTCCATGCGCTGATACTCAATGTAATCCTGAGGATTGATTTGAGTCAACATTTTGAAGTACTGACCTACGTAATCTTCCGAAACATTGGCTACGTTAGCTAATACTTTGTTGGACAAATCACCTCCTAAATTATCTTTGATGTACGCAAAAATGTCAATCAAACGAGGATCTTTAAAGTAAGTACTGTTGGTAACAAGCTGTTCAACAAACAATTTGTTTTTCAAAATATAACGTATAACCTCAATCGCCAACTCTTCGGTTTTGATTTTGATAATGCGTCCGCGACCCGGTGTATCGTTAAAATCTTCCTGGAGGATTTCGCCAATCAACCGCGCCATGTAGGAATTGTTCTTGATAATAAAAGGAGGGATGTCCAACGACGTAAAGAAGTTGACCGAGTCAAACACCTTCGCATCAAAAGCAACCAATCCAAATGAGTGAGGAATTTTCCCAACCTGCGACGAATCACGCAAGCTGTCAAAGTACAATTCACGGCGAGTCAGGAATTCTTCGTTGCTCACTACCTTGGGTTGTACATTATCACCGCTGCTGTAAGTTACGGTAGCATGTTTTCCTCCGGGAATAAAAAGCATATCGCCGACTTCAATTTTTTCATTGGCAAATAATACTTCTCCATCATAAAGAATCATCAATGAGTTTTCGACATCGTAGAAATTCTTAATGGTAATGGTTTGCAACATGCGGATGTGACGAGCTTTGATAAACTTCACGCCCAGGGATTCGATGATTTTATTATAATCTTCCATTTGATAATGGGTTAATTCCTTCTTTGTTTATTGACTGAAATTCCGTTGTTCCTATAAAATTTGTACAAAACTAATAATTGTACAAATCTAATACAAGTGTGGAATTTTTTTCAATATAAAAAAAAGTACGCGAATCCTGCAAAGAAACGCGCACTTTTTTTTTGAAAAACGTCAAAAATTGGATTATTCAGGCTTTTTGTAACTCACGGGCTATCACCAATTTTTGTATTTCTGAGGTACCCTCATAAATTTGAGTAATCTTGGCATCACGCATAAGGCGCTCTACGTGAAATTCTTTTACATAGCCATAACCGCCATGAATCTGCACCGCTTCGGTGGTAGCCCACATCGCTACGTCGGAAGCAAACAGCTTGGCCATGGCCGCTGCCTGTACGTAATCTTTGTGTTCGTCTTTGAGTCGGGCAGCTTTATAAACCAGCAGTCGGGCTGCTTCAATCTTGGTGGCCATTTCGGCTAATTTGAACTGAATGGATTGGTGTTCAAAAATAGGTTTTCCAAATGTTTTACGTTCGTGGGCGTATTTCAAAGACAACTCCAGTGCTCCTGACGCAATACCCAGCGCTTGCGCTGCAATACCAATCCGTCCGCCGTTGAGCGTACTCATGGCAAATTTAAACCCAAAACCATCGGCTCCGATGCGGTTTTCTTTGGGTACTTTCACGTCCGAAAACATCAACGAGTGGGTGTCAGAGGCGCGGATTCCCATCTTGTCTTCTTTTTTACCAACTACAAAACCATCCCATCCTTTCTCGACAATTAAGGTGTTGATCCCTTTGTGACGAAGTTCGGGATGAGTTTGCGCCATCACTAAGCATACTGACGAAATACCTCCGTTGGTAATCCAGTTTTTGGTGCCGTTCACTAAATAATAATCTCCTTTATCTTCGGCAGTAGTATGTTGGGAAGTGGCATCCGAGCCCGCTTCCGGTTCTGATAAACAAAAAGCACCTACAATGTCGCCCGAAGCAAGTGGGGTAAGGTATTTGCGTTTTTGCTCTTCCGTCCCGTAGGCTTCCAATCCATAACATACCAAAGAGTTATTGACAGATACTATTACGGAGGCAGAAGCATCCACTTTGGAAAGTTCTTCCATCGCTATGACGTACGAAACTGTATCCATACCGCCGCCACCGTATTCGGGTGATACCATCATTCCCAAAAAACCCAACTCGCCCATGCGTTTGAGTAGTTTTGGGTCAAATTTCTGTTCGTTGTCGCGTTCTACAATTCCCGGCAGCAGTTCGTTTTGGGCAAAATCGCGAGCGGCCTCCTGTACGGCCAAATGTTCCTCGGTCAGATTGAAGTTTAAACCTTCTAATACCATTGTTTTTGTGTGATTGAGAAGTGTATTGTTTTACTTGACTTTGGGTCAAATGTACAATTTTCAAAAAAGGTATGCAAGCATACTTTCTAAGCAACTCCACCATTCACACTCAAGGTATGTCCATTGACATAGCCGGCTTCTTCAGAAGCTAAATAAAGATAAGCATTGGCAATATCTTCTGGTAATCCCATGCGCTTCACGGGAATGCCTGCCACGGTCTGATTTCTGACTTCTTCGGGAATCAAATCCGTCATTTCGGTTTTAATAAAGCCCGGTGCTACGGCGTTGGCTGTGATATTGTATTTCCCCAATTCTTTGGCCCAGGTTTTTACCATTCCGATGATGGCGGCTTTGGTGGCTACGTAGTTGGTTTGCCCAAAATTACCCGTTTGCCCCACGACCGACGATGTACAGATAATTCGACCGTATTTTTTCTCTACCATGTAAGGGACAATGGTTTTGGTACAATTGAATACTCCATTGAGGTTAATATCAATCACTTGCGCCCATTCTTGGTAGGACATTTTAAGCAAAGACTTATCGCGAGTAATGCCGGCGTTGTTGACCAAAATGTCAATCTGGCCATAGCGTTCAAAAATGTCACGCGCCGCAGCTTCAACGGCAGGAACGTCTGTAACGCTTATTTTTACAAATTCAGCCGAAAATCCTTTGTCGAGGAGTCCCTGAGCAGTTTCTTCTCCCGCATCAAGCATATCCCAAATAATAACTTTTGCTCCTTCGCGGGTAAAAATTTCGGCCGTTGCTTTGCCGATTCCGCGGGCACCGCCGGTAATGATGGCAACTTTATTTTCTAAACGCATTTCAGTTGGTTTTTAAGTGGTTTGGAACACGGTAAAAGGAATTACGGAAAACGGAGCGGATTCATAACTACTTTCTCCGTACTCCGTTTTTCCAGTCTTCATTTTTTATTCAAACATCAAACTGATCATTTCGGCTACACAGGCAGGTTTTTGGCTTCCTTCCAGTTCAAATACGAGCGCTACCGTTGATTTTATACCTTTGGGTTGTTGGTCTTCCACCTCTTTCAGCGTGGCGTGCATCCGTACGCGGCTGCCAGTGGGAACGGGAGAGGTAAAACGTACTTTGTTTGTGCCGTAATTAAGCCCCATTTTAACGGATTTGACCTGATAAAGCTCGTACATGAACTTGGGAGCGAGCGACAGCGTCAAAAAGCCGTGGGCAATGGTGGTTTTAAAAGGTGAATACTTAGCGGCCATTTCGGTATCGACGTGAATCCACTGATTATCGCCCGTCGCTTTGGCAAAATCATTGACCATTTCCTGAGTAATAGTGACCCATTCAGTTGTGCCCAATTCCTGCCCTACGTGGGCACGAAAATCGGTAAGGTTATCGAAAAAAAGCATGATTAAAGGTTTAGGGTTTATTGCTGTCCACTTTGATACGCTCGTTACGGTTGGATAATTCCCACGCGGTATGAAACACCAACTGAACAATTTTGGACTGTTTGTCAAACATGATTTTCTCTACATCGTCGCCCGGGCGGTGGTAATCTTCGTGAACTCCCGTGAAATAGAAAATGACCGGCACTTTATTTTTGGCAAAATTATAATGGTCGGAGCGGTAATAAAACCGGTTAGGGTCGGTTGGGTTATTGAAGGTATAGTCCAACTTGTAGTTGACGTATTTTTCATTGGCGCCTTCACCAATGGCGTGCAGTTCTGACGAAAGTTTATCAGAACCAATGACATACACATACTTAGGGTCATCCTTATGGGCGGCATCTACGCGTCCAATCATGTCAATATTAAGGTCACAAATGGTATTTGCCAACGGAATTACCGGGTTGGAGGTATAATATTCGGAGCCCCATAGTCCTTTTTCTTCGCCCGTTACCGTCATAAACAAAATGCTGCGACGTGGCCCGTGACCTTCTGCTTTCGCTTTAGAAAACGCTTCAGCCAATTCAAGAATAGATACTGTTCCCGAACCGTCATCGTCGGCACCGTTGTTGATTTGACCATCTGCCGAAATACCGATGTGATCTAAGTGGGCCGAAATAACGATTACTTCGTCTTTTTTATCCGTACCTTCCAGAAAGCCCATGACGTTTTCGGTCATGACAATGTTGTCTTTGCGTTCGGCTTTGAGGCGAACAGTCTGTTCAGCAATGGTTCCTGTGGCAGGTGGTTGCCCTTTTTGAGTAATGGCTTTCTGAATTTTTGCTAATTTTTTCTCTTTGATTCCAAGCAAATCCAAGGCCATTTTTCGCGAAATGGTAAAAGCTGCATTTCCGCTCACTTTTTCAGTATATGGCTTCATGGAAAGGCGATTAAATCGCTGATTCATAGCTCCGCGTTTAGCTACCTGTTGGGTAAATTCATCGCCTGTCAAATCAGAAACTATCAAGACATATTTTGCTCCTTTGGCAGTCGCCAAACTTACTTTTCGTTGCCAAGACATGTTATCGCTGCTCCATTTGGAAGCTTTCTCATCGCCCGAAAGCAGGAATTTGCCACTTTTGTCTTTCGGTTCTCCTTCCAAAAACACTACGGCTTTGCCTTCTACATTCAGATTTTTATAGTCATCATATTTGTCGGATTCGATACCATAACCCGCAAATATCACGGGGACTTTTTCTTCCGAAAGTACATTGAGTATACCGCTCAAATAAAAATCGTGCTGTAGTTCATAGCGCTGATGTTCGGTAGCAAGATACACTTCTCCCCAACTTTTTTGGTAAAGTGCGTAGGGCTGGAAATACGATTTTTGACCATCTGAAGTAGGAACAATTGCCTGTAAGCCAACGGATTTGAAAAAGTTGGCCACGTAATTAGCCGCCTTTTTTTGTCCGCGCGAACCGGTATCCCGTCCTTCGAGACTATCGTGAGAAATAACGCGCAGGTGTCGTTCGAGGTCTTGTGGGGTAATGCTTTGGGCGTATTGGATGGATACATCCTGCGCTTTTGCGGGGGTAAACAGTAGGCAGGAAACCGCTAAAATCGGTAATGCCCCAAAAATGCGTTTGTTCATGATTTAAAAGATAATGTTTAGAAAATAACGATTAGCGTAGGCCAAAAAGTCTTAAAAGAGTCTCCAAGAAGCAATTTGGGCAAAGAAATTAGGAACAGTTTCGGGCAAAATAACGGCCATAAAAAGAATTCCGAAAATGGCACCGTAGATGTGCGCATCGTGATTGACCCGGCCCCCCATCTTGCGGGCTTCATAAAATGAGTATGCCAGATAAATGAGCCCAAAAATAAACCCGGGAATACAAATAGCGAAGTACAAACATACTTTTTGCAAAGGAGCCAAGAGGATAAAGGCGAACAAAAGGGCGGATACACCTCCCGATGCACCGAGCGATTTGTAACCGCTGTTTTTGCGGTGTTTCAAAAAAGTAGGAATATCCGAAACCACAATACCGGCAATGTAGAGGGCTAAATAATAAAAAGTCCCAGTGGGGCCGAAGATTTGACCCAGAAACATTTCCATGGCTTCTCCAAAAAAGTAAAGGCTGAACATGTTGAAAATCAAATGCCCAACGTCGGCGTGAATGAAGCCGGATGTAACAAAACGGTAATATTCATTGTATTTGGAAACCCGGACGGGATCCATGACCCATTTGTCAAGCAAAGAAGGGTTTTGCCAGGCATACCAACTGGTACCAACGGTGATAATAATGAGAATGAGTGTGAGAGAAATTGCTGACATTGTAGTTCAAATGTTTGCTGATTGGAATGTAGATTAACATTCTAGCACAAACATAATGGAACTGCGGTAAACTGCAAACGTTCCGGCGCAAAGGCAACTTGCAGCAACTCAAACTATTTATTTCGCCGCCGTCGTAGATAGACGCGGCTTTCGTTACCGTTTAGGAGACGAACAATGTTTTTTTGATGGGTAAGTACCACAATAGCAAACAAAAGGAAGCCAAAAACAATCAGTAAGGTGCTGGCTTTTCCGAAAATTCCCAAAACCAAAATCATGGGAAATGCAAAGGCCGCGACCATTGAACTTAGAGAAACGTAATGTGAAGCTAAAAATACCAGTACAAAAATGGCGATACAGACAGAGGCAACCTGCGGGTCGATGGCCAGAATCATCCCCAACGATGTGGCAACCCCTTTTCCACCCTTAAAATTTACAAAAATAGGATATAAATGCCCTAAAATAGCGGCTGTTCCTAATAACAGCTTGAAAGTAAGGATTTGAGAAGAATCAATTGCTCCTAAAAAGAATAAAATGCTGGCCAATTTTGTCGCTGTCCATCCTTTTAAAACATCAATGAGCAGAACAATCGTACCGGCACGTTTGCCCAGTACTCGAAATGTATTTGTTGCGCCCGAATTACCGCTGCCAAACTTACGAACATCAATCCCAAAGTAAGCTTCACCGTACCAAATGGCGGAGGGGATAGACCCCAACAGGTAAGCAGTTACAAAGGCCAAACACACATGCCAAACATTCATTGATGAATTGTCAATTTTTTAAGTTTGAAAAAAATGATTTATGAGTTAAAAATAGCTTTTTTGGAAGAAAAAGCCAACAAAAGTAAAACATTATCTTAACCTTTGTTTAACGAAAATAACATTTTTTTAAGATGAACCCGATTGTAATTGTCAGTGGAGGTACCAAAGGGATTGGAAAAGCGACGGTTGAGCAATTTATGGCTGCCGGTTTCGATGTCGTTACGTGTGCCCGTAATGAGAACGACTTAACAGATTTACAAAAAGCACTTCAAGAGCAATATGCTCCTGCCCGTCTTTATGTAAAAACCGCCGATATGGCGGTAAAAAAAGAAGTGGAAGCCTTCGTTGATTTCATACAGGAATTAAACCGACCCGTGGAGGTATTGGTCAATAACACAGGACTGTTCGCTCCGGGTCAAATCTACAACGAACCTTCCGGAACGTTGGAAAGTATGATTGAAACCAATCTGTACAGTGCTTATTATCTCACCCGTGGCGTAATTGAAGGAATGATAGAACGGAAGAAAGGGCATATTTTTAACTTATGTTCAACTGCCAGTATCACTGCTTACACCAACGGAGGGGCTTATTGCGTCTCTAAATTTGCATTATACGGAATGACCAAAGTACTGCGTGAAGAACTCAAACCTCACGGAATCAGAGTAACGGCGATATTGCCGGGAGCTACGTTGACTGCGAGTTGGGAAGGAGTAGATTTGCCGCCGGAGCGTTTTATTCAGGCAACTGATGTGGCCAAAATGATTTGGTCAGCTTATAATTTATCACCCGGTGCAGTGATTGAGGAGATTTTGATGCGTCCACAATTAGGAGATATTAGTTGATTTTAGGAATTTTGGCCCGAAAATTGGTAATTTGCGAGCTACCTATCCTTTTAGTATTTAATTCACTGATAACGATTTATAATCACCAATGGAACATTATTTGGGCATAGACGTTGGCGGAACTAACGTCAAAATGGGTGTCGTGGACACTGAAACTGGTCGGATTTCTAATTTTTATAGTCACGATACTGCCGGCTGGCGCGAATTAGGGCATTTTGAAAAACACTTGGGCGATGCCATTTCAGTTCAACTTCACGAATATCCCAACATTACCAAAGTAGGAATCGGATTGCCGGGGATGATTAATCGTAAACGTACCGTTCCCCTCGAAATCACGGCTATTCCGGAAATTGATAATGTACCTTTGGTTGACTATTTGTCGAAACGTTTTGAAGGCGTGCAATTTTATTTAGAAAACGACGCCAACGCGGCAGCATTAGGCGAGTTTTATTTTGCCGAACAGAAAATCAACGAAAATTATATTTTTATTACGCTTGGAACGGGAGTAGGCGGTGCTGCTATCATCAATCGCAAAGTGTTTGTGGGCGGCGACGGTAATGCGATGGAGCCGGGGCATATTCCGTCACGGAATGGTAAAGTGCTGGAGCGTAATATTGGTAAAAAAGAATTGCTTGATTTGGCCAATGTTATGCGCAAAGCCTACAAAGGAGAAACGGCGCTTCCTGATGATGGTTCCATTTCAACTACAGGGCTTGTAGCCGCAGCGGCGGAAGGAGATGAGTTGGCCCTCCAAATCTGGACGGAAGTAGGCGAAATGCTGGGTGATGGTCTGGTAGCTATGATTCGGATTTTGGACATTAAATTGATTTTGATTGGCGGAGGTTTGTCGGCTTCTTACGATTACATCATTCCGGCCGTAATGAAACAACTCAACTATTGGTTGACACCCTACTATTTGAAAGACCTCGAAATCAAACGGGCTACTCTTGGCAATGATGCCGGACTTTTGGGAGCGGCTTCGTTGTGTTTTGATTAAAAATGTTTTAGCAGTACTAAATAAATATTACTCAAAATCAGTGAAATGGTTAAATACAGCGAATTAAGAGAAAAGCTTGGTTTTGAAAACATGAATGGGAGTGCGGAAAATTTGGCATATTTTACGCACTTCCTTTATAATCACGAGAATGAGTTGTCAAAATCTTATGAGATAAGAGCAAAAGAATATTTTGATGAAGTAGCCGACAAATTAAATTTAGTAGAAGAGCCTAATATTCAACAACTTCTTCCCCTTAATTGGGATGTGCCGTTTCCAGCTCCGCAAAATCCAGACTTTACTTTTATCGACCTGTTTGCTGGTATTGGCGGTTTTAGAATACCTTTTCAAGAGATTGGAGGCAAATGTGTTTTTACGTCTGAGTTTAATTATCATGCTCAACGTGCATATGAACTGAATTTTGGTGAAATTCCATTTGGAGATATTACCAAATTGGATTTAAATATTGTACCTGACCATGGTGTATTGTGTGCAGGATTTCCATGTCAACCTTTCAGTATTTCTGGAAAAATGAAGGGCTTTGAAGATACAAGAGGTACACTTATATATTATGTCCTTCAAATTAGCTTTAACTAATACTAAATCAAATAAGATATGGGTTTTTGTTTTTGTAAAACATTGATTTTTAGATAGTTATGTAATAAATTCGTAGCTTACCTTTACGACAGAAAAGTCAAAATTAGCAAAAGTTATGCTTAAATATCAGTTTTTCCCTCGCTCAGTTGGTATCTCAGAAGAGATAAAAAATGTTGTAAAATGCTTTGAATTGGTATATGATGAAATAAAATCACCTGAAAATAATTTAGATAGTGATGGTGTTTTAAAAAAGATATCCCCCTATTTACAAGCATTAAATTTTCAAGTAGAGATTTCAAAAAAAAAGAAGATAAAATCCCGGTTCCAGTTCTTTTTGGTCTTAATAATAAAATTGACAAATATTTTAGTGCAGACGCATTAAGTGCAGATGGGAAAATTGTTTTGGAAGTAGAAGCAGGTAGGGCAGTGGTTAATTATCAGTTTTTAAAAGACATTTTTCAAGCCTGTATGATGTATGGGGTTGAATATTTAATAATCGCTGTCAGAAATGATTACCAAAAGAAAGACGATTTTCAAAAGGTGTGCGTTTTTTTAGAAACATTATATATCAGTAATAGATTGAGTTTACCGCTAAAAGGAATTTTAATAATTGGATATTAAAATGGTTTCGGATAATAGTAAAATAGATTTTGCAAGACCTTATGATCTAACTTGTGATGGTCTCACAGAATTGCTTAATAACCATTTTCATTCCGAGTATTTGGAAGAAGGAGCTTCTCGTCTTCCAACACTTGCCTTATATGCAGTTTATCAATGTTTGCTAAGCGAAGTTAAACGTTTTGAAGGCAAAAAATTGCAAGCGATAGAAAGTCATACCTCAGCAGACAAGCGTAGTGGAAGAATTGGCGATATTGACATTGTTGATGAAAATGAAAGACCTTTTGAAGCCGTTGAAGTAAAACATGGTATTCCTATTTCTTTACAGTTAGTTAGAGATGCTTTTCAAAAGTTCGTAACGAGTCAGGTATCAAGGTATTATTTGTTATCAACTGCCGATATAAATGAGGCAGATAGGGATGCAATTCGACAAGAAATTGAACGAATTAGAAATGTACACGGATGTCAAGTAATAGTAAATGGTGTTATTAAGTCACTCAAATACTACCTCCGTTTGTTGTCCAATACCTCCGAATTTATTCATAACTACGTGACTCTTCTTGAAAATGATGCTGCTTTAAAATTTGAGCATAAAAAACGCTGGAATGAGTTAATAGCGAATGGGTAAGTTTCATATTGATTTTACATTTCTAATCTACGATTTTCAGATGAAAAACCTACTCTTACTCCTTCTTCTTGCCCAACTTACTTTTGCTCAGAAGCAACAGCCTTGGATGATTGGGCCTTTTCGGAAAGCAGACGCTGCTAACCCGATTCTGGAAGCTAAAGCTACTACCACGTTTAAATGTCCATTACGCGGTGAAACGGTCAATTGGGAAGAGAAAGACGTCTTTAATCCGGCCGTAGTGGTGCGAAACGGCAAGGTGTATATGATTTACAGAGCCGAGGATAAAGTAGGTAAGTACGCAGGAACATCGCGTTTGGGATTGGCAACAAGCAATGACGGTATTCATTTCAAACGTATGCCCGAACCCGTGTTTTATCCTGACAACGACTTCATGAAAAAATACGAGTGGGAGGGAGGCTGCGAAGACCCACGCATTGTTGAGACCGAAGATGGGCGTTATGTAATGACGTATACAGCGTACGATGGAGACTTGGCCCGTCTTTGTGTGGCTTCCTCAAGTGATTTGATCCATTGGCAAAAACACGGATTGGCTTTCAACAGTTTTATTAAGGGTAAACGCGATTTTTGGTCAAAATCAGGAGCAATTGTGTGTCGGAAAGTGGGCAATAAATTCATTGCGGCCAAAATCAACGGGAAGTATTGGATGTACTGGGGTGATCAAGCCCAACTTTATATTGCTACTTCTGACGATTTAATTAACTGGTATCCTGCCACGCGACCTAATGACCCCGCTTATAAATCATTGGATGTTTCGGACGTAAACTGCATTCCGGTAGCAACTACCCGTAACGGAAAACACGACTCCCGTTTGTTGGAATCCGGGCCGCCGGCTTTTTTGACGAAAGATGGTATTGTTCTGATTTACAATGGAATGAATTATAACCAAACGGGCGATGCAAGCCTTGCCGAAGGAACGTATGCGGCCGGCCAGTTTTTGTTTGATGCCGAAAATCCCGTCCAATTGAAAGACCGTTCAGAAAACTATTTTCTGAAACCGGACAAGCCTTACGAAATCGTCGGGCAAGTGAATCAGGTGTGTTTTGTGGAAGGTTTGGCTTCTTTTAAAGGAAAATGGTTTCTATATTACGGAACCGCAGATTCGAAGATTGGAGTAGCAGTTGCTAAGAAGATAAACGAGTAAATTTTACCTGTGTATTCCCTTTTTTGTTAAACTAAAAACTACTTTTAAACATGAAAAATAGCGGTATTTTATTGACTGTTTTTTTACTTGGCTTTCTTACCTGTTCTTACGCCTCTAAACCGGGTCCGTGGAAAAATCTTTTTGACGGAAAATCCACTGCGGGTTGGCATAGGTACGGGAAAACAGGCACTTCCGGCTGGATGGTGATGGGAGGCTCATTGATGACCCACGGCAAATCCGGTGACCTTGTGACAGATGAAGAATTTGAAAGTTTTGAACTGGAATTTGATTTCAAAATTCCACCTAAGAAGAACAGTGGTGTGATGTATAAAGTCATAGAAGACCCTAAAAATCCACCCTACTATTCAGGCCCGGAATACCAAGTGATTGATGATGAAGGCTATCCTCCGTTTAATGACAACGGGAAAATGGTGACAATCAACGATAAACAAAAAACGGGAGCTAACTACGACATGCAGGCGCCAAGTAAGTGGGTGGCTAAACCTGCCGGTGAGTGGAACAAAGCAAAAATTGTAATCAACGGGAATCATGTGGAACACTGGCTTAATGGCGTAAAAGTGGTTGAGTATGAGTACGGCAGTGATGCCTGGAAAGCGCAATTGGCTAAAAGTAAATTCACCAAATGGCCGTATGCCACGCCTCGCGCTAAAGGTAAAATTGCATTGCAGGACCACGGCGACGAAGCTTGGTATAAAAACATGAGAATAAGAACGTTATAGATCATGCTTGAACAATTTCTCCAACACCTCGCCCACGAAAAACGGCTCAGCCCGCATACACTTACCGCTTATGGGAAGGATTTAAAACAGTTTGCTGAGTTTTTGGAGAAAACATACAACCTGAAAGACCTCGACAAAGCCGACTTTCGCATGATACGCGGATGGGCGGTGAGTTTGGTAGAGGCAGAATTACACCACCGCAGCGTGAACCGAAAACTGGCCACGCTGCGGTCTTTTTATGGGTATTTGTTGCGGTGTAAAGTAATAGCTGCGAATCCTACGTTGCGGGTTTCGGCCTTAAAAACCGATAAACCTTTGCCGATGTTTGTGGAAGAAAAGAACCTGCAATTGATGTTTGATGAAGTGACTTTTGCGGATGATTTTGATGGGATTCGCGACAAATTGGTCATGGAATTGCTCTACGGAACAGGAATGCGTTTGGCCGAACTACTGACATTACGCGACAATGACCTGAATTTTTATGACCAAACACTAAAGGTGTTGGGCAAACGAAATAAAGAGCGCATCATTCCGATTTACAAGGGATTGGCCGATTTGATTAAAAACTACCAAAGCATAAAACGGGAAAATTTCCCTAATGCTTCCACCAATGTACTGATTCTGACCAATAAAGGTGAACCTGCCTATTCTGTTCTGATTCAGCGAATTGTAAATAAATATTTGTCGGCTGTTACGTCTCTTCAAAAACGCAGTCCACACATTCTTCGACATACGTTTGCTACTCATTTGCTCAATAACGGTGCCGATTTGAATTCCATCAAAGACCTGCTTGGGCATAGTAGTTTGGCCGCTACGCAGGTGTATACCCACAATACGATTGAGAAATTGAAAAAGATTTATAAACAGGCACACCCGAAAGCTTAATAATGTATAAGGGCTAAAGTGTAGTGTGCAAAGGGACAAAGCCTTTTACATCGTTTATCCTCCAATTTACTTCTTTTTCAGCCAAATAACGAATCCCGTAATCGAAAGGGTAGCCAAACACAAGCCGCCGAAAGCGTAGATGATTTTGCTCCAAATTCCTCCATATTGGCCGTAATGAAGTTGTTCAAAAGAGCGCTCCATAGTTTGCTCCAAATCGCCGTCTTCGCGGTGAGTTATGCCTTTAAGTGCCGCTGATTTGCTGTCAAACAAAGCACTCGAATTAAATTCTCCCAATAAACGCATACTTTCAGAACGGTCGCCGGATACTGAAAGTGACTCATCGACTTGTGGATAAGTGATCAATTCAGGAATAAAACCGGCTATGTTTTGGGCAGCAACACCCGTAAATTGGTCAAGTGAATACGTGATTCGGGAAACAGGCGGAGGGGGTATCATGATACTTTTTTCCACCGGTTGCGGAGTTTCCCCTTCTTCGCCCAGCATTCGTTCTATTTTTTCCCAGTGAAAAAAAGTGCCTGTCCCGCCCATAAGCAGTAAAAACAGGCAACTGCTTACCCCGATTAACTTATGTAAGTCGGCATTAAAGAGATACGTATTTCTGTTTCGGACTCCTATTTTAAAAACTTTCAGCAACGATTTTCGATAATACCACAATCCGGACAGTACTGACTCTAACAGAGCCAAACCTACCACAAACAGGAACAGGTGACCAAATTCTCCCGCGGTGAATTCTTCGTGCCATTCAAGCACATTCTCCATAAATAGTTCTTCACTTTTACGAACTCCGTTGATTTGATTGGTATAGGGGTTCCAATACACCCATTGCCGTTCATTATTGAGCGTCATTTCAGTAACCACTGCGTGGTCGGGATGGGACGTATTCAAAATCGTTTCCTTTAAAATCGCTTGTGGATATATCTGCTTTAGGGTGGAAAGCATAGAATCTAACGGAAACCTTTTTTGAGCAGGCGTTACTTTAACTAATTCAGGGGCTGTGGCGGCATCTATCTCGTCGGAAAAAAGCAATAGGATCCCGGTAATACTTAAAAACAGGGTAAAAACGCCTACAAATATACCCAGCCACTTATGCCAGGCGAAAACAGTTTTGTCGGATAATTTAAAATTCATTGGGTGTTAGGTTTTGAAAATTGTGGAAAACAATAGTACAAAAAAGCTGTATAAATTCGTCTATTGCAAGGAGTGAAAGTGAAAAGACCGTAATCAGGTAGTCAGTCAATCGGCTTCTACAAAATGTTTTTGGTTTTTGGCTAAATTGTGGATGCTCCAGTCAATGTCTTTTTTAAAAACACTTGAACGTGCTGAACAATCGCTCAACCGGCAGTATTTGCAACATTCAGGCAGGCAGGGATCTGCATGGATAAAAAGCTCGACGTGCCCTACATTGTTGGCTTCGAGAGCATGTTCAAATTCATGAACCGCTTCGTGTACCTGTCTTAAATCCCAATAATAGGGCAAGGTTAAATGACAATCAACGTGTAAATCAGAGCCGTATTTTTGAATGCGCATGTGATGAACATCAATCCAGTAGTCTTTCTTGTGATTATTAAGAATATCCACTGCGTGTTCAAAAAGTTCGGGGTCGGTTTCGTCCATCAAAGCAGCTACCGAGCCGCGAATCAGTTGGAAACCGTTGTAAAAGATGACTAAGGAAAGTACCAATGAAGCGGCGCTGTCTATCCATTGGATTTTAGTGACTATCAACAAACCCAACCCTACCAAAATTATACTTAACTCACAGAGGTTTGCAAAACCAATTTTGGAGTTTTGATGATTTGAAAGTTTGTATTTATCAAAGATTTTAATTTATCTCTATAGCTGCCAATATCGGCAAAAAAGTCT
>NZ_JAIXST010000174.1 GCF_027484545.1 Runella sp. | reverse complement strand
TTTGAGTAGCTAACTGGACTTGAAGTTGCGATATGTGTTCTTTATCTGTCAATGGGCAATGGTAAACCTTTTTATTCAATTTAACTAACATGACTCAGAACCTGAGTCGTAACTAAAATGAAATACAGTTTTAAGATTATTTTTTGCATTGCTTTCCAATAAAATGGTCACGGAGTTTCACAGAGTGGATACACAGAGTCTCACTGACTTTGTGGTACTCTGTGGCAGAACTCTGTGTGACTTTGTGACCTTCATTTTTAAACTTCACTTTGTACTTTCAAAATCGCAGTCGCAAAGGACTCCATATCTTCTTTTGTTCCCAACATCGCATGTTGCAAAATCCAAACGGCTTCGTCGCTGCACGCGCGCTCGGCCACGGGACAATGAACCTGCGTATAGTCTACATCATCAGGAATGGCGTAGCACATAAAGTTTTTGTTTTGAAACAACGGCTGTTTGTACAACGGATGCGGATAACCTCGGAAAGAAGGCACGCCTTCCGCCGCCAAACGCTCGGCAAATTCCACTTTACTCAGGCCGTTGAAATACGTTTTGTCATATTTGAAAATATAAATATGGTAGCAATGCCGCGTTTCACCCAACCCACGTTTCAAAGGCGTGATTCCATCAATTTGTTCCAACAAAGTGTTCAAATACAAGCCGTTCTCATCACGCGTAATGGTCTGCGCTTCCAGTCGCTTGAGTTGGACCGAGAGCAATACCGCCTGCATTTGCGTAATGCGGTAATTACAACCGGGATTGTAATGATCGTACCATTGACCGCCTTCGATGCGGCCTACATTGCGCAGGGAATTCATCATAGCGTACAATTCATCATCGTCGGTCACCACGATTCCGCCTTCTCCCGCTGTTAGGTTTTTGGACGATTGAAAACTAAAACTACCCACATTGCCAATGGAGCCCAGTTTCCTGCCTTTGTATTCGGCTCCGTGGGCGTGCGCGGCATCTTCAATAACGCGCAAATTGTAGCGTTTGGCAATGTCCATGATGGTGTCCATGTCGCAGGCCTGTCCGCCAAAATGAACGGGAATGATAACCTTGGTGCGCGGCGTAATGGCGGCTTCAATGGCTTGGGGAGAAATATTGTAGGTATCGGGGTCCAAGTCCACAAACACAGGTACGCAGTTGGCTTCAATCACCGTGGAGGCCGTTGCAATAAACGTATAAGGCGGCACAATGACCTCATCGCCGGGCTTCACACCGCAGGCAATCAGTGCCAACCGCAGTGATACCGAGCCGTTGACGCAGCTGATGGCGTATTTACTACCACAATACGCGGCAAATTCTTTCTCAAAAGTCTCGACCAAATCGCCGCAATCGGGGTTTCCCCATTTACCGCTGCGCACCAGGTCGGCTACCGCTTCCACGTCGGTTTCATCAAATATGGGCCAGGAAAACGTCTTCCTGACCGTTTTTTCAGCTGTTTCCACTTTTTTATAACAGGTTTGTATAGAATAGAGTACTGTGTCCGATGCGTTTTGGGCTATTCTTTTTTCGACACGGAGTTGCACAGAGTTTCACAACGTTTTTTCTCAGTGGAACTCCGTGTCGGACTCTGTGCAACTCCGTGACCAAAACAAATTTTTCAATAGCCCATTTCACCCCAAAAAAGGTATAATCTACAAACGATACCAAACCCTTAAACTACTTTCTTTTACGCATGAAAAACAAACAGCTCTACTTTGCCATGCTCATGGCGGGCATGTCGCTCGGGACCGCTTGGGCCATTCGCGGGCAATTTGGCCACGAACACGGTGCTGCCTGGGCAGGCGCTATCGGTTCATTGAGCATTTTAGTACTGGCAAAACGCCCCGACTGGTATGCCAAAGCCTTTGCCGCTACCCTCGCGGGGGCCATCGGTTGGGGCTTGGGAGGCCTGGCAAGTTACGGCATTGTAGTGGGTTATGGGCGCGGTATTGAGTTTGTGAATGTGTATTATGGCCTGTTGATGCTGTTTGTCATTGGAGGATTATACGGTTTTGTAGGGGGAGGATTGTTTGGTTTAGCGCTGGCAGATTCCACCGCGAAGCCCGTCAAATGGCACGAAGTCATCATCGAAATGGTAGTGGGCGCTGTCGTGTTTTATTTCTTTATGATTGAAGAATTTGAGTGGCGTATGACTCCTCCCCGTTCTGAAATGTGGGCGGCCTGCTTTGGCTCCGCCGTGGCCCTGACGTGGTACATGGTACGTCATCAACAGTATTCAGCCCTGCGGGTGGCCGTATTTGCCGGATTGGGCGGCGGGTTTGGCTTTGGGTTTGGTAATTTTTTACAAGTACTCGGCCGCCTGACCGAAATCAAGTTCAATTTCTGGAACGTGATGGAATACTCCCTGGGCTTTTTCGGCGGACTCGGCATGGCCTACGGGACGCTGACCTCTCACTGGGAAAAGGGCACCGATACTCAACCCAAATCCAAGGTGTGGTTTCCGCTATTGATGGCAGTATTGGTGATTCCATTCATTGTATGGGATCAATCTTTTGGTTTAGAACGTCTTCAGGGCATTTTCAGCAAGATTGACGTTGCCGCCGACAGTCCGATGCTTCCCTTCGTGCAATGGGTTTCGATAGGTTTAATATTGGTATTTACGGCCTTTTGGTGGATGCGTTTTTACCAAAACAAACCCAATTCGCTCTCCAATACTACCAACGAAATCTACACCCTTTTCCTCGGCCATTGGGGGCTGTATGTGGTATTTAGTTTACTGATTACGGGCGCGTTCATGAGCGGCTACCGCATTGAACAATACCTCTACATCGCGAATTGGATCATTGTAGCTTTCCTGATCGGTAAAACTCAACCCGAGTTTACCCCAAAACCGCTTGCCCCCAAAAAATGGGCCATTAATTTGGGTATACTAATTGTCTTTTTTGCGCTGTTGACCCTCATTCTCATCAGCTCCCACGGCGAACTGAAAGGCGCGCACAAACGCTTTGGCGTACCGCCTCCGGTGGAGGAAACGAAGTAAATAATTGATTTTAAAACAAAAATGGCGTTGGGTAACCGACGCTTTTTTTGTAGGGATTTTACTTTTGCATTTTCTTTTCGCTAAAAGGCATACAAAACGGCAGCTTGAGAAACCGAACAGTCTGCTGAAAAGTGAACTGTCTACCAAAAACTGATCCCTTCTGAAATAAAATTTGTTCAAAATTGAAAACTAAAAACGATACAAATCGTATATAAAGTCACCAGAGCAAGACAAAACACACCTCCTGTGACTTACAGGTTCCAACAATTTAACAAAAAAATGACCGAGCAAATAGAAAAAATCAGAGAGCGTATTGAGCCGTTGCGACAGGAAATCATGCACCATAAAGTGTACTCTATGATTGAGGATGCAGAAGACCTGAAGGTATTTATGGAATTTCACGTGTACGCCGTTTGGGACTTTATGTCCCTGTTGAAAACCTTACAAAACAACCTGACCTGTACCACCGTCCCTTGGTTTCCGGTCGGGTCGGCTGAGACCCGCCATCTCATTAATGAAATTGTGGTGGGAGAAGAATCGGACGTGGACTTACATGGACAGCGGAAAAGTCATTTTGAAATCTACATCGACGCCATGAAACAATGCGGCGCAGATACGACCCCCATTGAAACGTTTATTGCTGAACTGCAACAAACCGGCGATTTTGAAGCAGCTTTCCGTACCGCAGGCACGCCAAAAGAGGCAAAAGAATTTGTAGATTTTACCTTCCAAATCATTGATAGTAAAAAATCCTACCTTCAATCCTCGATTTTTACGTTTGGGCGGGAAGACCTCATTCCGGGAATGTTTATTTCCATCATCAACGACATCCACAAAACCTTCCCCGAACGTATTTCCATTTTCAATTATTACTTAGAAAGACACATCGAAGTCGACGGAGATCATCACAGTCATTTGGCCTTACAAATGACTGCTAATCTGTGCGGCACCAATGAACAATTTTGGATGGAAGCCGAACAGGCAACCCTCAAATCTCTGCAAAAACGTATTCGTCTTTGGGACGGCGTTTATCAAAAACTAACCGAACGAAAAGCAGCGATGATTACCTGCTGAAAACAGTTGTGTACAAATCATAAAGTTAGGAAGGCGTTGGGCAACCGACGCTTTTTTTATGGAGTATCATCGTCTAATGTCCTCATTATAAGCCTTCTCAACAACTCATAAACGACAAAAAGAAGCGCTTCTCCACCTCATAAAAATGTTGTATATTTACGGGTAACCGATCATTTTAACAACCATCCAAACATTGGTAGCAAATGAATCATTTACAGGAAATTATAACTCATTTTGAACTTCATTCGGTTCAGGAAATCAGAGACTGCTTTGAAAAAGGAGTCAATCCCAATGAGACAGTGAATGGAAAACCGCTGGTGTATGAATTGATAAATATGTACAGCCGTGGTCCTCTTTTTAAGGAATGTATAAAAGCGTTTGTTGACTACGGCTTGGCATTCGAAGACAACGTATTGCTCTCCGTTTTAACAGGCAATGCCGATGTACTGGATACACAATTACGGGCAGATAAAGGAGTATTGTTAAAAACATATTCGTTGGATTGCACCTTTACTCCTTTGTACGAAGCCTCCTTATTACACATTTGTGCCGAATATAATCATTTGGCCTGTGCGCAGGTACTGGTAAAACACGGTGCCGACATCAATTCAAAAGCAGGAATTGATGAAAATGGATTTGGAGGACAAACCCCGATTTTTCACACGGTCAATCAACATGACAATCAATGCATCGACGTACTGAAGTTTCTTCTTACTCAAAAGCCTGACCTGACCCTCACCGTCAAAGGACTTATTTGGGGAAAAGGGTATGATTGGGAGACATTTATTCCCTCCATAAATCCGATCAGCTATGCCATGATGGGGCTTCTGCGTCAATTTCAACGAACTGAAGTTCAGATATATGAAGCTGTTTCCCTCTTGATGAAAAGTGCCTATGGGACAGACTATTATCCGTCCAATGTCCCTAACAAATACCTGACTGATTAATCACAACTACCGCTCCTTCTCTCCATTAAATTTCGCCGAGTAATCCCTCCAGTCTTATAAAAATTCGCAAAAAAATTTTCGTAGTCAAATAGCTACATGTACATTTGTAGTCAAATGACTACACAATGAATTTACGACGAGACGTATTCCAAGCCATCGCTGACCCGACCAGAAGAGCGATACTCCTATTGGTTGCTTCGCAATCCATGACGGCGGGCGCTATTGCGGCCAACTTTGACACTGCCCGGCCGACCGTTTCGAAACACCTGCACATACTTACCGAGTGTGAATTGCTGGAACAACAGCAAAACGGCCGGGAAATTTACTACCACATCAACGCAAAAAGCATGAAAGAAGTAGCCGACTTCCTTGAACCGTTCCGCCAACTGTGGGACGACCGATTCAACAAATTGGAAGCCATCATGAAAAACTACAAACAGGAAAACTAATCCTTTGACTGCCCTCAGGGTGACAAAACAAGATTATGCTCAATTTTATAAATCATTAATAAACAATTCCTTGCGCGTGAGGAATGCCTGTCCAGCGTGATGCGCGTGGGTATTGTGCGGATGAAGCATTGGACAGGCGGCCCTTCTTTTGTTACTTTTCTTGGGCAATCGGACGGCCGAAGCCGCAAGAAAAGTAAGGGCTCACCAAATTAAATTTGCCGGCATTGCTAATCAGAAGCAAACTACCGAAGTGTCGGACCACCGAAGTGGCTGAAATTTTCAAACATAATCTAACCAGCATGGAACGAAAAACAAAAATTCACGCCGAAGACGGCAAACAGGACCTGAAAATCACAAGGGAATTTGATTTGCCGCTGGAATTACTGTTCAAAGCCTACGAAGAGCCCAACCTTGTGGAACAATGGATGGGAACGAAAGTGCTGAAATTGGAAAACAAAAAGCACGGCAGTTATCAGTTTGAAACCACTGACCCAATGGGCAACAAACACGGTTTCAACGGAGCAATCCATGAGTTCGTACCCAACCAAAAAATCACTCGGACGTTTGAAATGGAAAATACACGCTATCCCATTCAATTAGAGTTTTTAGAATTTGAAAAACTCACGAACGACACCAGCAAGCTCACCATACATATCGTCTATCGCTCCGTGGTCGACAGAGACCAAATGCTGAAGTTACCCTTTGCGCAGGGTATCAATTGGGCCCATAACCGACTGCAGGACATTGTCAATAACTTAAAATAAGCAGGCTATGAACACCATGAATAACCCTAAAAAAGACTTGTTGCCGCAACAGCGTGAAGAACTGCTCAGCGTATTGAAAGCACGCTTTGAGAAAAACAAAAACCGCCACCAAGGGCTGGAATGGGCTACCGTACTGGCAAAACTGGAGGCGAATCCCGAAAAGCTGTGGTCGCTGGATGACATGGAAACCACTGGCGGAGAGCCCGATGTAGTGGGATATGATGCAAAGACAGACGAATTCATTTTCTTTGATTGCTCGGCAGAGAACCCCAAAGGCCGCCGAAGTGTGTGCTACGACCACGAAGCTCTCGAATCACGGAAAGAACATAAACCCGGAAACAGCGCAATTGAGATGGCGGCGGATATGGGCATTGAGTTGTTAACGGAAGAACAATACCGACAACTGCAACAACTGGG